>CAYGWM010000162.1:0-6777 GCA_964353555.1 uncultured Spirochaetales bacterium
ACGACGACGGAGACGGAAAGGTGGACTGGAACGGCGGCGGCGTGGGCGCGCCCGACCCCACCTGCACCTCGCCGACGGGTGGTACCGAGGCGACGAGCTGCGGCCTCGGCATCGAGCTGGCCCTGCTGCTGCCGGCACTGCTGACGCTGCGGCGACGTCGCTGCTGAGCCTGGCGCGCAAGCGCCGCAGCGCGGGCGTGCAAAGAACGAAACCTCGACCGCGCGCGCAGACCTGGCGACGAGCGCGACCCGCGAGATCGCGACGTGGGCGGATCGATACGGCCGCAACGGGGATCCTCGCTCCCGGTTTCGCTGGCCGGGGAAAACAAGTCTCAGCCCCCCGCGGGGCCGGTTGCGAGCGCACCCTGCACTTTTTTTCAGGGTCCCGTGCCACCTCCACTCGGGTACGACCACCTACTAGACATCATGGTCGTATGTGCCTGGTGCAATCGGCAGATCGCCCCGCGAGTCCAGAAGGCTCCGGCTGGGCACGCCCATGCGGCCGCAACGAGCCATGGAATGTGCCCGCGCTGCCTCCAGCAACGCCTTTCGCAGGTCGGCAAGGGCTCCGCTCGCGCCGCCTGATTGCTGATCGCCGGAACTGAGTTCGCCCGCGGAGAAGCACCCACCTCCGCGGGCGATGCGCTTTCTGGATCGGGCATCCGAGCGAGATCGAGCGCCGCGACGGGAGTTGCCGTCCCGAATCGATCCGGGCCCCATGCTGCCACCGCCACGGCGGTGGAGACACCGAGGCGAAGGCGATGCTCACACTCCGCCCCGCCGCCGAGCGCGGCCACGGCCGCCACGGCTGGCTCGACAGCCGACACACGTTCTCGTTCGCCGATTACGTCGATCCGCGGCAGATGGGATTTCGCGCACTGCGCGTGATCAACGAGGATCGCGTACAGCCGGGCCGCGGCTTCGGCACCCACCATCACGAGGACATGGAAATCATCACGGTCGTGCTCGAGGGCGCTCTCTCGCATCAGGACAGCCTCGGCAACGGCGCGACGATCCGGCCCGGAGAGGTGCAACGGATGAGCGCCGGCACCGGCATCGATCACAGCGAGTTCAATCATGCTTCGGATGCCGTCGTGCACTTCCTGCAGATCTGGATCCTGCCCGAGCGACGCGGCCTCGCGCCCGGCTATGAACAACGCGCCTTCCCGCTCGCAAAAACCGGGAGCGAACTGCTGTTGGTCGCGTCGCGCGACGGGCGCGACGACTCGGTGACCGTGCACCAGGACGTCGCGATCTACGCGGGCCTGCTCGCGGCCGGTGCTCGCGTGGAGCATGCGCTCAGCGCGGGTCGCCATGGCTGGCTGCAAGTCGCACGCGGTGCCGCGCTGGTGAATGGGCAGCGCGTTGCGGCGGGCGACGGCCTCGCAGCGAGCGACGAAGCGCGCCTCGCGATCACCGCGGACACCGACTGCGAGCTGTTGCTATTCGATCTCGGCTAGCAGCGTGGCCCCGGATGGATCCCGTCTCTCGGAAGCCGTGCGGGAGGCGCGGGGAATTCGAGGAGGCCCAGACTCAGCGCAACGACGGCGGCGTCTGCTTCTCGATCACGTCGTGTGCGATGCGCGCCAGCAGCGATCGCGGCAGCAGCCGCATGCCGAGATTGCCGCGCAGCCAACGCCACCAGCCGACGGCGACCGACGGCTGCCGGCCGAGGCGCTCGAGCGCGAGCTGGACGACACGTTCCGGCGTCTCGCCGTCGTGCGGCACTTCACCGGCGACGGTCTGGAATTCGGTCGCGGTCGTTCCCGGCTCGACCACCAGCACGTCGACGCCGCTGCCGCGCAACTCCGACCAGAGTCCCTCGCCGAACAGTCCAATGAACGCCTTGCTCGCCGCATACGTGGCGTGCAGCGGCATCGGCTGCTTCGCGGCCAGTGAGCCGGTGAAGAGCAGCGCCCCCCGCCCGCGCTCCCGCATCTTCGGCAGCAAGCGGTGCGTCAGAACGAGCGGCGCCGTGCAGTGGACCTGGATCATCGCGGCGAGGCGCTGCTCGTCTTGTCGCTCGAAGCGACCCGCGCTGCCAAAGCCCGCGTTGTTGACGAGCACTGCGATCTCGAGATCCGCCACCGCAGCGGCGAGCTGCGCGGCGCCGTCCGCCGCCGCGAGATCGACCGGCACGACGCGCGTCGCCACCGCGCGCTCCTTCGCGATCTCGGCCGCGAGCGCCTCGAGTCGCTCCGCGCGGCGCGCGCTGAGCACCAGCGAGAAGCCCTCGCGCGCGAGCGCCCGCGCAAACGCAGCGCCGATCCCCGATGACGCACCCGTGACGAGCGCCCACTCGCCGTAGCGCTCGCGCAGCGGACGATGCGGCGGCTGGAAGCGATCGCGCGCGCGCCACAGCGCGACACTCAGCGCTGCGAACGGTACGAACGACAGCGTGCCCATCCCCACGCCCTTCGCGCCGCCGAACTCGAGGATCGGCCAGAGCAGCATCGCGATCGCGACCTGCAGTGCGTAGAGCGACGCCCAGGGCCACAGCCAGGCGCGCATGTGCCAGAAGCCGTAGGTCCCCGCTGCGTAGAGAGCCCAGTGCAACGGTTCGGTCGCCTTCGCGGCGAGTCCCGTCAGCACGACGCCGAACCACACTTCCTGATCGTGCGCGATCGGCTTCCAGAAGAAGTCGAACGGCATGTAGAGGAACGTCATGTACGCGCAGAAGCCGAGCAGCGCGTTCATCCAGTGGGGACGACGTGCGAGCACGTCGCGGAGCCATTCGTGCATCGCTCTTCCTTTCGCGGTCCGGAACGCGCGACGCTAGCTGATGACCTTCGCTCGGCTACCCTGCCCCGACCGTGGCTGGACGTGTGCTCGTGTCGAGGGAGGCATCGCTCGCTTGGTTGGTCTTCGACCACCCCGAGCGGCGCAATGCAGTGTCGCTGGAGATGTGGCAGGCGATTCCCGCCCTCGCCGCGGCGCTCGATGCCGATCCGTCCGTGCGGGTGATCGGGCTGCGCGGCGCAGGAGACGTCGCGTTCGTTTCCGGTGCCGACATCTCCGAGTTCACCAGCACGCGCACCGGCGCGGACGCGGCGCAGGCGTACGAGGACACCACCGCGATCGCGTTCGCGGCGCTGGCGCGAATCGGCAAGCCGGTCGTCGCTGCGATCCACGGCTTCTGCGTCGGCGGCGGCATGGCCGTCGCACTGACCGCAGACCTGCGGATCGCCGCGGACGATGCCCAACTCGCGATTCCCGCTGCCCGGCTCGGGCTCGGCTACCACGCCGCGGGGATCGACGCACTGGTGCGACTCGTAGGGCCATCGACGGCCAAGGAAGTGATGTTCACCGCGCGCCGTTTCAGCGCCGCAGAAGCGCTCGCGCGCGGGCTCGTGAACGAGGTCGTGGCGAAGGCCGAGCTCGAAACGCGCGTGCGCGCGGTGGCGGCGCAGATTGCCGAGAACGCTCCGCTCACGCTACGCAGCGTAAAGCTGGTGATCCGCGAACTCGCGAACGACGCGGCCGCCCGCGATCAAGCGAGCATCCGCGACTCGATCCACGCCTGCTTCGAAAGCGACGACTACCGCGAGGGCGTGCAATCGTTCCTCGACAAGCGCAAGCCCGTCTTCCAGGGCAGTTAGTGAGCGCCCCTGCGCCCCCGCTCGCGCGGCGTGCGTTGCCGCTGGCAGCGTATTGGGCGCTCAGCATGGCGCCGTTCGGGCTCTCGCTGCCGTATCTCGCGCTCTACCTGCGCGAGAACGCGCAGCTCACCGGCGCGCAGATCGGCGCGGTGTTCGCGGTGATGCCAGCAGTCGGCATCCTCGGGCAACCGATCTGGGGCGTGCTCGCGGATCGCAGCGGGCTCCGCGCGCGATCGCTGGTCTTGATCTCGGCGGGCACCGCGGTCGGACTGCTGGCGATCGGACGCGCGCAGGGATTCGCGTCGATCCTCGCCGCGACCGCGCTCTTCGCGGTGTTCGCACGCGCGGTGATCCCGATGCTGCTCTCGGTGAGCCTGTCCGCGCTCGAAGACCATCCGCATGCGTTCGGTTGGGTGCGCGCGTTCGGCACGATCGGCTTCGCCGCGTCGATGTTCGTGTTCCCGGCCGCGCTCCACTCGTACCAGGCCTCGCTCGGACTTGCCGCGACACCGGGCGGTCCTACCGAACCGGGGCTCGGCTTGTTGCTTCCGACCGCGGCGGCACTGTCGGCGATCGCGGCTGCGGCCGCGCTGGCCATCCCGAACCGCGGCGCGGTCGCGCTGCGCGCAGAGCGCGGCGAGTGGAAGGCGCTGCTGCGCAACCGGCGCTTCCTGCGTCTGCTCAGCATCTGCACGCTCGCGTTCCTGTTCGTGAACGGCCCGATGGAACTGTTTCCGATCCTGGTACGCGCGCGCGGCGGCGATCTGCAGGTCGTGCGCGACATGTGGCTGTTCATGCTGATTCCGGAGATCCTGCTGATTACCGTGCTCGGCACACTGGTGCGACGGCTCGGAGCGCGCGCGCTGCTCGCGATCGGGCTCTTCGCCGGTGGCCTGCGCTGGCTGCTCTGCGGCACGATCGAGTCGCTGCCGCTTCTGTACCCGGTGCAGATGCTGCACGCCGTCGTGGTGTTGGGTCTGAACCTCGGCGCGCCGCTCTACCTGGACGCGGTGGTCCCGCCGCAACTCCGCTCGACCGCGCAGTCGATGCTCGGCACGGTTGCGGTCGGGATCGGCGGGATGGCTTCGAGTCTGCTCGCGGGCTACCTGCTCGAGCACGGCGGCAGCGCCGCGCCGTACCTCGCCGGCGGCACTGGCGCGCTGCTGTTGCTGGTGCTGTTCCCGCGCTGGTTGCCACCGCTCGACAGCGTCACAGCGAACGCGGGCGTCCCCAACGGAGAAGGGTAGTCTGCGGGTAGAGGCGAGTGGAGAAGTCTTTGGAGCCGCGACGCGCACGAACCCGCACCGAGACCATTGATGCCCGCGGCGGCGTCGCGCGCAAGCCTCCGTGGCTGCGCGTCCGGCTGACCGAGTCGCCCGGTTTCGTCGAGACGCGCGCGAAGCTGCGCGAGCACAAGCTTCATACGGTCTGCGAAGAAGCCGCCTGCCCGAACCGCGGCGAGTGTTGGGCCAAGCGCCACGCGACGGTGATGATCCTCGGCGACGTCTGCACGCGCGCGTGCAGCTTCTGCAATGTGATGACGGGACGGCCGCGCGCGGTCGATGCGGGCGAACCCGAGCGCCTCGCCGAAGCGATCGCGGCGCTCGGGCTGCGCCACGTGGTGATCACGTCGGTCGATCGCGACGATCTCGCCGACGGCGGCGCCGCGCATTTCGTCGCGTGCATCGAAGCGCTGCGGCGGCGCAACGTCGGCTCGACGATCGAAGTGCTGACGCCCGACTTTCGGAACAAACCCGGCGCGATCGAGACGGTCGCCGCGGCGCGGCCCGACGTCTACAACCACAACCTCGAAACCGTGCCCCGGCTGTACCGCGAAGTGCGACCCGGCGCGAGCTACCGCCACTCGCTGGATCTGCTGGCGCGCGTGAAGCAGATCGCGCCCGGCGTCTTCACGAAGTCCGGGATCATGGTCGGGCTCGGCGAGCGCGAGCAGGAAGTGCTCGCCGTACTCGACGATCTGCGCGCCGCGGGCGTCGACTTCGTCACGATCGGGCAGTACCTCCAGCCGACGCTGCGCCACATCGCGGTCGCGCGCTGGGTCGATCCCGCCGAGTTCGACCGCTACGCGGAGGCCGCGCGAGCGAAGGGATTCCTGCTGGCGGCCGCTTCCCCGCTCACGCGATCGTCCTACCACGCCGATGCAGACTTCGAGAGGTTGCGCAGCGCCCGAGGGATCTGAATGGCCGACCGGAACCCGGACAGCGACGCCGTCGAAACGCGCGAGTGGCTCGACTCGCTGGCGTCGGTGCTCGCGAACGAGGGTCCCGCGCGCGCGCACGATCTGATCGAGCGGCTGATCGACCAGGCCCGCCGCTCGGGCGTGAACCTGCCCTACTCCGCGACGACTGCCTACGTCAACACGATCCACCCGAGCCAGCAGCCGGCGATGCCGGGCGAGCCCGGCCTCGAACACCGGATCCGCTCGCTGGTGCGCTGGAACGCGCTCGCGATGGTGGTGCAGGCCAATCGCGAGAGCGCCGAACTCGGCGGCCACATCGCCAGCTTCGCGTCGGCGGCAACGCTGTACGACGTCGGAATGAACCACTTCTTCCGCGCCGCGAGCGACGCGCACGCGGGCGACCTCGTCTACATCCAGGGCCATTCGTCGCCGGGCATCTACGCGCGCGCCTACCTCGAAGGTCGGCTCAGCGAAGAGCAGCTCCGCAATTTCCGCCGCGAAGTCGATGGGCGCGGGCTCTCGTCGTATCCGCACCCGTGGCTGATGCCCGCGTTCTGGCAGTTCCCGACCGTCTCGATGGGACTCGGCCCGATCATGGGCATCTACCAGGCGCGCTTCCTCCGCTACCTGCACCACCGCGGCATCCAGGGTGCCGGTGATCGCAAGGTCTGGGTGTTCATGGGTGACGGCGAGATGGACGAGCCCGAGTCGCTCGGTGCGATCGGGCTCGCGGCGCGCGAGAAGCTCGACAACCTGATCTTCGTGGTGAACTGCAACCTGCAGCGTCTCGACGGTCCCGTGCGCGGCAACGGCAAGATCATCCAGGAACTCGAAGGCACCTTCCGCGGCGCCGGCTGGAACGTGCTGAAGGTGATCTGGGGCGGGCGTTGGGACGCGCTGCTCGCGAAGGACAACAAGGGCATTCTCGCCGAGCGCATGCACGAAGCCGTCGACGGCGATTACCAGAGCTACAAGGTGC
>CAYGWM010000163.1:0-4536 GCA_964353555.1 uncultured Spirochaetales bacterium
TCGTGTCGTTCACGACGAGCACGATCGGTACCTGCGCTTCGCGCGCGGCGCCGCGCAGTTCGCGGCACGGACCCACGCCTTCGACGTTCGCGTCGCGCGAGCACGCCATCGCCACGACGAGCACGCCGACCCCCGCAGCCATCCACAACCGAATCCCCATCACCCCCGACCGTAGCGGTTGCATCGACGTTGCGTTGGTTGCGTTGGGGACGGGTTGCGTTGGGGACGTTCGTTGCGTCGTTTGCGTCCCCGACGCAAACGACGCAACGAACGTCCCCAACGCAACCCCAACGCAACGTCTGTCCCCGACGCAACTTGGCCCCCGGGGCGGGGTCTTGTAGGCTGGCATTCTCGTGGAGACTGGCGCGCGATTCGATTGGCGGCGAGGCGCGCCGCTGCTGGCGGTCCTTGCGCTCGCTGTCTATCTGATCTTCTTCGATCTGGGCGGGCCATGGCTGTGGGAGGACGAGGGCGACACGGCGGCCTTCGCGCGCAATGTCGTCGCAACGGGCCTGCCCACCGCCTGGGACGGCCGCAACTTCCTCGACAGCGATTACGGCTTCCGTGTGATGCCGCGACTCTTCGGGCACGACCTGGTGATGGTCGGCACGCCGTGGCTGCCGTTCTACGCGACCGCGGGGTCGTTCGCGCTCTTCGGCGAGTCGAACGCCGCCGCGCGCCTGCCGTTCGCGATCGCCAGCTTCGCGTCGATCGCGCTGCTCTATCTGTTCGTGTTGCGCGCGACCGGCTGCACGCGCGCGGCCCTCGCGGCATCGATCCTGCTCATCGCCTCGGCGCAGTTCCTGCTTTATGCGCGGGAGGCTCGCAGCTACGGCTTCAACATGTTCTTCACGCTGCTGCTGCTCTGGGGCTTCCTGCGCCTCGGCGAGCGGCGGCGAGATCCGTGGCTGGTGATCGCCGCGATCCTGCTCTTCCACTCGCAGTTCATGCCCGCCGTGATTGCACTCGGCGCGTGCGCGAGCCTCGCCCTCGTACGTCCCCGCTTCCGATCGAAGCTGGTCCCGCTGCTGTGGCGCGCGCCGTGGGTCCTCGCCGGGACGCTGCCGTGGCTGCTGGTGACGTGGTCGGCGGTGCAGACCAACTGGAAGCCGCTCGAGAACGCGCTCGAGTACCCCGGGCGGATCGTGCAGCTCGCGGCCGAGACGATGGTCGCCGTGCCGTGGCTCGCTTGGGGGATCGGCATCCCGGTGTTCTGGCGCCGCTTCACGCCGCGCGACCGCGATCTGCTGGCGATCGCCGGCGCCTTCATGGCTGTGTCGTTTGCGCTGCTGCCGTTCGCACTCACCCGGACGCTGCTGCTGGTGCTCGGCTTGCGTTACGTCTGCGCGATGCTGCCGATCGCAGCCGCCGTGACCGGCGTGCTGATCGCGCGAGCGAGCGGCGGACGAACGCCCGCGTACGCGCTGCTGCTCGTGCTGTTCGGTGCGACACACATCGCCGGCAACACGCTCCCCTGGCTCGCGCTGGGTGAAGGCCGCCAGCTCGGCGACAAGTTCGTGTTCGTGAACGCACCGCGCGAACTCGGCGAGAAGATCGTCAACGCATCCTGGTGGTACTTCGTCCGCGGACTCGGCGTGCCCGATCCCGGCACGCTGCCGGAGATCGTCGGCTGGCTGCGCACGCATGCGGCGCCGGAAGACATCCTCGTCACCAACTTCGCGTGGGACAATCTCTACTTCTACACGAAGCAGCGCCAGGGATTCCGGATGGCGCCGGAGGCGCCGGTACGCGAGACCGCGCTGGCGCTCGGGCTGCCGCGCTACGTGTTCGGCCTCGACGACGCCCGGTGGCTGATCTGGCGCCACGGCTCCGACCCACTGCCCGCGTATCCGTTCGAAAGGGTGCGCCGCGAACTCGAAGCGCGCGGTGCGAAGCTCGAGCCGGTCGCGTCGTTCCGCGAAGTGCTGTGGGAGAACCGGCCCGAGCTGCACTGGCACCGCTTCCCGCGCGTCGGCTACCCGTTTGCGCCGCGGCGGCTCGGCGCCGCGGGTCGCAAGTATCCCGACGCGGTCGTGTATCGCGTCGTGTGGCCGTAGCCCATGGTGGAAGAACCGATCGCGAGTCCGGCATCGCATCCCGGCGTTCCGTACGCCCACACGCTGGTCGCGCTGGAGCGAGCGGACTTCGGTGTCGTCCGCCGCACCGTCGCGGCGCTTCATCGCATCGCGCATGAAGCGGCCTACCAGGAGCAGATCGACGCGGGCGCCGACGAGGTGGCGCGGCACCAGATCGCGAACACCGCCGTGTTCATGGGCTACGACTTCCACCTGACGCCCGATGGACCGCGGCTGATCGAGATCAACACCAACGCCGGCGGCGCGCTGCTCAATGGTCTCCACACCGCGAGCCTCTGCGATCCGGTGAAGCTCGCCTGTCTGTGCTCGGAGCTGATTCCGGTCGAGACGATGCAGGTGCGACTGGCCCGGACCTTCGAGGCGGAGCTGCATGCGGCGCATCCCGGCGCATCGCTTCGCTTCCTGGCGATCGCCGACGACCAGCCCGACGCGCAGTTCCTGCGCCCCGAGTTCGAGCTGTTCCGCCAGCTCTTCGCGAGCGCCGGCATCGAGGCGCTGGTGTGCGACGTGCGCGACCTCGCGTTCGGCGGAGCGGCGCTCACGCTGGGCGGACGCCGCCTCGATCTCGTCTACCTGCGCGACACGGATTGGCGCTTCGAACACGAGCGCAGTCACGCGCTGCGGGCGGCGTACCTCGCCGATGCGGTGGTCGTGACGCCGTCACCCCGCGAACACCATCTGCTCGCGAACAAGCAGCGCCTGACGCTCTTCTCGTCCCCGGATGCGCTGCGCAGCTTCGGCGCAACGAGCGACGAAGTGGCGCTGCTCGGCGCGGTGGTTCCCGAAACGCGCCTTCTCGATCAACTGGGGCTCGAAGCTGCGTGGCGTACGCGCCGCGAGTGGGTGTTCAAGCCGGCGATGGCCTACGCGAGCCGCGCCGTCTATCGCGGCGACAAGATCTCCCGACGCAAGCTCGAGGAGATCGTTCAGCTCGGCGGCTTCGTCGCACAGCGCCGCGTCGAGCCCGGAGAGGTCCAGGTCGCGACGAGCGACGGCCCGCGCAACATGAAGTTCGACGTGCGCGCCTACGCCTATCGCGACGAAGTGTTGCTGCTCGGGGCGCGCGCGTACGAGGGGCAAGTCACCAACTTGCGAACACCCGGCGGCGGCTTCTCCGCAATCTGCGTCGTGCGCGACGACACGGATCGTTGCTAGCAGCGCCGCAAGGAGCCTGACCCAGTCGCAAGGCCAAACGACGAAGCGGCCGAAGGAGGCTTTCGCCCGACGCTCGGCCGCTTCGTCTGGATGAATCAGTGGCGCGCCCGGCATGACTCGAACATGCGACCTCTAGGTCCGCAACCTAGCGCTCTATCCAACTGAGCTACGGGCGCGCGCGAAAAGTGAAACTAGCGGAATCCGGAGTCCCAGAAAGCCTGGCGGAGAGAGTGGGATTCGAACCCACGGAACCCTTTCGGGTTCACGCACTTTCCAGGCGCGTGCCTTCAGCCACTCGGCCATCTCTCCGGATAGAAAGAAAAATTGGTTGCCACTCGGGACGCGACGTTATGGGCCTTCGCTCGCCTGCGGCGCGCTGCGCGCCGGCCTCCGGCCGGCTTGCAGTGGCGGAGAGGGAGGGATTCGAACCCTCGGTGCGGTTTCCCGCACGCAGGTTTAGCAAACCTGTGCCTTAAGCCACTCGGCCACCTCTCCCGCGCGTCATCAGCGTCGCTCGCCGTCAGGCCGGCTTGCGGGGAGGCGCAAGATAGCGGGCGAGAACACGGACCGCCGGGGTGGCGAGTCCGCATTCGGGGTCGCTTTCAGATGGCGGAGAGGGAGGGATTCGAACCCTCGAGACGCTTTCGCGTCTGGCGGTTTTCAAGACCGCTGCCATCAACCACTCGGCCACCTCTCCGCGAGGCAACAAGCTAGCCCGAGAGCGAGCGAAGCGATCTCGCCACGAGCGCTGACGAGCGAAGGGGATGGTTCAGCGACGCGGGCACGCGGCCGCATCGCGTGCGCGGCGGGCGGCCGCCAGCCGCGCGCCCTCGGCGTCGATCTCCGCGACCGGGCGCGGGCGGCCATTGCCCGATCCGCAGAAGAGCACGTAGTGGACCGAAGCGCGAAGCGTGCCGCCATGGCGCGGGCTCGACGGAATCCCGAGACGCTCCGCGAGTGCCATCGAACCTTCGCCGACCGGGAGTTCCGGCGCCGCGACATCGGCGAAGATCGCCGCGGACGAGCGCTGGCTGCCGTCCATTGCCTCACGGGTGACGATCGCGAAGTCGCCGAGCTGGCAGCCGAGTTCCGTCACGAACACCTGCTGGAGCGCGACGAACGGAACTGCGAGTGAATCGACGTAGCGCTGCGGATCGGCCGCTTCCTTCTCCGGATCCTCGAGGCTCGTCTGCGAAACATGAAAGCCGGGCGCGAGATCGCCTTCTCGCTGCACCAGCGGGGCGCCGCCCGGCGTTCCATCGGCAGTGACGATTCCCCACCAGTT
>CAYGWM010000163.1:4636-6759 GCA_964353555.1 uncultured Spirochaetales bacterium
CAGCGCAACGTGCTGCGCCGCGATCGCGATGATCTCGTCATACACGCCGACCTGACCGCGGTGGCCAGTTTTCACGCCAACGACATGGTGGTCGATGCGCGCGGTCGCGCGTACGTCGGGAACTTCGGCTTCGACCTGAACGGCGGTGCGCCGCAAGTGGCGACGAATCTTGCGCTCGTGCATCCCGATGGGCGTGTCGAAGTCGCCGCAAGCGACCTGCTCTTCCCGAACGGCACCGTGCTGACACCCGACGGCGGGACGCTGGTCGTCGGCGAGACCTTTGCGTCGCGGCTGACCGCGTTCGACGTCGCGGAGGACGGCCGACTCTCGAAGCGCCGCGTGTGGGCACAACTGGATCGCGCGGTTCCCGACGGCATCTGTCTCGACGCGGAGGGTGCGATCTGGGTGGCATCGCCCATTTCGAAGGGCGTGCTGCGCGTACGCGAAGGCGGCGACGTATTGCAGCGCATCGCCGTCGACCACCAGGCCTACGCGTGCATGCTCGGTGGCGCCGACCGTCGCACGCTCTACATCTGCACCGCGGAAACCCACGACCCGGCAAAGACGGGCGCCAACACCGGTCGCATCGAAACCATCGTGGTGGACGTGCCGGGCGCCGGTCTTCCGTGAGCGCGGCGTAGTCTCCAGTGCGCGCGCTCCATTTCGACGGCACCGCTGCAACCGTGGTCGAGTGGCACGATCCGGTGCCGGGGCCGGACGCAGCGCTGGTGCGCGTATCCTTGGCTGGCGTGTGTCGCACCGATCTCGAGCTGTGTCGCGGCTACCTGGGATTCCGCGGCGTGCTCGGCCATGAATTCGTCGGACGCGTGGTGGCGGGACCACCCGAGTGGTGCGGACAGCGCGTCGTCGGCGAGATCAACTTCGCGTGCGGGCGTTGCGACGCCTGCGGGCAGAACCTCGAGCGTCACTGCCCGTCGCGCCGCGTGATGGGCATCGACGGCGCCGACGGTGCCATCGCCGAACTCGTCGCGGTGCCGATCGCGAATCTGCACCGCGTACCGGATTCGGTGTCCGACGAGCGCGCGGTCTTCGTCGAGCCGCTCGCCGCGGCGTTCGAGATCCCCGCACAGATCCCGATCGAGCCCGGCGTGCGCTGCCTCGTGCTCGGCGACGGCAAGCTCGGGTTGCTCGTCGCGCAGGTACTGCATGCCGCGGGCGCGCAGGTGACGGCGCTCGGCCATCACGACGCAAAGCTCGCGGTGCTGGCGCGACGCGGCATCGCAACGGCGCGCTCGGAAGCGTTCGCGGGCGAGCCCGCGCCGCTGGTGGTCGAAGCCACCGGCACGATCGCGGGCTTCCGTCGCGCGATGGCTCTCACGAGGCCGCGCGGCACGCTGGTCCTGAAGAGCACGATCGCCGCCCGGGAACCGCTCGATCTCGCGCCGCTGGTGATCCACGAGATCCAGGTGATCGGCTCGCGCTGCGGTCCGTTCCCGCCGGCGTTGCGCGCACTCGAACGCGGCGACGTCGAGGTGGATGCGCTGGTCACCGCGCGCGTTCCGCTCGCAGACGCCGAGTCGGCGCTCGCGCGCGCCGCCGAACCCGGCGCGCTGAAGGTCTTGATCGACTGCTGCTGAGAGCCGCTTAGCCTGTGTCGCCTACTGCGACTGGGTGTATGATGCGCCGCCACTCATGCTTGGAGGATCTCGCCCATGACGACTCCCATCTGGTGTCTTCTGATCGTCACCGTGCTCCCCTACGTGCTTTCGTTCGCCGGCGGCTATTTCAAGATGCAGCAGTTCGGCTCCATCGATAACAAGCACCCGCGAATCCAGGCTGCGCGGCTCGAGGGTGTCGGCGCGCGAGCGTACGGCGCCCAGCAGAACGCCTGGGAGGCGCTCGGCTTCTTTACCGCGGTGCTCGCCGTGCTGCACTTCGCGAACCCGGAAGCGGCGAAGGGATCGACTGCGGCGAATCTGTCGCTGGTATTCCTCGCGACGCGCGTGGTCCACCCGATCCTCTATCTCGCCAATCAGGACATCCTGCGTTCGCTCGTGTTCCTGATCGGCCTCGGCTGCGGCATCGCGCTGCTCTGGATCGCGTAAGGGTCCGGAAGGGGACGTTGGTTGCGTGAGTTGCGTCGCGGGATCTGAGCGGGGACG
>CAYGWM010000164.1:0-6700 GCA_964353555.1 uncultured Spirochaetales bacterium
CCGCGAAGATCAAGTACACCACAATCGCGCTGGTGCCACCGATGTTCTTCTTGTTCTTCCTGCAATACACCGAGCGGATGGCCGTGCGAGCGCGCCACGTCGCGCTCTTGCTGCTGCTGCCACTCGTCACGATCGGGTTGACCTGGACCAATGAAAGTCACGAGTGGATGTGGGCACATCCGCCGCTCGATGCGGACGGCGCTCTCTCGGCGCGCATGCCGTGGGGTCCGTGGTTCTGGTGGGTGCACATTCCGTACAGCTATCTACTGACGGCCGGCGCCATGGCGGTGCTGGTCGCCGAACTGTGGCTCGAATCGACGCTCTACCGCTCACAGGCGCTGTTGCTGCTCGTCGGCATCTTGCTGCCGCTCACCGCGAACGTACTGTTCATGAGCGGGCTGGTGCCGCCGATCGGACGCATCAGCCCGACGCCCTTCGCGTTCGGGATCAGCGGACTGCTGTTCTCGTGGGGCTTCGTGCGCGGCGAGCTCTTCAAGCTGGCGCCGGTCGCCTACCGCGCGGTGTTCGAACACATGGAGGACGGCGTGTTCGTCGCCGACACGCAGGGCCGCGTAGCGAATACCAACACCGCGGCGCTCCAGATCATGCGGCGTCCGCGAGAGACCGTGATTGGCTACCGCATCGAAGACACGCTGCCCGAGCACCCGGCGCTCGCGGCCGCGCTGCGATCCCTGAACGCGGTGACGCTCGCCTGCGCCACGGACGACGGTCGCAATCTCGAGCTCCGCATCTCGCCATTGCGTGGCGAGTCTGGCAAGGAGCGTGGCCGCGTCGTGCTGCTGCGCGATGTCACATGCCGCGAGCGAGCTGCCGCAGCCCAGCGCGACAACGAGGCGCTGCTGTTCGGCATCGTCGAGCACTCGCCGAACGGCATCCTGCGCTTGCAACCGAAGCGCGGCGACGACGGCGTGGTGCGCGACTTCATCTGCGTCTTCGCAAATCCCGCCGCCGCTGCCCAGATCGGTCGCCCGCGCGCGGAGCTGGTCGGGCGTCCCTTCAAGGGCGCCGTGCACCCGCACACCGCAGCGCTCTTCCAGGTGTTCCGCGAAGCGTTTCAAAGCGGCGAACGCCGCGAAATCGAACGCTCCGTGATGCGCGACGGCCGCGAAGCGTGGCTGCGCTTCATCGCGGTTGCCGCTGGCGACGATCTCGTCGTGACCTTCTTCGACCTCACCGAACGCAAACACCGCGAACTCGCGATGGAAGCGGCTGCCGCACAGGACTCGCTGACCGGATTGCTGAACCGCCGCGGCTTCGAAGCGGACGCACCGGCGCTGCTGCTCCGACCGGACGGCGAGCCGAACCCGAGCGCCCTGCTCTACGTCGACCTCGACCGCTTCAAGGAAGTCAACGACACGCTTGGCCACGAAGTCGGCGACCTGCTGCTCTGCGAGTTCGCGGCGCGGATGCAGCGCTGCACGCGCGGTCCCGATCTACTGGCCCGCTTCGGTGGCGACGAGTTCGTGTTGCTGCTGCTCGATAGTGGTGTCGACGGCGCGCTGTGGGTAGCCGAGCGACTGCTCGCCAGCGCGCGCGAGCCGGTACTGATTGGCGAACACGAACTCTTCTGTGTCCCGAGCGTCGGAATCGCGTTGTTTCCAGAGCACGGCCTCGAGCTGAAGCAGTTACTGCAAGCGAGCGACCGCGCGATGTACGACGCCAAGTCGCGCGGCGGTGGCCTCGTCGTGATCGCGCCGCTGGGCATGGCCGCTCGCTAGCGATCCTCCCCGGGAACCACCGAGCGAAACTGCGCGAGCAGCAGCAGGTCGTAGGCGATCTTCAGCGCGCCGCCGATCACCAGCGGCCAGCCGAAGTCGCTGTACTCGAGCAGCGCGCCCGATGCGAGCGGCGGCAGCGCCGCGGCGAGACTGCGCGGCACGTTCGTGACGCTCACCGCCGCGGCGCGCTCGGCCGGCGGCGTCACCGCGATCACGTAGGACTGCCGCGCCGGCACGTCCATCTGCGACAGCGCCATCCGCGCGACCAGCATCGCGATCGCCGAGCCAGCCGTCGGCATGAACGCCGCGGCGATCAGCATCAGGTTCGCGGGGATGTGCGTGTACACCATCGTGGGGACGAGGCCGATGCGCGCCGCGAGCCACGGGGAGACCAGCTGCGAGAACGCGGAGAGCAGCCGCGCTGCGAAGAACATCGCGCCGGCCGCTTCGAGCGACAGCTCGAAGCGCTGGAACAGCCACAGCGCGAGCAGCGAATCGACGACGAAGCCGCCGCCGAACGAGTCGAGACTGAAGAGCGCCGCGAGTCGCAGCACCGCGCTGCGCGATTCGACGAGTCGCCCGCTGCCGGCATCCGTCGCGCGCGCCGCGCGACCGCCGCGCAAACCGAGGTAGAGCCCACCGATCGCAATCGCGACCGCGGCGTACAGCAGGAAGGGTCGCGGCTGCACCGCGCCCTCGGGCGCGACCAACAGCGGAACGCCGATCGCGATCGCGCCGAGCGCACCGAGCAGGATGCCGCCCAGGTTGTAGCGGGCGAAGAGCGCGGTTCGATCCGCCGCGCCGACGTTCTGCGCGAGCAGCGATTGCTCCGTCGGCAAGAACACGCTGACGTCGCCGCCGGACGGATTCAGCGTGCCGATGAACGCGACCGCGAGCAGCAGCGGGAACGACGTGACGCCGGCGAATGCAACGCCGGTCGCGAGCATCAGCAGCGACGCCCCGAGCAGCACGCTGCGCTCGGGAATGCGCCGGCCACCGAGCCCGACCGCGAGCGTCAGCGCCGCGGAACCGAGCAAGGTCGACGTGACGACTGCGCCGACTTGCACCGCGGAGAGTCCGAGCGCAGCGAGATGACTCGCCAGCAGCACGCTGACGAGTCCGTCGGCGAAGCCGCGCAGCGCGCGCGCCGCGACGATGCGTCGGGCGTCGGCGGTGGCGCTGACGGGGAGGAGCAGCGCCATCGTCATCGTTCGCGATTGGGGCTACGCGACGTCGCGCAGCGCCGCTTCCAGCTCCGGCCGGCGCAGGATCCGATTCGCCACGTCGGGCTTGCAGTAGCCCTCGCTCGCGAAGAAGCGCACCGCGTCGGCGAGCACGGCGCGCGCCGGGCGCGGCGCGTAGCCGAGTTCGCGACGCGCCTTCTCGATACTGACGTAGCGGCTGTCGCGCGCGTGGAGCGCGGCCTCGAGCGTCGCCGCGGGTTCCTTGTGCGTGATCGTGTCGGCGATCCACTCCATCACGCGACCGACAACGCTGAGCAGTGGCAGCGGCAACGCGACGCGCGGAGCCGGGATGCCGGTCAGGTCGGCGAGGATCGCGAGAACTTCGCGCATCGAGAGGTTGTCGCCGCCGAGTACGAAGCGTTCGCCGGGGGCGCCCTTCTCGAGCGCGAGCACGTGGCCGAGCGCGACGTCGCGCACGTCGACGACGTTCTGCGCCATTTCGACAAACACTTTCATATGTCCGTTGATGTAGTGCTGGATCATCGAGCCGCTCGGCGTCGGGCGGCAATCGCCGGCGCCGATCACCGTGGTGGGATGCGTGATCACCAGCGGCAGGCCGCGTGCGGCGGCACGCAGCGCGACCATCTCGGCCATCGCCTTCGACATCTTGTAGTGACCGCGGAACAGCCGGATGTCGAAGACGCCCTCTTCGTCGCCCGGCACGTCGCGATCGTCGGGAATCCTGAAGATCGGCGACAGCGTGGCGGTGCTGCTGGTGTAGACGACCTTGCTCACGCCGAGGTCGCGCGCGGCGTCGAGTACAAAGCGCGTGCCGTCGACGTTCACGCGGTAGATCTCGCGCGGATCGGGTTTCCAGAACGCGTAGCAGGCGGCGCTGTGGATGATGGCTTCGGCACCATCGAGCGCGCTGCGAACGCTCGCGCGATCGCGCAGGTCGAAGTCGCGCACCTTCACCGGCATGCCCGCGAGCAGGTGGTTGTCGATGTCGGCGCCGACGAGGGCGGTTACTTCGTGGCCGCGGTGCAGCAGCTCCCAGACGATGTGCGAGCCGACGAAGCCGTTCGCGCCGGTGACGAAGACCTGCACGGGATCAGCCGCCGGTCTTCATGCGGATCGCCGCACCGGCGAGTTGCTTGCCGAGATCCCAGACCGCGCCGCCGACCTGGTGGGTGTCCGAGATCACGTCGGTGCAGGACGACGTGATCCACTGGCGGTCTTCCTGCGTGATGTTCAGCGGCGGCAGCAACTTCACGATGTGCATCGCGTGCCCGGCGATCTGCGTGAGGATGCGGTGTTTCGTGAAGAGCGGCACGGTGATCAGCTGGCCGAAGAGGCTCTCGTTCGCGGCGCCCAGTATTTTCCACGCGGCCTTCAGCTTGAAGGAGTCCGGCTTGCCGAACTCGAGCGCGATCATCATGCCCTTGCCGCGCACGTCCTTCAGGAACTCGAAGCGATCGACCAGCGGCGTGAGGTCGTCGACGATCTGCTGGCCGAGCGCCGCGCTGTTCTCGATCAGCTTCTCGTCGTCGATCACCTCGAGCGTCGCGAGACCCGCCGCCATCGCGAGGTTGTTCTTCGAGTAGGTGGAGCCGTGCACGACAGCGCGGTCCATCCGATTGAAGACCGCGTCGAACACCCATTTGCGACATGCCACCGCGCCCACCGGCACGAAGCCGCCCGAGAGCGCCTTCGCCATGCAGACCATGTCCGGCTCGACGCCCCAGTGCTCGACCGCGAGGAATTTTCCGGTGCGCCCGAGGCCGGTCTGCACTTCGTCGGCGACCAACAGCGCGCCGTACTTCTTGCAGAGCGCGCTGGCGCCGGGCAGGTATTCGTCGCTCGGGATGTGGACGCCGTGGCCGATGATCGGCTCGACGATGAACGCCGCGACGTCCCGCCCGCGCAGCGCGCTCTCGAGCGCCGGCAAGTCGTCGAACGGAATCCGCACGCAATCCGGCAACAGCGGCCCGAAGCCTTCGCGGAACTCTTCCATCCCGTTGATCGAGAGCGGACCATAGGTGAGGCCGTGATAGCCGCGCTCGACGAAGACGATCTTCGAGCGCTTGGTCGCGTAGCGCGCGAACTTGATCGCGGCCTCGACCGACTCCGCGCCCGAGTTGCAGAAGAAGACCTTCTCGAGACCGGCCGGCATCTTTGCGACGAGTCGCTCGGCGAGCATGCCGGCGAGCACCGTGACGTCCATCTGCACCAGATGCGGCAGCCCGCCGTGCAGCACGTCGTTCAGCACCTCGATGACCTTCGGATGGTTGCGGCCGACCGCGAACACGCCCCAGCCCGAGAGCAGATCGAGGTAGCGATTGCCGGCGCCGTCGAACAAGTACTGGCCGCGCGCCTCGGTGTAGGCGACGTCGTAACCGATCGTCTTCAGCACCTTCACGATCTGCCCGTTCAGGTACTGGTCGTGCAGCGCGTACTTCTCGGGCAAGCGCTCGGCGATCAGGTCGAGGATCTTCATGCGGCCCCCCATCACGAAGGCGGATCGATGGCAGCGCAGACTAGCGAACGGGTTCGAGCATCGCGGGTCGCGGGGGTGGATGGGTGCAAGTCCGGCTGGGTGTGCATCAGCCGCGATCTGCAGAGCGGAAAGCGCGAGGCGCGCGTCTTCGAAAACGCCCTACATCTGATCGACCACAGCCCACTGCCCGATATCATCGGTTGGGACATTCCCATCGGGCTGAGCGAAGACGGAACGCGTCGAGCATGCGACCAGCTGGCACGAAAGGTCCTCGGCTCGCCTCGCTGCACGAGCGTCTTCAACGCACCGATCAGGCCTGCCCTGGCAGCACGCTCGCCGGAAGAAGCCTCGGACATCACGGCTGAACACTGTGACGGGCTGCGCGTGAGCCTGCAGACCTATCACATCATGGCCAAGGTCCGGGAAATCGACGAGCTGTTCGCAGCGCGTCCTGTACTTCGAGGCCGCATTCGTGAAGTGCACCCGGAGGTCTGCTTCTGGGCATGGAACGACGGTGCGCCCATGCGCCTGCAGAAGAGCAGCGCGGACGGCAAGCGCGAGCGACGCGCGTTGGTCGAGGCACACTCTGGCGATAGCGCGGTGGAGCAGGCGCGGATTCAGATCGCAGGCTCGGGAGCGCAGATGGATGACATCCCCGACGCCTTCGCCGCGCTCTGGATGAGAAGGAGAAAGGGGACGGTCCTCAAAATGGACGGGCTGTGGACTCGAGGGACACTCCTCGGCGAGGTGTGTCCCCAAACTCCTCGGCCCGTCCTCATCGAGGACCGTCCCCTTTCTCCTCTCGTAGAGAACCGCCGCGGCGTTCTCGATCGCCGGCAGCAGCGCCACTTCTTCAGGCCGCACGACGCGAATCTGGTAGGTCGAATGGCTCACGACGGCTCATACTCCGCGGGGTCAGGTGCCCGGCACCTTCTTCCTTCGTGCCCCTGGAGCCCGTGTGAACATCCTGCTCGTCACGCTAGACCAGTTTCGCGGCGACTGCCTGTCAGCCGCAGCGCATCCGATCGTGCGCACGCCGCAGCTCGACCGTCTTGCCGCGCAGGGCGTCCGCTTTGCGCGTCACTACAGCCAAGCGACGCCCTGTAGCCCCGGTCGCGCGTGTCTTTATACCGGCACCTATCAGCTGAACAACCGCGTCGTCGCGAACGGTACGCCGCTCGACGCGCGCTTCGACAACCTGGCGCTCGCCGCACGCCGCGCCGGCTACGCACCGACGCTGTTCGGTTACACCGATATGAGCATCGACCCGCGCGATGCCA
>CAYGWM010000165.1:0-5366 GCA_964353555.1 uncultured Spirochaetales bacterium
GTGATGGAGGATCTGCGCTGGGACTACGATCCGCGCGAGTGGCGCAAGCCCTGGCGCGTCGTCGCCGAGCGTTCGGGCGTGATCGATCTGGTGCTCGAGCCCATCGCGGCGCACACGCCGCGCCTCGATCTCGGGTTGATTGCAACCGGCGGCGTTTGCGCGTTCGGGACGTGGCGCGGTCGCGTGTGTGTCGACAGCCGCGAGATCGCGGTCGACGGCCTCGTCGGCTGGGCCGAAGAGTTCGCTCACCGCTGGTGAGCAGCGCCTTCGAGTCTCCAACTCACCAACCCGCCAACCATCTACCGTGAGCTCGATGCCATTCGACGTGCTTGTTCGAGTTCCGGCCGTCCGGGCTCGTCAGCGCGATCGCAGATCTTCAGCAGCGCCGCCGAGTACGTGCGAGCCTTCTGGTGATCGCCGGCGAGCGAGGCCGAGCTGGCGGCGCCGAACAGCGCGCGGAATCGGTTCGGTTCCTTCTCGAGCGTGGCTTCGAATTCCTTCAGCGCGTCGGCAGGCTGGTCCATCTGCAGCAGCATCTCACCGACGAGTTCGCGCGCGGGCGCCAACGGACCGGGCGTCACGGCATTCTTCTCCGTACCATCTTCGATCGCCGCGGCAGCGCGCATTTCGACGAGCGCTTCCGCGCTGCGCCCTTCGACGAGTGCCAGCCAGGCCGACGCCGAACGACGCTGAATCCGTGTCTGCTCGGCCCAGTAGGCTTCCTTCTTCTCCGTGAGCTGAGCTTCGATCCTGGCGAGCGCGTCGATCGCTGACCGCGTGGCCGCGGCGTCCCCCGTGCGCGCGGCGCCGAGCGCCTTCGCGAACCAGGTCAGTGCGTCCGCGTAGAGATAGCCGCTCGGTTCCGGCACGAGCTTCACGGCATCGGCCCATGCGCCGCGCTCGAGCGCGTAGCGCGCGGGGATCGCGGCCAGCGCAAAGACGCCGGCGGAGCCTGGCGCGGCCGACGCGACCGCGTCTGGGTCGAAGCGAGCCTTCACATCGGGCAGCGCGCCCACGATTCCGCGCGCCGCTCCATCCTGCGCGGTCTGGAGGTACGCGTACGTCCGGTAATCCAGCGCGTGCAGCTCTTCGGCGGTCGAGCCTTCGCGCTTCGCGACCGCGCCCGATGCGAGGTTCGCCTCGATCGATTCCTGCCAGTAGCCGAGGCGCGTGAAGGTGTGCGACGGCATGTGGAACGCGTGTGGCGCCGAAGGGGCGATCTTCGCGTAGCACCACGCGGCCTCGAGCGCCCGCTCCGCGAGCGACGGCACGTCGTAGCTGTGAATGATGTAGTGCGAGATGCCCGGATGATTCGGCTGGC
This sequence comes from uncultured Spirochaetales bacterium, assembly GCA_964353555.1. GTDB lineage: Bacteria > Myxococcota_A > UBA9160 > UBA9160 > PR03 > PR03. Next base: position 1,322 of record CAYGWM010000165.1, read on the forward strand.
TCGCCGCGATCTTCTCGAGAATCGCGCCCGACTTCAGCAGGTCGGCGTACGTCTTGTCGGACGGCGCCGCAGCCGCGGCGATCGACAGCGCATAGAAGATCGACGCCTCGATGTCGTCCGGGTTGGTCTCCGAGACCCGCGCCATCGCGTCCCGGTACGCGAGCATGCGCGTGCGTTGATCGACCGTCTCGAAGCGGGCGTACAAGAGCGAGACCGCGTCGACGTACGCACGCTCGCGCGCGGTCGCGAGCCCGATCGCTCTCGCGCGATCGACGGCGTCGCGCCCCGGCTGCAGCTGCGCAGGCGGACGCTGGCCGGCAGCGAACGGATTGCCCCACCGGCTGAGCGCGATGCCCCACTCCGCCATCGCGCAGGACGGATCGCTCTCGAGCGTCGCGTCGAACCCCTCGATCGCCGACCTGAACTCGAAGGAGTGGAGCAACGCAACCGCACGGTTGAACAGCGGCTGGGCGGCGGCGCTGCAGGACGTCGAGAAGCTGACGCTGCCGAGCTTCTCGCCGGTCGACGATCCCTCCGGGTGCCCCTGCGCGAGCGCGGCGCTGGCGAGCAGCAGCGAGAGAACCACAGCGAGCGGAGCGGACGACAGCAAAGGCATCGATCAGCTCCCCGTGAAAGCTGGTCGCCATTGTCTCATTCCTCGAGGTGGCCGGCGAGGAGAAAGGGGACGGTCCTCCAAGTGGCCTGGACGAGGACTCGAGGGACAGGCTTCGCCGACGTGTGTCCCCGAAGTCCTCGGCCCGTCCTCGTCGAGGACCGTCCCCTTTCTCCTCGCGTCAGCGGGTGCGCGTCGCCTCGCCGAGCGCGGCGACGCGATCGCACCACTCGCAGCGCGACGTTGCGGGGACGTTCATCGCGAGCCAGGTGACGCCCGCCGCCGCGTACTCTTCCACCTGACCCTGGAACCGCGAGAAACCTGCGGGCGCTCTCGCGCCCATCGAGAAGCCAAACGGCACCAGGCACACATCGAGCGGCTCGGTGCGACCAATCTTCGCCGCGCGCTCCCGCGCGAATGCGATACCGGCGCGCAGATCGTCGAGTGATTCGAGCGCCGCGGTGCGCGCGTGCGTTGCTAGCTTCGCGGGCGCCGGAAACGGATGCCAACCCTCTGCACGCTCGACCGCGCGCCGGATCGCGCGCCGGCTGTTGCCGCCGACCCAGATCGGTGGACTGCTCGGTTGAGTTGGCCGCGGCAGTTGCGCATTGCCCTTCGCGACGAAGCCACGTCCTGCGAGATCCACCGGTTCACCGGTCCACGCGGCGCGGATCGCATCGATCGCTTCGTCGGCGACGTCGTTTCGATTCGCGAAGTCGGCGCCGAGCGCAGCGAACTCGGGCTCGAGATAGCCAGCCGCGACGCCCAGGATCAGGCGACCGCCGGAGAGCACGTCGAGCGTCGACGCGGCCTTCGCGACCAGGAACGGGTTTCGATACGGCAGCACGATCACCTGCGTCAGCAGCCGCACGCGCGTGGTCGCCGCGGCCGCGAACGACAGCGCGACGAACGGATCGAGTGCGTGGTGTCCCCCGGCTGCGACCCAGCGCGCCGGCGGGAACGGGTGATCGGTGACCGAGACCGCGTCGAAACCAGCGGCCTCCGCGGCGCGAGCCAGTTCCGCGATCGCATCGGGGCCGACGAACTCCGCGCCTTCGGCGACGCGATCGGTCGGGAGTTGCACGGCGAAGCGCACGGCGAGCGGCTCCAGCAGGGACGGCGGCCCATGGTAGCCGCGCCGCGCGGACGAGGTCGCATCGCCGGTGCGAGACCAGGCGTCGCACAAGATCGCCCGATGTCACAGCCCATCGTGGCGAATCGCGACACACCGCACCCCGTGGCGCGCGCTGCGGGCGGGCGTCGCGAGGCATGGCTTCTGCATCCGAGTGCGGAAGCGGACCGGCGTGCCTTCCCGATCCCAAAGGAGAATCCAATGGCCGACTTCCTCTCGATGTACTCCATCCAGCATTGGCTCGAGTCGTGCCCGCAGGGCTACCTCGGCGGGACCGAATACGGGCATGCGCCCGGTGAGAGCGAGCCCGATTTGCTGATCACCGACGCGACGATCCGCGACCAGGCGATCGGCGTGACGGTGCAGCTGGTGGTCGGTGAGCGCTGCGCATTGGCCGCTTCCTCGGGCCTGATCAACGCCGCCCCCGACGAGGGCAGCAAGCGCTATCTCGCCACCCAGACGCTCGACGAGGCCCGCCACGTCGAGGTCTTCACGCAGCGGCTCTACGACCTCGGCGTGAAGAAGACCGAACTCGAGAACGTGATCAAAGAGCGCGCCAACCCGAACCTGGTGAAGTTCGCCGAGATCCTGCTCGAGAAGGTGGACAAGAAAGATTTTGTCGCGGGCGTCGTCGGCCAGAACATCGTGCTCGAAGGCATGGCGTTCACCGTGTTCGAGATGATGTACGCCGGCAACGACGGTGTGAACCCGAAGTTCGCCCATACACTCGCGGGAACGATCGCCGACGAGCGTCGCCACGTCGGCTTCGGGGAGAATCGCATCGGCTCGCTGATCAAGGAGAATCCCGGGCGGAAGCCGGAGATCGAGCGCATGCAGCGCGACATGTCGTACTGGATGCTCGCGACCTTCGCCGATTCGTTCCGCAACCAGCCCGCGCGCGAGGAACTGCGCACGCTGCGCGAAAGCCTCTCGGGCTACGGCGCGCCGAAGGCGAAGTGGCACGGCGCTGACCTCACCAACCTCGAGCCCGAGGAAATGGAGCGGCTGCTCGCGGACACCGTGCTGAAGGAGTTCAAGATCCGGCTCGGCCGCATCGGGCTCGAATACCAGACGCCGGCTCGACCGTGACGGCGAGCGCCGAGGACGCGACAGTGACGTCGCTCGAAGTGCACGGCCTCCCGCATGAGGCGTTCCTCGAGGAAGTGCACTCGTTCGAGTTCTGGTTCCAATCGGTGCAGGGCTACCTCGCCGGGACGAGCTACGGGCATCGTCCCGGCGGTGTCGCCACGCCGCTCGCGGAGCCAGAACGCGAGAACCTCGTGACGGTGCTCTGCAACTACTGCATCGGCGAGACCGCGGCACTCGACGGTGCGAGCGGCCTGATCGGATTCGCGCCGAACCGTCTGACCAAGGTGTTCCTGTCCACGCAGGTGGTCGACGAGGGGCGTCACCTCGAAGTGCTGCTGCACCGACTGCGCGAACTCGGCGTCGCGAACCCCGAAGCGGAGATCGAGAAGCGCGCGAGTCCGGCGCTGCTGCACTTCAAGCGGCGGCTGCTCGAGCTGGTCGAGGGCCGCGACTGGGAAGCCGCGCTCTTCGCGCAGAACGTGATCCTCGAGGCGATGGAGTACACGGTCTTCCAGACGCATGCGCAACGCGCCGATCCGATCACGGCCGAGATGCTGCGCGGTATCGTGAAAGATGAGCGCCGTCACATCGGGTTCGGCGAGAACGAGCTGGGACGTCGGCTGCGCAGCGCGCCCCACACGCGCGCGCGGCTCGCCGAAGTGAAGAAGGAACTCGACCACTTCGTGCTCGAGTGTTTCGAGGAGACGCTGCGGTCGCTCGACGTGCCCGTGATCGAGCGGCCGGCGCTCGGCCGCGACTACTTGCAGGCGGTGGCCCGCCTCGGGTTCGCGGAATGAGCAGCGAACCGCTCGAATCCGGCGCGCCCGACGACGCGACCGAAGCGCCGCGCCAACGCTTCGTGCTCGACGACACCGGCTTCGAAGAAGTGCCGGTGAAGTACCGCCGCTACTACCGGCGCTGGAAGGGCGCCGGCGATTCGCTCGGCGCGAACGAAGTGATCTGCCCGGTCTGCAAGGTGGTGATCCGCTCGACCCGCGAGGTTCGCGTCGGCGATCGCCTCTACTGCATGCCGTGCATGTCGCGGATCATCGTCGTGCGCGGCGCGAGCGGAATGCTGGAGGGGCAGGTCGCGTACTGAGCTTGAATTGAGCGGCTTCGGGCGATATACGATACGCAGCGTTTCGTAGTGCGAATCGCGCCGCCGAGGAGCCCTCCCGCTTGGATCTGCGTTACTCCGAATCCGACGAGCG
>CAYGWM010000165.1:5466-6646 GCA_964353555.1 uncultured Spirochaetales bacterium
GCGCCGCCGAGGAGCCCTCCCGCTTGGATCTGCGTTACTCCGAATCCGACGAGCGCTTCCGCTCCGATCTGCGCGCTTGGCTCGCGGGTGCAGTGCCGAAGCACGGCACGCCGCCGCCGTCGCACGACTGGCCCGGACGCGTTGCCTACGACTGCGGCTGGCAGCGCAAGCTCTTCGACGCCGGCTACGCGGGCATCAACTGGCCGAAGGAGTTCGGCGGTCGCGAGCTATCGGCCACCGAGCAGCTCGTCTACTACGAAGAGACCGCGCGCGCCGGAGCGCCCTATGTCGGCGTGAACTTCGTCGGCTTGCTGCACGGCGGACCGACGATCGTCGCCGAGGGCACGCCCGAGCAGAAGGCGAAGCACCTGCCGCGCATCCTGCGCGGCGAAGAAGTCTGGTGCCAGGGCTTCTCCGAACCGGGCGCCGGCTCCGATCTAGCCGCACTCGCGACGCGTGCGGTGCGCGTCGGCGACGATTACATCCTCAACGGCCACAAGATCTGGTGTTCGTTCGCGCACGTCGGCGAATTCTGCGAACTGCTGGTGCGCACCGATCCCGATGCACCGAAGCACCGCGGCATCTCGTGGCTGATCTGCCCGATGGACCTTCCCGGCATCGAGATCCGCCCGCTGCCGACACTCGCCGGCGAAGGCGAATTCTCCGAGGTGTTCTTCAGCGACGTGCGCGTACCGATCAGCAGCCGCGTCGGCGCAGAGAACGACGGCTGGCGCGTCACCAACGTGACGCTGCGCTTCGAGCGCGGCACCGCGTTCGCAAGCGAGATGATCAAGCTGCAGCGCGTGCTGGCGGACCTGGTGCTCGTCGCGAAGCAGGTCACGCGCCACGACGCCCGCGCCTGGGACGACGCCGGCCTGCGCCGCGAAGTCGGCCACCTGCTCGCCGAACTCGACGCGCTGTGGGCGATGGTGAAGCGCTCGGTCTCGGAAGCGAGCAAGACCGGCATGCCGGGACTCGAAGGCTCCGCGATCAAGCTCTTCTACACCGATCTCTTCCAGCGCGTGTTGGATCTGGGCGTACGCATCCTCGGCCGGGCCGGGCTGTCGCGAGATGACGTCGCAGGGCTGCCGAGCGCGACGATCCTGATGCGGTACCTGAACTCGCTGTCGCTGACGATCGCCGCGGGCTCGTCGCAGATCCAACGCAACATCATCGGCGA
>CAYGWM010000166.1:0-6525 GCA_964353555.1 uncultured Spirochaetales bacterium
CTCGCCGAGCGCATGCACGAAGCCGTCGACGGCGATTACCAGAGCTACAAGGTGCGCGGCGGCGCCTTCACGCGCGAACACTTCTTCGGGACGCACCCGGAGTTGCGCGCAATGGTGGCGCATCTCACCGACGACGAGATCTGGCAACTCGATCGCGGCGGACACGACCCGGAGAAGATCTACGCCGCCTACGCCGCTGCGGTCGCCCACCGCGATCAGCCCACCGTCATCCTCGCGAAGACCGTGAAGGGCTACGGGATGGGCGAGTCCGGCGAAGGCATGAACATCAGCCACCAGCAGAAGAAACTGGCGGAGAAATCGCTGGCGGCATTCCGCGATCGCTACCGGATCCCGATTCCGGACGAGCGCATCGCCGAAGCGCCCTTCTACAAGCCGGCGGGCGACGCGCCCGAGATGAAGTACATGCACGAGCGTCGCAAAGCGCTCGGCGGCTACCTGCCGTCACGCCGCACGAATGCGCCGGCGCTCGAAATTCCCGATCTGTCGATCTTCGCGAAGCTGCTCGAAGGCTCGGGCGATCGCGAGTACTCCACCACGATGGCGTACGTGCGGATCCTCTCGGCGCTGCTGCGGGATCCGAATCTCGCCCGCCACATCGTGCCGATCGTCCCCGACGAGGCACGCACCTTCGGCATGGAGGGGCTGTTCCGCCAGCTCGGCATCTACGCAGCGGAGGGACAGCTCTACGAGCCAGTCGATCACGATCAGGTGATGTGGTACCGCGAAGACCGCAAGGGGCAGGTGCTGCAGGAAGGCATCTGCGAGGCCGGCGCAATGTCCTCGTGGATCGCCGCAGGCACCAGCTACGCCACGAGTGGCGTGCCGATGATTCCGTTCTTCGCGTTCTACTCGATGTTCGGCGTGCAGCGCGTCGGCGACCTGTTCTGGGCCGCCGCCGATTCGCGCACGCGCGGCTTCCTGATGGCGGGCACGGCCGGCCGCACGACGCTGTCGGGCGAAGGTCTCCAACACCAGGACGGCCATAGCCAGCTTTGGGTCTCGTCGATCCCGAACTGCGTAGCGTACGACCCCGCGTACGGCTACGAGCTGGCGGTGATCGTGCACGAAGGCCTCGACCGGATGCTGCGCCGCCAGGACGACGTCTTCTACTACATCACGATGATGAACGAGAACTACGCGCATCCCGCAATGCCAGAGAACTCCCGCGACGGCATCCTGCGCGGGCTCTATCGACTGCGCGACGCGGAGGATCCCCGTGCGCCGCGCGTGCAACTGCTCGGCAGCGGCTCGATCCTACGCGAAGTGATCGCCGCCGCCGATCTGCTGCAGGGCGAGTTCGGCGTCCACGCAGACGTCTGGAGCGCCACCAGCTTCAACGAACTGCGCCGCGATGGCCTCGACGTCGAGCGCTGGAACCTGCTGCATCCGGAAGAGCCGCAGCGCAAGAGCTTCGTCGAACAGCAACTCGGCGAGCGGCCAGGTCCGGTAATCGCTGCGACCGACTGGGTGAAGGCGTACGCCGACCAGATCCGACCGTTCGTGCCGGGGCACTACCGTGTGCTCGGAACCGACGGCTTCGGCCGTTCCGATCGCCGCGAACGGCTGCGCCACTTCTTCGAGGTGAACCGCTTCTTCGTCGCGATCACGGCGCTGAAGTCGCTCGCCGATACCGGCGCGATACCCCCCGCCACCGTCCGCCAGGCGATCGAGCGCTTCAAGATCGACCCGGCCAAGCCGAACCCGATGCGGAGCTAGCCAGCATGGCCGAGCAGGAGATCAAACTCCCGGACATCGGCGACTTCGACGCGGTCGAAGTCATCGAAGTGCTCGTGAAGCCCGGCGACCGCGTCGCGGCCGAGCAGTCGCTGCTGGTGCTCGAGAGCGACAAGGCGACGATGGAGATCCCGTCGCCGTTCGCCGGTGTCGTGCGCAAGCTGCTGGTCGCGGTCGGCGACAACGTGCGCGAGGGCACGCCGATCGCGATCCTCGAAGTCGCGGATGCAAGCCGCGAGACCACGCCCGTCGAGGCATCGACCACGGAACCGCAGCCGCGAGCGGCGGCACCGCCGGATCCGGTGCCGGCGCCCTCTTCCGCTGACCTTGCGCCCTATACCGTCGATGCGCCGCAGCCCGCCGCGCACGCCGGTCCTTCGGTGCGGCGGCTCGCGCGCGAACTCGGCGTCGATCTCGCGCTCGTGCCGGGCCGCGGACCCAAAGGCCGCATCGTCGAAGCGGACGTGCAAGGCTACGTGAAGGCGCTCGTCGCCCAAGGCGGCGCCGCAGCCGCGGTGCCGATCGCAGGCGTCAACGTCGCCGCGCCGGCCGACGTCGACTTCGCAAAGTTCGGGCCGATCGAGAGCGAGCCGCTGCACCGCGTGCGGCGCATCGCAGCGGCGAACTTGCACCGCAGCTGGGTCAGCGTGCCGCATGTGACGCAGTTCGAGGACGCCGACGTCACCGAGCTGGAGAGCTTCCGTCAGGCTCACCGCGCCGAGGCCGATGCGCGCGGCACCAAGCTGACCTTCCTGCCGTTCCTGGTGAAGGCGGTCGTAAAGGCGCTGCAGGAGTTCCCGCACTTCAATGCGTCGCTCGACCGCAGCGGCGAGAACCTGATCGTGAAGCGCTACTACCACATCGGCGTCGCGGTCGATACCGAGCATGGGCTGGTCGTGCCGGTCGTGCGCGACGCGGATTGCAAGAGTCTCTTCGCGCTGGCCGCCGAGCTGCAGGAACTCTCCGAGAAGGCGCGCGCTCGGCGGCTGCGACCCGAACAGCTGCAAGGCGGCTCGTTCAGCATCTCGAGCCTCGGCGGCATCGGCGGCACGCGCTTCACGCCGATCGTGAACCATCCCGAGGTCGCAATCCTCGGCGTGTCACGGATGGAGTGGAAGCCGGTCTGGCAGGACGGCGCGTTCGCGCCGCGCCGCATGCTGCCGCTCTCGCTCTCGTACGACCACCGCGTGATCGACGGCGCCGCCGGCGCGCGCTTCACCGGACGGCTCGCCGCGCTGCTCGCCGACCTGCGACGCATCCTGCTCTGATGAGCGACCTGCGCGCCGATGTCGTCGTGCTCGGCGCCGGACCCGGCGGCTACACCGCCGCCTTCCGCGCGGCGGATCTCGGTCGCAGCGTGGTGCTCGTCGAGCGCTACGCGGCGCTCGGCGGCGTGTGCCTCCACGTCGGCTGCATCCCGTCGAAGGCGCTGCTGCACGTAGCCGAGGTGATGGCCGCCGCGCGCGACCTCGCCGGCGCAGGCGTAGAGTTCGGCGCACCGAAACTCGATCTCGCGAAGCTGCGCGCGCGCAAGGGCGCCGTCGTCGCGCAGCTGAGCGGCGGGCTCGCGAAACTGGCGGCGCAGCGCGGCGTGCGTGTCGTCACCGGAACCGGGGCCTTCGCGGGACCGCAGCGACTCGACGTCGCGACGGCCGACGGCCCCGTCTCGATCGTCTTCGAGCGCGCGATCATCGCTGCGGGCTCGCGGGCGGTGCAGCTCCCCGGTTTCCCCGACGACCCGCGCGTGCTCGATTCGACCTCTGCTCTGGCGCTCGACACCGTGCCGCAGCGTCTGCTGGTCGTCGGCGGTGGCATCATCGGGCTCGAACTCGCGACGGTCTACGAAGCGCTCGGCTCCGATGTGACGATCGTCGAAGCGCTGGATCGGCTGATGCCGGGCCCCGATCCCGATCTCGTGCGACCGCTGCAGCGACGCATCGAGCCGCGCGTTGCGGGAATTCACTTGCGTACGAAGGTGGCGAGCGTGGATGCGCGCGCCGACGGCCTGCTCGTCGCGTTCGAGGGCGAGAAGGCGCCGGAGGCGCGGCTCTTCGATCGCGTGCTGGTCGCGGTCGGCCGCCGCCCCAACGGCGACCGGATCGGCGCGCCGGCGGCGGGGCTCCGAGTCGACGAGCGCGGCTTCCTCGCGGTCGACGCGCGACTCGCAACGAACCTGCCGCACGTGTTCGCGATCGGCGATGTCGCGCGCGCGCCGCTGCTCGCGCACAAGGCGAGCCACGAGGGCAAGAGCGCGGCCGAAGCCGCGTGTGATCTGCGCGTCGCCTTCGATGCGCGCGCGATCCCGTCGGTCGCCTACACCGATCCCGAAGTCGCGTGGGTGGGCGTCACCGAGAGCGATGCGCGCGCACAGAAGGTCGAGGTGGACGTCGCGCGCTTTCCGTGGGCCGCGAGCGGTCGCGCGCTCGGCATGGCCCGCAGCGAAGGAATCACCAAGCTGCTGTTCGCGAAGGACACCAAAAGGCTCATCGGCGCCGGCATCGTCGGCCCGCACGCGGGCGACCTGATCTCGGAGTGCGCGCTCGCGATCGAACTCGGCGCCGACGCCGACGACATCGCACTCACCGTGCACCCGCACCCGACGCTCGGCGAGACGATCGGCCTCGCCGCGGAAGTCGCGGCCGGAACGGTCACGGACCTCTATCTGCCACGCCGTTCCGAGTGATAGGATGCGCCCCGTCTCGTTGGGGGGCGCATGAGTCTGTTCCGGCGCAAGCCGATTCTTCAGCTCCAGGCCGAGGCCGCGTCGAGCACGCTGCACCGCGCGCTCGGGCCGGTGAATCTCACCGCGCTCGGCATCGGCGCGATCATCGGCGCCGGGATCTTCGTGCTCACGGGACAAGCCGCCGCCCGATACGCCGGCCCGGCGATCGTCTACTCGTTCCTGCTGGCCGGCATCGCCTGCGCGTTCGCGGGCCTCTGCTACGCGGAGTTCTCCGCGATGATTCCGATCGCGGGCTCCGCCTACACCTACGGCTACGCAACGCTCGGCGAGTTGTTCGCTTGGATCATCGGCTGGGACCTGATCCTCGAGTATCTGTTCGCGGCTTCTACCGTCGCGGTCGGCTGGTCGGGTTACGTGGTCTCGCTGTTGCGCGATTTCGGCATCGAGATTCCAGCGCGCTTCGCGTCGGCGCCGTACACGCACGTCGCGTCGCCGGACGCCGGCTGGAACGTGTGGCGGATCTTCACCGAGGGCTGGTCCTCGACCGGCGCGGTGCTGAACGTGCCCGCGATGGTGATCGTCGCACTCGCCACTGCGCTGATCGTCGTCGGCATCCGCGAATCGACGCGTTTCAACAACGGGATCGTCGCGATCAAGATGACGGTGATCCTGGCCTTCCTCGCGTTCGGCGTGCTCTACGTGAACACCGATCACTGGCATCCGTTCATTCCGCTCGCCGAAGGCGACGGCCGCTTCGGCTGGGGCGGCGTGGTGCGCGGCGCGGGCGTGATCTTCTTCGCCTACATCGGCTTCGACGCGGTCTCGACCGCCGCACAGGAAGTGAAGAATCCGCAGCGCGACATGCCGATCGGCATCCTCGGTTCGCTCGCGATCTGCACGGTGCTCTACATCGCGGTCGCGCTGGTGCTGACCGGCATCGTCGACTTCCGCGCACTCGACGTGCCCGACCCGATCGCGGTCGGCATCGACGCCGCAGGTCCCGGTCTCGCGTGGCTGCGGCCGATCGTCAAGATCGGCGCCGTCGCCGGGCTCTCGTCGGTGATCCTGGTGATGCTGCTCGGCCAACCGCGCATCCTCTTCACGATGGCGCGCGACGGCCTGCTGCCGCCGATCTTCGGCTCGGTGCACCCGCGCTACCGCACGCCGTGGGTGGCGTCGCTGCTGACCGGCGGCATCGCGATGGCGTTCGCGGGTCTGCTGCCGATCGGCCTGCTCGGCGAGCTGGTCTCGATCGGCACGCTGCTCGCGTTCGCGATCGTCTGCGGCGGCGTGCTGGTGCTCCGCTACACCGATCCGGAAATTCCGCGCCCGTTCCGCGCCCCGTTCGTGCCGTTCGTGCCAATCGCCGGCGTGCTGTCGTGTGGCTACCTGATGCTCGGGCTGCCGATCGACACCTGGGCGCGTCTCTTCGTCTGGATGGCAATCGGGATCGCGATCTACTTCGGCTACGGGCGGCGCCATTCGAAGCTGGGTGCGCTCCCACACCTCGAGAACGAGTCATAGCGAGCCGCGGGGAATCGGTGCACCGCTTCCTCGCCGCCAGCGGGGTTTGTGCAGCGCTGCTCTGCTCGGCGTCGTACAGCGCTCCGGCGCTCGCATCGGAATCGAAGCCGCGCGCGAGCACCGCGAGCACCTCGCGATGGTGGAAGCTCGACTGCGATGAAGCCAATCGCAGTCGAGAGGTGGACCGGACGGCCTGTACGTTTACCGTAAAGCTCCGCGGTACGATCGACGGATCGCGACTCCAGTTGATCCGACACGCGCTCGTGCGCCGCGACGCCGCACGCCGAGCGCTGCATCGCGACGTCGATCTCCGGATCGACGTCGACAGCCAGGGCGGAGAAGTCTTCGCGGCGCTGGAGATTGGCCGGATCCTGCGCGAAGAGCGAGCATCGATCAGCGTCCGGAGCGGCGCGTCCTGCATCAGCTCGTGCGTGTTAGTGCTGATGGGCGCGGTCGAGCGGAACGTCAGCGAGGCCGCCCGTCTGGGGATCCATCGCCCGTCGCTCGGCGCTTCGTGGCGCGGCGGGCAGAAAGAAGCCGGCGAGGACGCGACCGTCGATGCG
>CAYGWM010000167.1:0-6513 GCA_964353555.1 uncultured Spirochaetales bacterium
GCGATCCAGTCGGGATCCGCGGACGCGAGCGCCTTCATCTTGCGCGCGAGCACCGCACGCGACATCTCGCGGTGCGTCAGATTGTAGATGCCGGCTGCTCCACAACAGCTGGTCGGGTCGTCATGCGAGATCAGCGTCACGCCCGGAATCTGCGCGAGCAGCCGCCGCGGTGCATCCGCAACGCGCTGGCCGTGCACGAGATGGCAGGGGTCGTCGTAGCAGACGCGGCCCTCGATGCGGCCCGACGGCGAGCGCAGGCCGGCGTCGTCGAGGAACTCGCAGACGTCGCGAACGGCGGCGGCGAACGGCTCACCGACACCGGGCAGCGTGTGACCCGCCTCGCGCATCGCAGCGCCGCAGCCGGCGGAGTTCACGACCACCGCGTCGACGCGTGCGGCGCCGAACACGTCGATGTTGCGGCGCGCGAGGTCGCTCGCGAAGACGGGATCACCCGCGTGCATGTGCAGCGCGCCACAACAGCCCTGCGCGGCGGGCACCACCACGTCGAAACCGTTGCGCGCGAGCACGCGCGCGGTCGCCGCATTCACGTCGCCGAAGAACTCCGGCATCACGCAGCCGACGAAGAGGCCGACGCGACCGCGTCGCTCGCCCTGTGCGGGTACGAGTTCGGGAAGAGCGCGTCGCGACCGACGCGGCGGAACCTGTGGCGCCAGATCTGCAAGCTCGCGGAGTGCGCGCGGGAGCAGCGGCCGCACGAGCCGATCGAGTCGCAGTCGCTGCACCAGCGCCAGCAGATCGACGAGTGCGCGGAGTCTTCGCGGCTTCGGTACGGCTTGCCGGAGCGCGAAGCTCTCGATGCGCTTGGCGAGACCATGGCGCAGGCCGGCCTGCTCGACCGCCGCGCGCGTGCCTTCGACGAGTCGCCCGAAGCGCACACCCGACGGACACGCCGTCTCGCAGGCGCGGCACCCGAGGCACAGATACGCCTCTTCCGCGACGCCCGCGTCGAGCGGCAGGCGTCCTTCTGCGACGGCGCGCATCAGGTAGATACGCCCGCGCGGCGACGCGGTTTCGCGGCCCGTTTCGAGATAGGTCGGACACACCGGCAGACACAGCCCACAGTGCACGCAATCGAGCATGCCCGGAACCAGATCGGCGAGCGGCCCGGTTGGCGTCGCGCGGGAAATCGCCAGCTCGGGCTCGCGCTGCGATGCCGCCATCAAAGCCCTCCGACGAAACGACCGGGATTCAGGATGCCCGCCGGATCGAAGCGTGCTTTCAGCGCTCGCGCGAGTCGCCACTCGTCGGTCGGCTCGCCATGGACGTCGCGCGCGACCTTTGCCCACTCCGGTGCCGCTTCGAGAACGGCAGTGCCCGATCCGGCGCGCGCGGCCGAACGCATCGCCAGCCAGGCGCGCTCGACGCCGATGCCATCCGCGATGCCGCCGAGCGCGATGCGTGCGAAGACGAGGCCGCTCCCCGGGTAGATGAGCAGCGCGGCGTCGGCGCTCGCCAGCTCGCGGAGCGCCCGATCGAGGCGCGAGGGGAGTACCGACAGGCGAAAGCGCAGTCCGGCCGGTCCGAAGTTTGCGCCCTGCAGGCTGCGCACGCGATCGATCACACCGCGCGTCGCATCACCGGCGCCGAAATCGGCGGAGAGCCGGGCGGCGTCGCGCGCAACGGCGGCTTCGTCGCCAGCAGCTTCGACGATCAGCAGCCACCCAGCCCTGGGCGCACGATCCGGCTCGACGACGAAACCGAAATTTGTGTCGACGAGCGCGCAGACGCGCGCCGTCGGGAGACGCGCTGCGGCGACGGCACGGGCCATGGCGTCGCCGGTCTCGCCCAGCGCAGCGGCGAGGACGCGCTCGCACTCGGGTCGCGGTCGCAGCCGCAGCCACGCAGCGCTGATCACGCCGAAGCTGCCGTGCGCGCCGACCTGCAACTTCATCAAGTCGTAGCCGGTGACGTTCTTCACGACACGGCCGCCGCAGCGCGTCCGCACGCCGTCACCGAGTACGACGTCCATGCCGAGCACGAGATCGCGCGGGCAGCCGAAGCCGAGGTGGCGCGGTCCGATCGCCGCGGCCGCGAGCGTGCCGCCGAGTGTCGTGCGTGCGCCCGGCGGATCGAAGGGCAGCGCCCAGCCCGCCGCGTCGACCGCTTCGCGAAGGTCGCTGAGCGGTGTTCCGGCGAGTGCCCGCGCGACGCCCTCCTCGGCGTCGACTTCGAGCACGCGGGTGAGTCGCTGCGTCGAGAGCACGACGCGCGCGCGGTGCGCCGTGTTGCCGGACGCGCTGCGCGTGCCGCCGCCTCGCACGATCGCGCCGATCCCGCGTGCCGCGAGCACCGCGATGCTACGCGTCAGCGCGTCTTCATCGCCGGGCGTGAGCGTGACATCGAGTATTGCGCCGCCAATCTCGACAGGCGTGTGCGTCAGCTCCGCTGCGTCGCCGAGAGCTGTACGCAGCGCTTCCAAGTCGTCCGCTGACAGCACGGTCACAGCGGGACGCGGTCGTAGCCGCGCGCCTTTGGATCTGCTTCGATACAGAAGCGCGTGGTGGGGAAGATCTTGCCGGGATTGCAGACGCCATCGGGATCGAAGGCCCCGCGCAGCCGGCACATCGCCTCGAGATCGTCGTCGGAGTAGACGAGCCTGATGTACTCGCGCTTCTCGACGCCGATGCCGTGTTCGCCGCTGATCACGCCTCCAGCGGCGACACAGAGTGCGAGGATCTCGTGGCCCGCGGCGATCACGTGTTCGAGCTCGCGCGCGTTGCGACGGTCGAAGGAGATGTTCGGATGCAGATTCCCGTCGCCGGCATGGAAGACGTTCGAAAGGCGCAATCCATGGGCGTCGGCGATCGCGCAGATGCGCTCGAGCACTTCGGGCAGCTTGGCGCGCGGCACCACGGCGTCGTGCACGTAGAGATCCGGGGCGAGGCGGCCCATCGCGCCGAAGGCGCCCTTGCGCGCGCGCCAGAACCGCTCGCGCTCGGCCGCGTCGCGCGCGACGTCGACGCGCCAGGCGCCTTCCAACAGCGCGGCGTCGCGAATCCGCGCGACCTGTCGCGCGACGGCCTCCGCCACGCCGTCCAGCTCGACGAGCAACACGGCACCGGCGTCGCGCGGGAGGCCGGCGGCATAGACACTCGCCTCGACCGCCTCGATCGTGCGCTGGTCGACGATCTCCATTGCGGCCGGCACGAGCCCGCTGCGGATGATGCGTCCGACCGCGCGACACGCGGACACGACATCGCCAAACACGGCGAGCAGCGTCTCGACGCACTCGGGGATCGGCGAGAGGCGGACCGTGACCTCGGACACGATGCCGAGCGTACCTTCGCTGCCGACGACGGCGCCGAGCAGGTCGGGGCCGTTGGTCGTACCGGTTGGCGAGCCGAGTCGCACCACGTCGCCATCGGGGAGCACGAGCTGGACGGCGAGCACATGGTTCGTCGTGGTGCCGTACTTGAGCGTGTGCGGTCCGCCCGAGTTCTCGCCGACGTTGCCGCCAATCGTGCACGCGAGCTGACTCGAGGGATCAGGGGCGTAGAAGAGGCCATGCGGCTTCGCGAGCTTCGACAGCGACGCGTTCACGACGCCCGGCTGCACCACGGCAAAGCGGTCCGCGACGTCGATGTGCAAGACGCGATCGAGCCGCGAGCACTCGATCACGACGCCGCCCTCCATCGCGATCGCACCGCCCGAGAGGCCGGTGCCCGCGCCACGCGGCACGAACGGAACGCCGAAGCGCCGGCACGTGCGCACGACGCGCGCGATCTCATCGGTGTCGCGCGGGAGCACGACGGCGGACGGCATGGCGCCGTGGAGCGTGAGGCCGTCGCATTCATAGGGGAGGAGTTGGTCGGGTCGCGCGAGGCAGTCGGCGTCGCCGACGATTCCGCGCAGGGCAAGGACGAGCCCCGCCCGATCCAGCGATCTCACGCGATGCCGAGCCGCTCGAGATCGTCCTCGTCGAGGCCGAGGTAGTGACCCACCTCGTGCGTCACGGTGCGACGGATCTCCTCGATGAGTTCCTGCTCATCCCGGCAGGCCTTCTCGAGGTTGCGCTTGAAGAGGATGATCCGGTCGAGGTCGCGCGGTTGATCCGTGGCAGCCGCCTCGGTACGCGGCACACCGATGAAGATGCCGAGGATCTGCGGCGAGACGTCCTCGTGCTCGATCAGGTCTTCGGAGGGGAAGTCTTCGATCAGCAGCGGGACGCGTTCCGCTTCCTCGCGGATCGAGCGCGGGAGGTTGTCGAGCGCCTCACGGGCGGCGCGTTCGAAGGCCTCCTCGGTGATCGACATCGGAATCGGGTAGTGGTCGGCATCGATCGCTGCGGCACGGGCGAAGGCGCGTTCGGATTCCTCGGCGGCGCCCAGGCGCTCGAGAACGAGTCCCAGGTAGTACAACGAGTGGGGGGCTTCGGGCTCGAGTGACACGGCGCGCTCGAGCTGTCGGCGCGACTCTTCGAAGCGTCCCATCTCGAAGAGGATCTGGCCCTCGAAGGCGCGGAACACGGCCTGCTCACCGGCCGTCTTGATCGCCTTCATCGCGCGTCGCACCAGGAACAGCGAACCGTCGAGCTCGTCCTGATAGAAGAGCGCCTTGGACTTGAGGTAGTAGACCTCCGCCTCGGTATTGCGGTCGAGACGCGGCAGATCGCCTTCGCCAGCGAGCATCCGATCGCAATGCGCGATCGACTCGTCGTAGGCGCCGAACTCCTCGACCAACAACTCCGCGCGATTGAGATGGGCCTGGACGAACTTCGGGTCGGCCTTGGTGGCCAACTCGAACTCCGCAAGTGCTTCGTCGACCTTGCCTTCATCCCACAGAATCTCGCCGCGGGTGTTGTGGGCCTCGGCGCCTTCGGGATGGGCTTTCAGCGCCTCGTCGAGCCACGCGAGGGCCTCCTCGGTACGTCCACCGTGCGAGGCTTCCAACGCCTGATCGATGCAATCCCAATAACGGTTCTTGTCTCTCATCGTCCTTCGCCGGAAGGGCGACCGGGGGGTGCACCGGCCTCCAACGCAGCTGCATCATAGCAGAACGGAAACGCCAGTTGGGTCGTTTCTCCTCGTCGGAGAACTGTCGCAACTCATTGAGATTCCTTGTGAATTCGCACCAAAATCCAATATGCCACAGAGCCGAACCGCCCGATCCAACTGGGCTTTTGATGCGACCCCAGCGGTCTTCTCGGCGACGGCGGACGTCACGACCCCGCTGAGCGGCTCTGCGATCCGAGACTCGTAACGATCGCATCGGCCAGCGCGGGCACCATGGCGGGCGCGAGTGTCGCGATCGTAACGCGAATGGCGGGACCAGTGCGGAGCCGGAAACGCTCGCCTGCACTCACCGCGAAGCCCGCCGCGAGTAGCGACTGTACGACGGGGACTTCTTCCGGCACGGGCACCCAGACGTTCAGCCCCGATCGTCCATGCGCGACGATGTCGCGTGCCGCAAGCGCCCGAACGAGGCTGTCTCGGCGCTCCGTATAGAGGGCTGCCGCGCGCTGCACGCGGCGTCGACTGGCAGCGTCCGACTCGATCTCCACGACGACGCGCTGAAGCAGATGGCTCACCCAGCGAAAGCCGATCCGCTGGCGGCCCGCGAGGCGCCCGATGGTCTCGCGATCCCCGACGACTGCAGCAAGGCGCAGGTCGGGTCCGTGCGTCTTGGAGGTCGAGCGTACGACGGCCCATCGTTCGCGACCGCGTTCCCAAAGCGTCTGCGCATCCGCCCCAGAGACCGCACCCGCGTGATCATCCTCGACGACGAGGAGTTCGGGTCGAGTTCGCAACACCCGTCGCAGTGCTCGCACGCGCTCGGCATCGAGTGCGGCGCCCGTCGGATTCTGCGCGCGCGGCGTGACGATCAACGCCGCGATGCCCGCCTCGCATGCTGCTTCGAGCGCGGCGGGAAGCATGCCGCGATCGTCGATCGCCACAGGCACCGCCTCGAGTCCGAGCGCCGCGACGAGATCGAGCACGTTGCTGAAGCCCGGGTCCTCGACGCCGATCCGATCGCCCGATCGCAACTGCGCGAGTAGCACGCGCTCGATTCCGTCGAGCGCGCCACTGACGACGCCGAGGTGCTCAGCAGGAATGCCATCGGCCTCGAACGAATTCGCGAGCATCGCGCGCAGCGCGGGCAACTCGTGCTGCTCGGCGTACAGGTGGGGCCGCGCATCGATGCGCTGCAGCGCGCGCGCGAGCGGTGCGAGCAGCTCCGGGTCGGGGTTGCCGGTAGCGAGATCGAGCGCGCCTGCCGGAACCGGCATCGCGAGCGAGGTGCGAAGCGCTGGTCGCCCGCGGACCGAAGTCCCACGGCGTCCCGCGCCCGCGACGAGGCCGCGACCGCGCAGCGATCGGTAGGCCGCATTCACGGTCGTGGGACTCACGCCCAGCGCGTCGGCGAGCGTGCGCACCGGCGGCAGTCGATCGCCGGGTCCGATGCGGCCGTCGCGAATCGTCGACTCGAGATCCCGCGCGATCGTCTGTGCACTCCGCCCTCGAATGGCAGACGCAATCGATTTTTGTACCATTC
>CAYGWM010000168.1:0-6466 GCA_964353555.1 uncultured Spirochaetales bacterium
TGGATCCGCAGCGAGCGACTCACGCGGTCGCGCTCACAGCGAGTTCAGCACCGCTTCCGCACTCGACACTTCGAACTTGCCCGGCGCTTCGACGGCGAGGTGCGTGACGACGCCATTCTCCGCAACCAGCGCAAAGCGCTGCGAGCGCTGGCCCATGCCGAACTTGGAGCCGTCGAAGTCGAGACCGAGAGCCTTCGCGAACGCGCCGTTGCCGTCGGCCGCCATCACGACCTTGTCGCCGACGTTCTGGTCCTTGCCCCAGGCTCCCATCACGAACGCGTCGTTCACCGAGAGGCACACGATCGTGTCGACGCCCTTGGCCCGAATCGCCGCCGCCTGCTGCACGAAGCCCGGCAGGTGCTTCATCGAACAGGTCGGCGTGAACGCGCCGGGAACCGAGAACAGCACCACCTTCTTGCCACCGAAGAGTTGCTCCGTGCTCTGATCCTGGATGCCCTCCGCGGTCGGCACTTTCAGCGTCGCCGCGGGAATCTTGTCGCCAACCTTGATCGCCATCTCTCATCCCTCCGATTGGAAAGTCACCTAAGGCCTGAGGTTGTTTAGCTCAGGCGAAGTCTGCGGCGAACTCGTCGAGCGCGTATAGGACGCCGTCGCGCACCGCGATCGGGAACGGCTCGAGCCGGTCGCCCTGGCAGGGACCCGCGATGCAGAAGCCATCGTCGATGCGGAACCGCGCGCCGTGGGTGGCGCAGACGATGTGGCGCTCGTCTCGATCGAGAAACTCGCCCTCGGCCCAGTCGAGCGGCGTGCCGACGTGGGGGCAGCGATTCACATAGACGTGAACCGCGTCGCCGCGGCGCACCGCGAAGATACGCAGCTTGGCATCGTCGCCGCCGATCGTGAAGCCGCGCGCTGCGCCTTCCGGAATCTCGTCGATGCGACAGAGCGCGGTGCCGATCGCCTCGGGCACTCAGCTGAGCGCCTTTTCGATCGCCGCGATGAACGCCGGATCGTCGGGAGCCGTCGGCGGGGCGAAGCGTGCGACGACCTTGCCGTCGCGGCCGACGACGAATTTGCCGAAGTTCCACTTGATGTCGCCCGCGCCTTCCGGCTTCGCGTCTTCTGCGCTGAGCCACGCGTAGAGCGGGTGTCGCGACGCTCCGTTGACGTCGATCTTCGAGAACAGCGGAAAGCTCACGCCGTACGTGAGCGTGCAGAACTCCTGCACCTCGGCGTCGGTACCGGGTTCCTGACCCGCGAACTGGTTGCAGGGGAAGCCCAGCACTTCGAAATCACGTGCGTGGTAGATCTCGAAGAGCTTCTCGAGGCCCTTGTACTGCGGCGTCAGCCCGCACTTCGAAGCGACGTTCACGACGACGACGACCTCCCCTTTGTAGTCGTGCAGCGCCTTGTCTTCGCCGAAGATCGTGCGGGCCGAGAAATCATGGAGGGTGGGCATCGCGGTTTCCTCTCGTAGAGTGCCGGGGCGCTAGCCTATCCGAGACGCGCGCGGAGACCAGCGCCCGCGATGCCTGCCCAACGCACCACCACGCGCCCGCCCCGCGCTGCCCGTCCGCCGGTTCAGCGCAGAGCGACGGCGCCCTGCAAACGATCCAATTCCGTGACGTCGGCCGTCGTCGGCACCAGGAAACACTCGTCGATACCCGCGTCGCGCAGGTTCCGGAGCGCGGTGCGGAGCGCGTCGTCGCCGGCACTGAGGCAGCGCGCTGCAAGCGCGCGGGCCGCTGCATCGCCGAAGACGGCGAGGTAGCGACGCGCATACCGGTCGAGTCGTTCGTGCGCGTCGGGACCGAGCGCGAACCAGAAGCTGGTCGTGCAGTAAGGGCGCGCCGTCCGACCCGCTTCGCGCCAAGCGGCTTCCGCGTCGCGTACCAGTTGCTCCGCTTCCGCGGCCTGCGGCCCGAAGTCGAAACCGAGCACGCCGTCCGACCAGCGCGCCGCGCGCGCGAGCGGCTTGGCACCGGCCGCTGCCACCAGAATCGGCGGACCGCCCGGCTGCAGCGGCGCAGGACCGATCGGGGCCGTGCCGGCCACCAGCGTTTCGCCGGCCCAGATGCGCCGCATCTCGGCGACCTGCGCATCGAGGCGCGCGTGTCGTCGCTCGAACGTCGCGCCGGTCGCTCGGTAATCCTCTTCGCGACCGCCGACGCCGAGTCCGAGCGTCAAGCGCCCGCCGGACAGCACGTCGAGCGACGCAACGCGCTTCGCGAGCTGCGCGGCCGGATGCAGCGGCGCGACGAACAGCGTCGACACGATGCGCACGCGTTCGGTGATCGCAGCGGCCGCTGCGAGCGCGACGCCGACCTCGACGTTGGGAAAGCTGACGCGCTCGCCAGCCGCGACGCTCGCGAAGGGCCCCGCGTCGATGCGTCGACACCAGTCGAGCAGCGCCGCACGGTCGCAGCCGGGAGCCATCGTCGGAAGCGTCATCGAAATCTTCATCGCGGTGGCCGACTCTCGCAGAGCGCACGCGCAGCAGCCAGCGGACGCAAACGAGCGCAAACCTGCCAGAAACATCGACGCGGCTAGAATCGCGCGCCGTGAGTTGCCTCCCTCCCCTCTCTCCCGAGCAAATCGCGCGCTATCACGAGCAGGGATTCCTGGCGCTCGGGAAGATCCTCGCGGACGACGAGCTCGCGGTGCTGCGCGGCGAAGAGCAACGCTTCCGGCTGCCGGTCGCGTATGGCGGCCGCGCGAACCAGACGCTGTTCGTGAACGTCCAGCTCTGCGATCGCTCGGCGGCGATCCGGCGCTTCTGCACCGCGGGCCCGCAGATCGCAGCCGTCGTGCAGTTGCTGGGACCGAACGTGTGCCTGACGCATCAGCAGTTCGTGACGAAGCTGCCCGACCGGGGCGAGCAGCGCAGCGACATCCCGTTTCATCAGGACAACGGCTACGGGCGACTCGATCCGCCGCTCGATCTGACGATCTGGGTCGCGCTCGTCGACACGGACGAGACCAACGGCTGTCTGTGGATCGTGCCGGGGTCGCATCGGCTCGGCCTGCTCGATCACGACCAGGCGACGCTGAATCCACTGCTGCGCGAGACGAGCGTCGCGGCGCAAGCGCTGGCGCTGCCGATGCGAGCGGGCGAGGCGGTGGCGTTCAGCGGTTTCACGCTGCACCGCTCGGGACCGAATCACTCGGCTATGGCACGCCCGGGTCTCTTCGTCCGCTATTGCGATCCGCGCGCAAAGATGGTCAGTGAAGGGAACCGGCCGGTGCTCGAGGATCCGCACTGCTGGATGATCGCAGGCGAAGCCTGATCCGATGACAGCGCCGCAACGCACGAACGGCCCGGAGCTCGGGATCTGGCAACTCGCGTGGCCCGCGATCATCACCAATCTGCTCGCATCCCTGGTGGGCTTCGTGGACACCAAGATCGTCGGCTCGCTGGGCGCACCCGCGATCGCGGCCGTCACGACCGGCAACCGGATCTTCTTCATCTTGCAGGCGCTGCTGATGGCGGTTACCGCCGGGACGACGGCGCTCGTCGCGCGCGCGTGGGGTGCCGGCGACCACGACGAGGCCGAGCGCGTGGCGCGTGCGTCGCTCGTGTTGTGCGTGGGGATCGCATTGCTGGTGAGCCTTCCCGCGCTGCTTTTCTCTCATACGCTCGCCAGTGTGTTCCGGCTCGAAGCGCAGACGATCGAACTCGCGGCGTCGTTCATCCGCCGACTGGCGCCGTTCCAGCTCGCGTTCGCGGTTCACTTCGCGCTCGGCTCCGCGCTGCGTGCGGCGGGCGACACGCGCACGCCGCTCGCGATCGGCGCGCTCACCAACGTGGTGAACGTCGTGCTCGTCTACGGTCTCGTATTCGGGCGCTTCGGGATGCCGGCACTCGGCGTCGCGGGCGCGGCGATCGCCAGCGGCATCGCCTTCACGGTCGGCGCGCTCGTGCTCGTGCTGCTCTGGTGGCGTGGCCGGCTCGTGCTGCGCGTCGGCGGAGCGGGTTCGTGGGAGCGCCGCCGCGTGCGCCGGATTCTCGACATCGGCTACCCGGCCGGTCTCGAACAACTGGTGTGGCAGAGCGGCTTCCTGGTGTTCCTGTGGATCGTGTCGCTCTACGGGACGGATGCGTACGCGGCCTACGGAATCGGCGTGACGATCTTGTCGTTCTCATTCCTCGTCGGCTTCGGCTTCTCGATTGCGGCGTCCACGCTGGTCGGCCAACACCTCGGCGCGCACGACGGGGTCGGCGCAACACGCACCGGCTGGCGCGCGCTGCGTCTCGCAGTGGTCGTACAGAGCGTCTTCGGTCTGGTGATCGTGCTGCTCGCGAAACCGCTCGCGCGTTTCATGATCGACGACCCGGAAGTCGTTCGGCTCACGGTCGTCTTCATCTACATCCTCGGTTCGGTGCAGCCACTGATGGCGATCGAGTTCACGCTGGGCGGCGCGCTGCGCGGAGCCGGCGACACGCGCTTCCCGCTCTTCGTGGTGTTCGCCGGTCTGGTCGGCGCGCGCGTGACGCTCGCTTCGCTGTTCGCGTGGTTCGGACTCCCGGTCGAATGGATCTTCGGCGCGCTGATCGCGGACTACATCGTGAAGGCGATCCTGCTGACCGCGCGCTTCCGCTCGGGACGCTGGCAGCATGCGGTGCCCACCAGGCGCGCGCACGCGGTCGAACCCGAGCCCTCCTGAGCCGGCGGGCAGCCGGGCAATTGCGGCGCCTTGACCTCGTCTGGACACGCTGGCATTCTCGGCCGCCGCTCGACTCTCGAGTCAACCGACTCGTGGCTCCAATCGTCCGGCCCTCGAAGGAGACCTCGATCCGATGTCCAAGCCCCTGCCCGTCGTCGATTTCCTGAAGATCCCCGAGAGCGGCGATCCGTACCTCGAAGGTCACAAGTGCGGAAGCTGCGGCGCCGTCTTCATCGGCGCGCGCGCGATCTGCTCGAAGTGCGGCACGCGCGACAAGATCGCGCCGGTGAAGCTCTCGAACGAGGGTCACCTCTACGTCTACTCGATCGTGTGCCGCTCGTTCCCGGGCATCCAGGTGCCGTACGTGTCGGCGATCGTCGATCTCGAGGGCGGCGGCACCGTGAAGGGCAATCTGACCGGCGTCGATCCCGATCCCGCGAAGATCAAGATGGGCATGCCGGTGCGCGTGGTCTACAAGGACGCGCTCGGCCGCAAGGACAAGGAAGGCAACTCCTATCTCTCGTACTTCTTCGAGCCTCGCTAGAGCGGCGAGGAACGATCCGGTCGTACACGGCGCTCGCAGCCACGATCGGAGCCCCGAAGCCCCGTTTCCCGCGTAGCGAGCCAAAGGCGAGCGGCGAGACCCCATAAGGCCGGAGACCGATCCGGCAACCAAGGAGCGAACCCAATGAGCGACGTGTACGTCGTCGGAATCGACATGATCAAGTTCATGAAGGCGGGCACCGGCCCGGCTGTCGAGCTGCTCGGCGCGCAAGCGGCGCTGATGGCGCTCGACGATTGCGGCCTCAAGATCCAGGACATGGAAGCGCTCTACTGCGGCAATCTCGGCCAGGCCGGCGCGATGGTCGGACAGCGCGTGCTGCAGCAGATCGGCCAGACGGGCATCCCGGTCGTCAACTGCGCGAACGCCTGTGCCACCGGAGCGACGGCGTTCCGCGAGGGCTGGATGGCGATCAAGGCCGGCGTCTACGACACCGTGCTCGCGGTCGGCGTCGAGAAGATGGGCGGCGGCTTGCTCGGCGGCGGCGGCGGCGGCGGCGGCATTCCGAAGGAAGGCCTGCTCGGTTCGATGACGATGCCCGCGGTGTTCGCCGAGGCCGGTCAGGAACACGCGCGCAAGTACGGCACCACCTTCGAGCACTTCGCGAAGGTGTCGGTGAAGAATCACCACCACTCGACGCTGAATCCCAAGGCGATGTACCAGATCGAGACGCCGCTCGAGACGGTGATGGGCGCGGAGATGATCGCGTACCCGAACACCAAGCTGATGTGCTCGGTGAACGTCGATGGCTCGGCGGCTGCGGTGATCATGTCGGAGAGAAAGGTGCGCGAGCTGGGGCTGATGAAGCGCGCGGTGCGCGTGAAGGCCTCGGTGCTGACCAGCGATCCGTGGCAGGAACGCGATCTGGTGATGCCGGACGTGAACACCTGCACGCGTCTGGCCGCCAAGAAGGCCTACGAGATGGCCGGCTGCAGCGCCAAGGACATCAACCTCGTCGAGCTGCACGACTGCTTCGCGACCGCCGAGATCCTCCACTACGAGAACCTCGGCCTCTGCGGCGACGGCGAAGCCGGCCAGATGATCGACAGCGGCGCGACGGCGCTCGGCGGCAAGGTGCCCGTCAACGTCTCGGGCGGACTGCTGTCGAAGGGCCACCCGCTCGGCGCCACGGGCATCGCGAACATCTACGAGATCTCGACCCATCTGCGCGGCGAAGCCGGCAAGCGCCAGGTTCCGAACGCGCGACTCGGCATGACCCACGTGATCGGCCTCGGCTCGGCCTGCGCGATCCACATCTTGGAGAAGGTCGCGTAGGCG
>CAYGWM010000169.1:0-6312 GCA_964353555.1 uncultured Spirochaetales bacterium
GCCAGGGCTTGCGCCACTCGCGCGGATCGTAGTCCCAGCGCAGATCCTCCATCACTTTGTGGAGACGTCCGTTGCACAGGATTCCGTTTTCATTGGAGCCGGTGCCGCCGGTCCACTTCGCTCCGAAGTTGACACCAAGTAGCGTGTCGCCGGCCCAGCCGATCGCGACGCCCCAGTTCCAGAACGAGCGATACGGCCAGATGCCGCGACCCCAATCCTGCACGGCGAAGCAGGTACGCGGATCGAGTGCGTAGCGGCGCTCGCCGGCGCGCACTTCGCCTGCACACGGGAGCGCCGCGTGCTTCGAGTTGCACTGGAAGCGCGTCGGTGTCCACGGCACGACTACATTCAGGCTCTCGTGTCCCGGCGGCCGATGCACCGCGAACTCCGCGGCGATCGCGGTGCCGTCGCCGGCGCGACCGCGGAAGCGCACCGCGAGGTCGTTACCGACGATCTGGTTGGTGTAGTCGATGCCGCTGCCCGCGAAGCCGACGCTCGCCTCGACCTGCTCGGGCAACGCGATGCGCCCCGGCCGCCCGTACGACGCGCCGGCCCAGTGCGTGCCGTCGCGGAAGTCGGTCAGCGTGAAGGCGCAGAACGACGCCAGGTCGATGTCGGCGAGCGTCACCGAGAAGACGAATTCCGGGCCGATCCAGTTCCAGAAGTTCCAGCGCTTCTTGCGCGGCCAATGTCCCGAGAGGTTGGCGCGGAAGAGCGGCTGGCGCGCGAAGCCGACTGCCGCGGGATTCAGCTGGCCGCGCGCGTCGCACAGATCGACCGGAGAAGTGATCTCACGCTCGACGTAGACCGGGTCGTCCATGCGGCGCGCGCCGGCGCGGTCGAGGATCGGGAGGTGATCGGGAAGAGGTGTCACGATTCGGTCCCGTCCTCAGCAGCGGCGCGGAATGCGCTGAGCGCCAATGCTACTCAGTCCAGCTCCCAGCAGCACGATGTCGGTGTCGTGACCGAGGAGCGCTCCCGAGGCGCATCCCATGGCCACCGCGCTTCGGATTCTGCATCGTGCCGCGAACCGAAGTGGAGGCAGAGCATGGAGATCACGACCGAGCGCGTTTCGATTCCCGTCGGCGGTGGCACGATGCCGGGTTACCTGGCCTGCCCCTCGACACCGGGCCCGCATCCCGCGGTGATCGTCTGGATGGAGATCTTCGGCGTGAACGCGCACATCCGCGACGTCACCGAGCGCGTCGCGAAGGAAGGCTACGTCGCGCTGGCGCCGAACTTCTTCCACCGCACCGCGCCGACCATCGAGGTCGGCTACGACGAAGCAGGCATGGCCGCGGGCATCAAGGAGATGGGCGCATTGCGCGCCGACCAGATGATCGCAGACGCGCAGGCCGCCGTGGCATTCCTTCGCGCACGCAAGGACGTGCGCGGCGATCGCATCGGCGCAATGGGCTTCTGCATCGGCGGCCACATGACGTATCTCACCGCGGCCGAAACCGACATCGTCGCAGCGGCCAGCTTTTACGGCGGTGGCATCGCTGCGCCGCAGGGTCCCGGCGGCCAGCCGGCGCCGATCCAGCGCACCAATAAGATCCGCGGCCGCATGCTGTGTCTGTTCGGCGGCAAGGACCAGATGATAGACGCGGCGCAGGTCGAGCAGATCCGCACGGCGCTAAGCGAGCACAGCGTGAAGCACGAGATCGTCGTCTACGACGCCGCCGACCATGGCTTCTTCTGCGATCAGCGCGCCACGTACCACGAGGCGTCGGCGAAGGACGCGTGGGAACGCGTGAAGCGGCTGTTTGCGGAGGAACTGAAGAAGTAGCCGAGGACGCTGCCGAGCGACGCGGCGCCGGATCGTTTACGCGACGAAGCGCGCGTAGGCATCGAGAAGCGGCAGCACTTCGTCGCGCGGCGCCGAAGGCAGCCGCAACACGGCTTCGGTGACACCCGTGGCGGCGTAGTAGTCGAGTTTTTCGCGGCTCGGCACGACGCCCATCGGCACCACGTGCAGCGCCGACGGATCGCGTCCCTGTGCTTCGAAGGCCGCGCGCAGCTCGGGCAGCGCTTCGCGCATGCCGGCGCCGCCGATCGGGATCCAGCCATCGCCGAACTCGGCGATGTGCGCGAACAGCTTCGGTCCCGCGACGCCACCGATCAGCACCGGCGGTCGCGGCTGCTGCACCGGCTTGGGCCACTGCCAGCTCGCCTCGAAGCGAACGTGCTCACCCTGAAACGACGCCACCTCGTTCGCCCACAGCGCTTCCATCGCGAGCATCACCTCGCGCACGCGCGCGCGGCGCCGCTTGGCGTCGATGCCGTGGTCTTCCATTTCTTCGACATTCCAGCCATAGCCGATGCCGACTACCGCGCGACCGCCGGAGAGCCAGTCGAGCGTCGCGATCTGCTTCGCGAGCGCAATCGCGTCGTGCTGCGCAACCAGCGCGATGCCGGTGCCGAGCCGAATCTTCGAGGTCACAGCAGACGCCGCGCCGAGCGCGACCCACGGATCGAGCGTGCGCTTGTATTCCTCGGCGAGCACCGCGTCGCCAGTGGGCGGCGGTGTGCGACGGCTCACCGGGATGTGCGTGTGTTCGGGGACGTACAGAGAATGGTAGCCGCGCGCCTCGGCCTCGAACGCGACATCGGCGGGGCGCATCGATCGATCCGTCGCGAAGATCGTCACGCCGAGCTTCATCTTGCTGCCTCCTCTTCCGTTTCCCGAATACTGAAACACGTTACAGTTTGCTTCGAACCCGCGCTGGAGCGATGGTGGCCGTTTCTTCGTACAAGCTCGACGATCGCTACACGCAGGCGTCGGGGCGCGTCTACCTGACGGGCGTGCAAGCGCTGGTGCGACTGCCGCTCGAACAGCGCCGACGCGATGCGGCCGCCGGGCTGCACACAGCAGGATTCATCTCGGGCTATCGCGGCTCGCCGCTCGGCACCTACGACATGGGACTCTGGCAGGCGCGCGAGCAGCTCGCCGCGCACCACGTCCGCTTCGAGCCCGGCGTCAACGAAGACCTCGCCGCGACGGCCGTCTGGGGCTCGCAGCAGGCGACGCTGCACGCCAGCGCGCGCTACGACGGCGTCTTCGGCATCTGGTATGGCAAGGGGCCTGGTGTCGATCGCTCTTGCGACGCGTTGAAGCACGCGAACTACGCCGGCACCGCAGCGCGCGGCGGCGTGCTCGCACTGTGCGGCGACGATCCGGCGGCTCGCTCGTCGTCGATCGCGCACCAGAGCGAACCCGCGCTGATCCACTGCGCAATTCCGGTCTTCAATCCGTCGAGCGTGCAGGAATACCTCGACCTCGGGCTCTTCGGCTTCGCTCTGTCGCGGTACGCGGGCCTCTGGATCGCAATGAAGTGTCTCACCGACACGGTCGACAGCGCGCGCTCGGTCGACGTCGGACCGCAGCGCGTGCAGATCGCGACGCCGAACGACTTCGAGATGCCGCCCGGCGGGCTCGCGATCCGCTGGGGCAATCTGCCGCTCGACGTCGAGCGTCGCGTGTACCAGCAGCGGCTGCCGGCCGCGCAGGCGTTCGTGCGCGCCAATGGTCTCGACCGCGTCGCATTCGGAGCGAGCGCCAAGCGCCGCCTCGGCATCGTCACCGCGGGCAAGGGCTACCTCGACGTGCGTCAGGCGCTCGATGATCTCGGCATCGACGAGCATCGCGCCGCCGAGATTGGACTCTCGGTCTACAAGGTCGCGATGGTCTGGCCGCTCGAGCCCGAGGGCGCGCGCCGCTTTTGTGCTGGACTCGAAGACGTGCTGGTGATCGAAGAGAAGCGCGCACTGCTGGAAGAGCAGTTGGCGCGCATCCTCTACAACCTGCCCGACCGGCCGCGGCTGCTCGGCAAGCACGACGAACGCGGCGCACCGCTGGTGCCGTCAGAAGGCGAACTCGCCCCCGGAACGGTCGCCGAGATCCTGCGGCGCTGGCTCGAATGTCGCGTGCCCGATTTGGCGGCGACGTTGCCGCCGCGCTCGCCCGACGCGATCGCAGCAGCGGGCGGCTTGATGCGGCTCCCGAGCTTCTGCTCGGGCTGCCCCCACAATGTGTCGACGGTGGTCCCGGAAGGTTCGATCGCGCTCGGGGGCATCGGCTGTCACGGCATGGCGGTATGGTTGCCCGAGCGGCGCACGCTCGCGGTGACACAGATGGGCGGCGAAGGCGCCAACTGGATCGGGCAGGCGCCGTTCGTCGATACCAAACACATCTTCCAGAACATCGGCGATGGCACCTACTTCCACTCGGGATTGCTCGCGATCCGCGCGGCCGTCGCCGCCAAGTACGTGAACATCACCTACAAGATCTTGCTGAACGGCGCGGTCGCGATGACCGGCGGCCAGCCGATCGAAGGCGAGCCGGCGCTCGACGGTGCGGTGACGGTCCCTGAAGTCGCACGCCAACTCGATGCCGAGGGCGTGCGCCGGATCGCGGTCGTCTCCGATGCGCCTGACAAATACGGTGCCGAGTCGCGCTTCCCGCCCGGCATCACGTTTCATCATCGCGACGAACTCGACCGCGTGCAGCGCGCGCTTCGCGATTTCGAGGGCGTCTCGGCGATCATCTACGACCAGAGCTGCGCCGCCGAAGCGCGTAGGCTGCGCAAGCAGGGTGCGCTCGTCGAGCCGGACCGGCGCGTCGTGATCAACGAACTGGTCTGCGAGGGCTGCGGCGATTGTTCGGTGCAGAGCAACTGCATCTCGATCGAACCGATCGAGACTGCGTTCGGCCGCAAGCGCCGCATCAACCAGTCGTCGTGCAACAAGGACTACTCCTGTCTCAACGGCTATTGCCCGAGCTTCGTGACGATCGTCGGTGGAACGTTGCGAAAAGCCAGCGGCGCGGCGCTCGATTCCGGCGGCGACGATCTCTTTGCCGCGTTGCCAGAGCCGGCGCAGGCGGATCTCGCGCGTCCGTGGAATGTGCTCGTCACCGGGATCGGCGGCAGCGGCGTCGTGACGGTGGGCGCGCTGATTGGGATGGCCGCGCATCTCGAAGGCAAGGGCGCGTCGGTGCTCGACGTCACCGGCCTCGCGCAGAAGAACGGACCGGTGACGAGCCACGTGCGTGTCGCGCGGAAGCCCGAAGATCTGTTTGCAACGCGCATCGCCGCGGGCGGCTCGGATCTCGTGCTCGGCTCCGACATCGTCGTGACGGCGGGCGCGGAGTCGCTGCTGCGAATGGGCAACGGGCGCACGACGGCGGTCGTGAACCGCCACGTCGCGCCGACCGCGGAGTTCGCGCTGCGCCCGGACCTCGACCTGTCGCCGGACGGGATGGAGCGATCGATTCGCGCCGTCGCCGGCGACGGCGCTTGCCACTTCCTCGACGCGACCGAACTCGCGACCGCGCTGCTCGGCGACGCGATCGGCACGAACCTGTTGCTGGTCGGCTATGCGCTGCAGCGAGGCCTGTTGCCGGTGTCGCTCGCCGCGCTGCTGCGCGCGATCGAGCTGAACGGACGCGCGGTCGCGATGAACAAGCGCGCGCTGTCGTGGGGCCGGCTCGCCGCGGTCGATCGCGAAGCGGTGGAACGCGCGGCGCGCCCGTCGCTTCGCAGTGACGCCGCGCAAGCGCCGCCGTCACTCGACGAACTCGTTGCGAAGCGTGTCGCGTTCCTCACCGATTACCAGAACGCGGCCTACGCGGAGCGCTATCGAACGCTCGTGTTGGCCGTCGCGACCCGCGAACGCGAGCGTTGTGGGGCAGGCGCGATGCCGCTCGCGGAAGCGGTCGCGCGCTACGCGTTCAAGCTGTTCGCCTACAAGGACGAGTACGAGGTCGCGAGGCTGTGGACCGATGGCTCATTCCGCGCGCAGCTGGGTCGCGAATTCGAATCGTGGCAGCGCATCGAGTTGCATCTGGCGCCGCAGCTGCTGAATCCGCGCGATCCCGACACCGGTCGCGCGAAGAAGCGAATTCTCGGGCCGTGGGTGTTCGCTGGATTGCGCGTGATGGCGGCGTTCAAGTGGGTGCGCGGCACGCCCTTCGATCCGTTCGGCTGGACCACGCATCGCCGGCGCGAGCGCGCGCTCGTTGCCGAATACGACGCGACGCTCGCGACGCTGCTCGCAGGCCTCGCGCCCGACAACCGCGATCTCGCCGTCGAGATCGCGAGTCTGCCCGAAGCGATCCGCGGCTACGACCTGGTGAAAGACAAGCACCTGGCCGATGTCGAGACCAAGCATCGGGAGCTGCTCGAAGCCTTCCGACTGCGATCCGCGGTTCCGGAAGGGGACGTTGGTTGCGTGAGTTGCGTCGCGAAGTGACTTACCCGACGAGGCGAAGGCTATCCGCGACGCAACTCACGCAACCAACGTCCCCGCTCA
>CAYGWM010000170.1:0-6268 GCA_964353555.1 uncultured Spirochaetales bacterium
CGGGAGAGATGGTGGCCCAGGCCAGAATCGAACTGGCGACACCCGCATTTTCAGTGCGGTGCTCTACCAACTGAGCTACCGGGCCACCGGGTCGGCGATCTTAGGGGAAGGGTCCTAACGCGTCGAGCCGTTCCTTTTGAGGTCTTCGACGACATCCGCCCAGTGCCTCGCGTCGGGCGCGCGGTTGTGCGTGAGGCTCACGCCGTCGGCGATTCCGGCGAGCCGAGCGCGCAAGTTGTGCGCGATTTCGCGGCGCGGGCCGACCACCGCGACGGCATCGAGCACGTCGTCGTCGATGAGCGCCGCCATCTCGTCCCAGCGTCCCTGCTTCGACATGCGGTTCAGCTCCACGTGCAAGTCGCCCCAGCCGTGGCAGTCGAGCGTCGAGCGGTAGGCGGGCGTCGATCCGTAGAACGCGAGCTGTTTGCGCGCCGCCGCGACGACACGCCCCATCGCTTCGTCGCCGTCGGCGGTGACGACGAGCGTTGCGCAGATGATGTCGAGGTCTTCGCGGCGCCGGCCGCTCTTCGCGAGTCCGCGTTCGAGCGCGGGCAGCGTGCGCTCGAGCAGCGACTTCCGCGTCTGGAACGGATGCGCGAAGAAGCCGTCGGCGACTTCGCCCGCCACTTCGGTCATGCGCGGACCGACGCCGCCCAAATAGATCGGCGGCGGGCCGAACGGGTTCGGGCCCGGATCGAAGGCGGGGATCATCAATGTGTGGCGATAGAACTCGCCTTCGAAGCGCAGCTCCGCTTTGCCTTCGAAACGATCGAAGATCGCGCGCACGGCCAGCGTGAGTTCGCGCATCCGCGCCGCCGGCCGCGACCACACCGACGAGAAACGGTTCTCGATGTGCGGCCGCACTTGCGAGCCGAGGCCCAATAGAAATCGCCCTTCGCTGATCGACTGCAGTCCGTACGCGAGGTTCGCGAGGTTCATCGGGTTGCGCGCGAACGCGATGGCGATCGCCGTGCCGAGGCGCAGCGTGCGCGTGTGCTCGGCGGCGAGCACCAGCGGCAGGAACGGGTCGTGCTTCGCTTCGAAGCTGAACGCGCCGTCGTAGCCGATCGCTTCGAGCTGCGGGAACACGCTGCGCGCGTCGCGCGGATCCTCGAGCGGCGCGGTCGTGTAGATCTTCACGGGTCGCGACGCGCTGCGGCTGCCAAGCCCCCTGACTCGTGTTGGCGCGCGGCCGTCCGGCCGTGGTGCGGAATCATCAGGCCGTGAAGCCGCGCACGAAGAGCGCTTCGAGCGGCGCGTGCGCTTCGACGGCTGCGATCTCCGCGTTGCGAGGCGAGCTTGCGAACGATTCGGCCGCGCGGATCGTCGGCCCGAGCAGCCGCAGGTCGCCGGCCGAATTCACGAAGACGCCCGGACGCGCGAGCGCCCAGTGCACCGCGCGCTCGATGTCGGCCGTGTCGGTGAGCGGTTCGTACCAGGTGTCGTGCGTCGGCGCGGTGCCGTCCGGCCAGCGGCGGCGCGCGATCGACTTGATCGTCTGCACCGCGACGTCGCGCTCGCGGCACATGGCGAGCAGTTGCTCGAACTCGGCGGCGTAGTGTGCGTCGCGAAGCTGCGCCGGATTCATCGGCAGCAGCACCGAATCGAAGTCGAAGCGTTCGAGGCTGCGCAGGTGCATCGCCGCGACGCGCGTGCCGTGACCGGTGACGCCGATGAAACGCACCAGACCTTCGTCGCGCGCTTCGATCGCCGCGCGCAGCGCACCGTCGCGGCCCATCGCGATCTCCCATTCGTCCTCTTTCACGAGATTGTGCAGCTGCAGCAGATCGACGTGGTCGACGCGCAGCCGTTCGAGCGAGTGGCGGATCTGCTCGCGCGCGGCGGCGTAGCTGCGCTCGCCGGTCTTGGTGGCGAGGAAGAAGCGGTCGCGGTGGCGTTCCATCCAGGGACCGACGCGCAGCTCGGCGTCGCCATAGGAGGCGGCTGCGTCGATGTGGTTCACGCCCGCGGCGAGCAGCTGTTCGAGCGTGCGGTCGGCCTCTTGTTGGCTGGCCCGCCACAGCGCGGCGGCTCCGAAGATCAGCCGCGTACTCGGATGGCCGCTGCGGCCGAAGGGCAGGGTCTCGATCACGACGTTCCTCCTGGGCGGCCTGGCCAACATCCCCGAGCCCTTGAGGCGGCGCGGCACATGGACGATACACCCGGCGCGGAGGATCCCGATGACTGCCGAGCTTCATTCGACCCGTGAGCCCCATCCGATCGCGCTGCGCGACGTGCCGCGCTCGACGCTCTCCGACATGGTGCAGACGATGCTGCGCAACCAGGGCCGCGTCGACATGCTGTCGCCGCTCCAGCGCATGCACGAGCGCTACGGCAACGCGGTGATGCAGGCGACGCCGCTCATCAAGATGGTGAACCTGTTCGGCCCCGACGCGAACCGCCTGGTGCTGCTCGACCGCGACGGGATCTTTTCTTCGCGCAAGCCGTGGACCGCGATCATGGGTCGCATCTTCCCGAACGGCCTGTTGCTGCGCGACGGTGACGAGCACAAACACCACCGCAAGATCATGCACGAGGCCTTCAAGCGCGCGCCGCTGCGCGAGTACGCGGCGCGGATGAACCCGATGATCGCGGCGGGCATCGAGAAGTGGGGAGACGACGGCGGCAAGCGGCTCGCGTTCCCCGCGTACAAGGCGCTGACGCTCGACATCGCCGCGGCGATCTTCGTGGGCGTCGATCTCGGCCCCGAGACGAAGCGCATGAACGGCGTCTTCGAGGATCTTGTCGCGGCATCGATGTCGGTGGTGCGCTTGCCGATCCCGGGTCTCGAGTTCCAGCGCGGCCTCGAAGGTCGAAAGTTCCTGGCGCGCTACTTCCGCGATCTGCTGCCCAAAAAGCGAGCGGGCGCGGGCGGCGACATGTTCAGCCGGCTCGCACGCGCGCAGAACGAAAGCGGTGAGCGCTTCGGCGACTCCGACGTCGTCGACCACATGATCTTCGCGATGATGGCCGCGCACGACACCACGACGAGCGCGCTCACGTCGATGACCTACGAGCTCGCTCGCAATCCGATCTGGCAGGATCGTGTGCGCGAGGAAGCGTTCGCGCTGGGCAAGCCCGAACTCGAATTCGACGATCTCGATCGCGCGCGCGATCTCGGTCTGGTGATGAAGGAAACACTGCGCCGCTATCCGCCGCTACCGGTGATCCCGCGCGTTGCGGAAGCCGAGTTCTCGTTCGAGGGCTACCGGATCCCGGCCGGCTCGATGGTGGTGGTGGCACCGATCCACACCCATCACATGCCCGAATGGTTCCCGGCGCCGCGCCTCTTCGATCCCGAACGATTCGCGCCGGGGCGCGCCGAGGACCAGCGCCACACGCACGCGTGGATCCCGTTCGGCGGCGGCCCGCACCACTGCATCGGGCTGCGCTTCGCGGAGACGCAGCTGAAGTCGATCATGCACCAGCTGGTGCGGCGCTATCGCTGGAGCGTTCCGCCGGATTACCGGATGCCGGTGCAGCAGGCGCCGATCTCGAAGCCGCGCGACGGGCTGCCGGTGCGCTTCGAACGCATCGACTAGCGGATACGCTCGGGGCCCTTCGGGCCCGCGGACGACACGCGACGCCGGCTCGCCCAACGCGCGTATCCGGTAGCATCCGGCGTCCTCGTCCCTGGGAAGTCGATGCGACCGACGCGCGCCCGCCGCACCATGCTCGGCTTCGCGCTCGGCGCGATGGCGGTCGCGTACCTCGACCGCGTCTGCATCTCGACGGCCGCGCCGGCGATCAAGGCCGATCTCGGCCTCGACGACGCGCAGATGGGTTACGTGTTCAGCGCGTTCACGCTGGCGTATGCGCTCTTCGAGGTACCGGGCGGCTGGCTCGCGGATCGCTTCGGCGCACGCATCATGCTGACGCGCATCGTGCTCTGGTGGTCGGCGATGACCGCGGCGACCGGGGCGGCCCAGGGCTTCGCGTCGCTCGTCGCGCTGCGCGGGCTCTTCGGGATGGGCGAGGCCGGCGTGCTGCCGAGCCTGGCCCAAGCCTTCGGGCGCTGGCTGCCGGCGCGCGAGCGGGGGCGCGCCTTCGGGATGACGATCATGGCGGCGGCGCTCGGCGGCGCGGCGACGCAGCCGCTCGTCGTGGCGATCCTCGGTCGCTTCTCGTGGCGGCAGGCGTTCCCGATCTTCGGCGCGGTGGGCCTCGTCTGGGCGGCGGCCTGGTTCGTCTGGTTCCGCGACGACCCGCGCAGCCACCCGAGCGTCAACGCAGCCGAGCTGGCCGAGATCGGCGCCGATCCGCCGGGAGAACACCGGGCCGTGCCGTGGGGATTGCTCGTGCGCAGCCGCACCTTGATGGCGCTCTGCGCAATGTACTTCGGCGCGATCTACGGCTGGTATTTCTATCTCACCTGGCTCCCGACCTATCTGCTGCGCGCGCGCGGCTTCGAGCTCGGTTCGGTCGGCTGGCTCGCGGCGCTGCCGCTGCTGGGAATCGCCGCCGGCTCGCTCGCGGGCGGCGTCCTCGCCGACACGCTCACGCGTCGCTTCGGCGCGCGCGTCGGGCTGCGCGCGCCGGGTCTCGTCGGGCTCCCCCTCGCGGCGCTCGCGATCGTCGGAGCCGTGGGAGCGAGCGACCCCCGCACGAGCGCCTTCTCGCTGGCGGCAGCTGCCTGCCTCGCGGCGCTCGGCGTGGCGCCCGCGTGGTCGGTGTGTCTCGCGATCGGCGGTCGCCACGCGGGCGTCGTGTCGGGCGTGATGAACGCGTTCGGGAACCTCGGCGGCGTCATGAGTCCGATCGTGGTGGGCTGGTGCCTGATGGCGTGGAACAGCTGGGATACGCCGCTCTACACGGTCGCTGCCCTCTACGTCTTCGCCGCGCTGTGCTGGCTCGGCGTCGATCCGCTCGAGCCACTGGACGTGCGCGCGTAGCCGCGGGGTCTCACCCGCGTCGGGAGGTCCGCACGACTCGGCGTCGGTCGAGTTCGAAATGGGGCTCCTCGCTCGGCCCATCTTCGGACGCTCGCGTCGGCATTGCGGATCGTCTCCTATCCGGGCCGTGTCGGATCACTCGACGTTCGGTACGACCCCTCGATTTCGTTGACTCATTCCAGAGATCGTGGTACTTCCGGTCTCACCCGTGTAGAGGAACCGTCTCACGATGGCATGCAATGTCACCAACCAAGTGCTCGCCGATGCCCGTTGCGCCAATAGTCGCCGCGGGCAGGGCGCGCCGCGAATGGGCAAGCTGGCCGTCGCGCCGCGGCCCTTCGGCCGCATTGGCGATCCCACCGGAGATCGTGTCCGACCATGAAGTGAGTGGCGCCCATACTGGCCCACCACGAAGGCCGCGGACACGAGAGTGTTCGCGGCCTTCGTGTTTTTCGTGCCCAGGAGCTTCCCATGGCGACTCCGATCAACGCCTCCACGCCGGTTGCCGCACGTGTGCGGGCGGGTGGCGTCCGCGAGGTGGCGCTGCTCGCCTATCCGATCGTGCTGACGCAGATGTCGCAGACGGTCATGCACGTGGTGGACTCGATCTTCGTCGGCCGGCTCGGCGCGGCGCAACTCGGCGCGCTCGGCTTCTCCGGCATCTGGCTCTGGACCGTGATGAGCGTGTTCAGCGGCACCGCCACCGGTGTGCAGACCTTCGTGTCGCAGGCCCACGGCGCAGGCGACGAGAAAGCCTGCGGCGCGTGGGCGTGGCAGGGGCTCTACGCGGTGGTGCCCCCGCTGACGATCGCGCTGTTCCTGTTCGTCGCGGGAGCGGACTGGCTGTGGAGGATCGCAGGCGCTTCGCCCGAGATCCGAGAGTACGCGCTTTCCTACGCGCGGATGCGTCCCTACGGCATGGCGGGACTCGGCGTCTGGATGGTGCTCGCGGCGTTCTTCCGCGGACTCGGCAACACGCGCACGCCGCTGGTCGCGACGATCGTCGCCAATGCGGTCAACGCGCTGCTGGCGTGGGCATTGGTGTTCGGACGCCTGGGCCTGCCGGCGATGGGCGTAGCGGGCGCTGGGCTCGCCACATCGATCGCCGAGTGGGTCGGCGCGGTGATTCTGGTGGTCGCGCTGGCGCTCGGTCCGGTGAGGGATCGCTACGCGACAGCGCCGGTGCGGCCGGACGCGCAGGCGATCCGTCGCTTCCTGCGCACGGGCCTCCCGATCGGCGGGCAATGGGTACTCGACATGAGCGCGTTCGCGATCTTCACGACGCTGGTCGCGCGGATGGGCAATGCGTCGATGGCGGCGACCCAGGCGATGATCTCGTTGCTGTCGATGTCGTTCATGCAGGCGATCGGGATCGG
>CAYGWM010000171.1:0-6209 GCA_964353555.1 uncultured Spirochaetales bacterium
CACGTTGTAGCCCTGCGCGGGATCGGCCTCGACGCGGATCAGCCGGGCCACCCGAGCGCCGATGGCTGTCGTCGAGTACCCCGGCGGATTCCACGTGTAGAGCAGGTACACGTAGGGCGTGTTGGGAAAGTCGGGATCCAGCGTGATGCCCAGCAGACCCCGGTCGGTCGAGTCGGCAGTCTGCGCGGAAATGTCGAGGAAAGGGGTCGGGAGCAGCGCGCCGTTCTGGTAGACGCGCACGACGCCGCCCTTGAGCGCGATGAACATGCGGCCGTCGGGAGCGAAGGCGATGCCCGTCGCGAACGGCAGCCCGCTCGCAATCACGTCCTCGACGAACCCAGAGGGGGTGAACGTGATGCCCGCCTGCGAGCGCTCCGCCATCAGCATGAAGGCGGCGAAGAGGGAGAGGCTCATCGCCAGTCGCCGGTGCCATCCACCGCGCCGCCGGACGGCTAGAGAGGACGCGAGGGGCAGAGTCGCCCCGCTCGAGATGAGTTGGCGGAGCTTGAGCATCTCGAACCCCCATTTCCCTGAACACGACGCACGAGCACTTCGATGATGGCAGCCGGAGTCGCAGCTTCTAGCGAGTGAGTGCCCCCATCAGCGCGAAGGAGTCGCCGTCGTCGTGGGTTTTTGGGGGCGCCGGTGCAAGCCAACATCGGCAATCGGCGAATTGGGTGCAACCCGATCCCATGGGGATGAGCAGCTACCCCTGCGCGATCCTGGCAGCTGCAGCATCCGACCTGGCCTCGTGGGTCAGGCACGCCTGCCGCAGTGCCGATCCGACACGCTCCTGGTCCGCGGGAGCCATGCCCGGATACAGCGGCAGCAAGATGCACTCGTCCT
Source organism: uncultured Spirochaetales bacterium (assembly GCA_964353555.1). GTDB lineage: Bacteria > Myxococcota_A > UBA9160 > UBA9160 > PR03 > PR03. Next base: position 847 of record CAYGWM010000171.1, read on the forward strand.
GCGCCCGCTCCGATTCCGGAAGCGCGTGAGGAAGCGGGAGGCCGCGGTACGCCTCCTCCCGGTGGCTGCACATGATTCCCCTGCGCGTGCTGATGCCTGCGTCGAGCATCGCCTGCATCACGAGGCGTTGATCGCACGGTGCGGGTAGGCGGACGCAATAGCTTTGCCAGTTCGTGCGCGCCCACTCCGGCTCGATCGGCAGCTCGAGTCCGGCGATCTCGCCGAGCAGCTCGCGATAGCGAGCTGCCAGCGCACGTCGCTCCTCGATGATGCCGGGCAGGCGTCGCAGCTGCTCCCGCCCGACGGCCGCCTGGATGTCGGTCATCCGGTAGTTGTATCCGAGCGTGGGATACGACTCGAAGATCACCTGGCTCGCGCCGTGCCGAACCGTATCGGGCACGCTCATCGCGTGCTGACGCAGCAGCCGGAACTTCTGGTCCCACTGCGCGTTCCGGGTCGTGATCATGCCGCCATCCCCGGTGCTGATGACTTTGCGTGGGTGAAAGGAGAAGCAGGCGATGTCGGCATGCGGCTTGCCGACCTTCTCCCAGCCGCCGTCGCCCAGGATCTCGCTGCCGATCGCGCAGGCGGCATCCTCGATCACCGGCAGCGCGTGGCGCCTCCCCACTTCGAGGATGGCCCGCAGGTCGCACGGCATTCCCATCTGATGGACGCACAGGATGGCGCGCGTGCGCTTCGTGATGGCCGCCTCGAGCCGGGCCGGATCCATGTTGTACGTGCTCGGATCGATGTCGACGAAGACCGGCGTCGCCCCGCAATAACGGATGCAATTGGCGGTGGCGATGTAGGAATGGCTGACGGTGACGACCTCGTCTCCCGGCTCCACGCCAACGGCCAGCAGCGCCAGATGCAGCGCCGTCGTGCAGTTCGACACCGCACAGGCGTGCGGGGCGCCCACGAGGGCTGCGAACTCACGTTCGAAGGCGGCGACCTCGGGACCTTGCGTGATCCAGCCACTGAGGATCACGCGACGCGCCGCATCCGCCTCGGCTTCGCCCATCACCGGTTTCGCGATCGGGATCACGACGGCGCCCCTTTGCTCGCGCTCCACCATTCCACGAGCCGAGACAAGCCTTCTTCGAGACCCACGCGCGGCCGGAAGCCGAGCAGCCGTTCCGCGCGCGTGATGTCGGCCAGCCGCCGCGACACCGGGTTCACCGCCCGTTCCGGCCCGTACTCGGGCTGCAGGTCGGAGCCCATTACATGGAGCAGCGTTGCGGCGAGCTCGCCGAGACTGGTCTCCGTCCCGGTCGCGATATTGAACACGTCGTCGCTGACGTCGGACTCGAGCGCCGCGATGTTGGCTCGTGCGACATCTTCGATGTAGACGAAGTCCATGGTCTGCTTGCCGTCGCCGAGGATCAGCGGGGGCTGGCCTGCGGAGATCCTCTCCATCCAGCGGACCAACACCTCGGTGTACTTGCCGTGGATGTCCATGCGGGGTCCGTAGACGTTGAAGTAGCGCAGTGCGACATAGGGGAGCCCGAACATGTCGTTGTACGAGCGCAACAGGCCCTCGAGCATGATCTTGCTCGCTCCGTACCAGGTGCGGTTGTTGTAGGGGTGGTGATCCTCGGACGTGGGGAACACGTCTGCGAGCCCGTAGATCGACGCGGACGACGCCGTCACGAGCTTCTTCACGCTCGCCGCCTGCGCGGCCTCGACCACATTGAAGCTGCCCTCGCACATCACGCCAAACGCCTCGCGCGGCTCCGCGGCGCAGGCGGTGATACGCAGCGTCGCCATGTGGATCACGGCATCCATCGCGCGCGTGACCTCGTGCACTTTCGCGGCGTCGCGGATGTCGCCCTCGACGAGCGTCACGCGCGGGTCCTCGAGCGCCTCCTTCACGTTGGCCAGCGTCCCGCGCACCAGGTTGTCGAGGATCACGATGCGCGCGGGCGAGTACTCGCGCAGCAGGATGTCGATCGTCGTCGAACCGACCAGACCGCAACCACCCGTGACCAGAATGCTGGAACCTTCGATCTGCATGCTTCCTCTCGAATCTATCCGAGCGGTCTGGCGGGGTTGCCAGCGACCGTGGTGCCCGTCGCGACATCGCGGAGCACGTTGCTGCCGAGACCTACGAGCGCGCCCGCGCCGATGCGCACGCCGTTCTTGATCCGCGATCCGCTTCCGACGTAGCCGTTTTCTTCGACGATGGCGCCACCGGCCAGCGTCACGCTCGAGCCGATCAGGCTGAAGTCGCCGACGACGACGTCGTGGTGGATCACGGTATTGGGCAGGATGCAGACGTGGTCGCCGATCACGGCGTTGCTGGTGATCACCACGCCAGCCATGATCAGCACGTTGTGGCCGATGGTGGCCAGCGGGGACACCCTCGCCGCGGGGTGGATGACGCGAGCGAATCGCTTCGCATCGATCCCGAGTCCCTGGATGACGCTGCTCCGGACCCGATACGAATCCGGGCTCCCGGGCACCGCGAGCACGGCCGCGTCGGGCGCCTCCGACAGGGCCGCGCGGGGCAGGATCGGGAGACCCGCGCTCCGCCTGCCCTGCTTCTCCGGCGCGTCATCGACGAAGCCGATGCAGCGATAGCTCCCGCCGAGACAATCCAGCGCTTCGACGCCGTTGCCGTTGCAGGGAAAGATCAAGAGCGACTGCGTCTCGCCGCTGGACACGTCCGTGCGTCCCTCTAGCCGGTTGCGGCGCGGCGCGGCGCAGCGGCGAGATCGTTCACCGCCTGGCACACCGTCGCGCACTGCTCGCGGGTCAACTCAGGGAAGATCGGGAGCGACAGCACTTCACGAGCCGCCTGCTCCGAATGCGGAAACCGGCCCGCCTTGTAACCCAGGTCTGCGTAGGCCGGGAGCAGGTGGATCGGGATCGGGTAGTGGATCCCCGTCTGGATGCCCTGCGCGTGAAGTGCTTCCTGCCACTTCGCCCGCTCGCGGGTCCGGATCGCGTAGATGTGATAGACGTGCCGCGCGTACGCCGCCGCTCGGGGAGTCGGGACGCCGCTGTCCGCGAGCAGCCGATCGTAGAGCGCTCCGGCGGATCGTCGCGCTTCGGTCCAGGTTTCGAGATGGCGCAGCTTGACCCGCAGCACCGCCCCCTGGATCCCCTCGAGGCGGTAGTTGTAGCCCTTGACGACGTGCTCGTACTTCCGCTCGGCTCCCCAGTCTCGCAGCATGCGAATCTTGCGCGCGTACTCGGCGTCGTTGGTCGTCACCATGCCGCCTTCGCCGTACGCGCCCAGGTTCTTGCCGGGGTAGAAGCTGAAGCAGCCGAAGTCGCCAAGGCTCCCCACCCGGCGACCGTTGTACTCGGCGCCGTGGGCCTGGCAGGCGTCCTCGATGACGACCAGGCCGCGCTTGCGAGCGATCGCCAGGATCGGATCCATGTCCGCCGGCTGCCCGTACAAGTGCACCGGAAGGATTGCCTTCGTCCGGGGCCCGATCGCCGACTCGATCGCCGCCACGTCCATCGTGAAGGTGTCGGGATCGATGTCGACGAACACCGGCTTCGCGCCCGTGTAGACGATGGCCGCGACCGTGGCCACGAAGGTGAACGGAACCGTGATCACCTCGTCGCCGGGGCCCACGCCGGCAGCCAGCAACGACAGGTGGAGGGCGCTCGTGCCGGTGTTGACGCCGATCCCGTGCTCGGCCTGGCAATAGGCGGCGAACTCTTCTTCGAACGCCGCGACCTCGCTCCCCAGAATGAACTGGGTGGTCTCGAGGACCCCGCGGATCGCGGGCTCGATCTCGTGCTTGATCGCAGCGTATTGGGCCTTCAGGTCGACGAAGGGAATCACGGTGTCGAAGTCCTCTTTTGTACGTAGACGGTTTCACCCTTGCCGCGCATCGAGCTGGTGGCAGCCTCGACCAGCTCGACGACGCGCAGCCCCGCCCGGCCATCGGTTTGGGGAACCTTGCCGTGCGCGATGCAATCGACGAAATGCGAGGCTTCCACGCTCAGCGCCTCGGTCGCGTCGAGCTTCGGCGCCCACATGTCTCCGCTGCGGTAGCCGACGCGCATCTCGTAGATCTCTTTCGGATCGTCCGTGAAACGGACTCCCTTGTCGTACACCTTGACCTTCTCGCTCGGGTCGAGGTCGTTGTACGCGATCATCTTCTTGCTTCCGCCGATCAGGATCTGCCGCACCTTCACGGGCGCGAGCCAGCTCACGTTGGTGTGCGCGATGATTCCCGAATCGTAGAAGAGTGTGATGAAGGCGAGGTTCTCCGGCGTTCCCGGGAAGTGATTGGTACCGCTCGCCGACACCGCGACCGGGTGCTCGCCGAGCAGGAAGTCGAGGATCGAGAAGTCGTGGACCGCGAGGTCGGCGATGACGTTCACGTCGCGCTGGAAGAGGCCCAGGTTCACCCGGGTCGAATCGTAGTAGTACACCTGCCCGAGCTCACCGCCGCGAATCACCTCGGCCATCTTGCGAACGGCACCCGTGTAGATGAACGTGTGATCGACGATCAGTGTCAGGTTGCGCTTTTCCGCCTCCTCGACCAGCTTGCGCGCCTGCAGTGAAGTCTCGGCCATCGGCTTGGCCAGCCACAGGTGCTTGCCGGCCTTCAGCGTGGCGATGCCCAGCTCGAAGTGGCTCCCCACCGGGGTCGCCACCGCAATGGCATCGATGCTGGGGTCTTCGAGCAGATCGTGGAAGCGGGTCGTGACGCGCACGGCCGGATAGCGCCGCTGGACGACTTCGAGTTTGGTCGCGTCGAGGTCGGAAACAGCCGCGACCGAGACGCCTGGTGTCTCTGCGAAAGCGCGGACCAGATTGGGACCCCAGTAACCGTAGCCGATGACGCCGATGCGAATCACGGTTGTTTCCTTTTCGATCAGGTTCATTTCGACGCTCTTCGAAGTTCACCGACGACGCGCGCCGGAACGCCTGCAACGATCGCGTAGTCTGCGACGTCCTTCGTCACCACCGCGCCAGCGCCGACGAGGGCTCCTTCGCCGATCGTCACACCCGACACGATCGTTGCGTTGGAGCCGACCGACGCGCTGCGCTTGACGCGCGTCTTCTCGACAGCCCAGTCGGCGTCCGTCTGCACGCTGCCGTCGGGGTTCGTGGCGCGCGGGAAGCGATCGTTGGTGAACATCACACCGTGACCGATGAAGACTTCATCCTCGATGGCGACGCCCTCACAGATGAACGTGTGCGAAGAGATCTTGCAGCGAGCTCCGACTTCCACGTTCTTCTGGATCTCCACGAAGGTGCCGATCTTGGTTCCGTTCCCGATCACGCAGCCGTACAGATTCACGAGCGACGGATGGAAGATCTTGACTCCCAATCCGAGGCGGACGTCGTCGGCAATGGGCACTCGGGATCTCCTGATGTCCTAGACGCGAATCCA
>CAYGWM010000172.1:0-1510 GCA_964353555.1 uncultured Spirochaetales bacterium
ATTTTCGTCTGGAGACAGCATGCGCGTCGCTACGAATTCCCTGTCCGTGCTCGAACTCGACGCCACCTCGCAAGCCGATCTGGTGCGCAACGGGGAGCTGTCGGCCGTCGAGTTGGTCGATCTCTCGATCGCGCAGATCGAGAAACTCGATCCGCAGCTGAACGCAGTCATCCATGAGCATTTCGAGCGCGCCCGCGAAGAAGCGCGCGGCTGGCTACCGGACGGTCCATTCCGCGGCGTGCCGATCGTGCTGAAAGATCTCGGCTGTGGGCATGCGCAAGGGGATCCGATTCATTGGGGAACGCGCTTTCTGCGCGACGCGAATCACCGCGCGGCCTCCACCTCGTATCTGGTCGCGAAGCTGCGCGCGGCGGGCTTCGTCGTCGTGGGTCGCTCCAACGTGCCCGAGATGGGTGTGTGGCTGACCACCGAGCCGGCGGCGTACGGCGCGACGCGCAATCCGTGGGATCTCGCGCGTTCGTGCGGTGGCTCCAGCGGCGGCGCGGCCGCGGCGGTCGCATCGCGTATGGTGCCGATTGCGCATGCGAGCGACGGCGGCGGTTCGATCCGCAATCCGGCGAGCCAGACCGGGCTCGTGGGTCTGAAGCCGTCACGCGGGCGCGTGTCGCTGGGACCCGAGTGGGGCGAATCGTGGGCGGGCTTGATCCACGAATTCGTCATCACGAGGAGCGTACGCGATACCGCGGCGCTGCTCGACGTGCTGGCCGGTCCGATGCCCGGTGATCCCTTCGTGATGCTGCGCCAGTTGCGACCTTTCTGTATGGAAGCCGAATCGAGGGCTGACCCGTTGCGGATCGGGCTGCTCGCGCAAGCGCACAATCTGCCGGTGCATCCCGAGTGTGTCGCGGCCGTACGAGCGACGGCGCGCAAGCTCGAAGAGCTGGGCCACACCGTGGTGGAGGCGCACCCGAGCGCGCTGACGGACGGCACGATCGAATCGTTCGTAGTGCCGGTGATCGGCGCCGCACAGGCACTCGCAATCGAACAGTTCGAGACCGCGATCGGGCGCAAGATCGGTCCCGGCGACGTCGATCCCGACAACTGGGCGATCATCGAAATGGGTCGTAGCGTGACGGCTACCCAGTACGTCGCCGCCGTCGAAGCGATGCATCGCTATGCGCGTCGCGTCGGTTCATGGTGGGAGGGATTCGATCTGCTGCTCACGCCCACGCTGCCCGAGCCGTCGCCGCCGCTCGGCGAACTGGTCTCGCGCCCGGGCAAGCCGCTCGAGGGCTTTCTCCGCTCCGCGCAACTGAGCACGTTCCTGGTTCCGTTCAACGTGACGGGACAGCCCGCCGTCTCGCTGCCGATGCATTGGAGCGCCGAGGGGCTTCCGGTCGGCGTGCAAGTCGTCGCCGGCATGGGACGCGAGGATCTGCTGATCCGTGTCGCCGTGCAGCTCGAGCAGGCGATGCCCTGGGATGGGCGCCGTCCCTCGCTGATCGGCTGAAGCCACTTGATGCGCTCCTTCGAGAACAAGGTCGCGGTG
>CAYGWM010000172.1:1610-6100 GCA_964353555.1 uncultured Spirochaetales bacterium
TCGCTCCAATCGATCTGGATCGCGTAGCGACCGACCGGCTGGATGCGGACCGGTGCGACATCGACGGGTACCGCGGCGTCGTCGAGGCGCTCCTCGCCGGTCCATTCATCGATGCACGCGGCGCAGCCGCACGCGAGTCGCAGCGCGCGCACGTCGTAGATGCTCTTGTGACCGTCGCCCCAGGTGATCGCGAGCGCGCGCGGTCCCAGCTGCCCGAAGGCCGTCGGCGCGAAGGGATCCTGCTGCATCGCATCGACCATACGGCAGCGGCGTTGGCTAGTCTCGACCGCCATGGATCCCAACGCGATTGCGATTCTCGGTGGAACGGGTGATCAAGGGCTCGGACTCGCGCTGCGCTTTGCGAAGGCGGGTCGTCCGGTGGTGATCGGGTCTCGCAAGCTCGATCGCGCGATCGCCGCTGCGGACGAAGTTCGCGCCGCGATTCCCGGCGCGGCGGTCTTGGGCCTCGAGAACGCGGACGCCACGCGCAAGGCGCCGATCGTGATCCTGTCGGTTCCGTTCGAACACACCGCGGGCACCGTGAAGGGGATCCGCGAGAGCCTCGCCCCGGATCAGATCGTGGTCTCGATGGGCGTGCCGCTCGCCACCGCGATCGGCGATGGCGCGGTGCGCATGCTCGGCGTCTGGCAGGGATCGTGTGCGGAACTCGTCGAGACGTTGGTTCCCACCGGCGTCGCGGTCGTCTCGGCGTTCCAGAACGTCTCGGCCCACCGGTTGCGTGAATTGGAGCACCCGGTCGAGTGTGACGTCGTCGTGTCCGGCGCGGTCGCGCCCCGCAAACGAGTGATGGCGCTCTGTGAGCTGGTGCCCGGGCTGCGCGCGGTGGACGGGGGTCCACTCGCCAACGCCCGCATCGTCGAAGCGATGACGGCACTGCTGATCGGACTCAACGTCCGTTACAAGGTCGCCGAGGGCATCGGCCTCCGCTTCACCGGCATCCCCACCCGCTAGCGCCGCCTCACCTCGACGCGTCGCGTTGCCGCAGGGCGTCAATCTCGGTTTTCCGGAGACTTGAAGCGTCGCCGCGCCGCTCTTCGTACCGTCGCCGACCGCGCATCGACGGGCGTTCCTCGATGCCCGAGGGATCTTCCCCGCGTCTGGGCTCCATGTACGAGCGCTTGTGGCTCCATGCTCCAGGTGCCGCGATATCTTGTACTTTCCGGTTGACGTTGGCCCGCTGCTGGAGCTATCACCATTCAACGGGGATGCGAACGGCTTTCCAGCGACTTTGGGGGGTTCGCAATTAGGCGGTCGTTGGAAGGTGGCGAGTTCGAGGTGGGAAGGAGGACCTGCCTTTAGCTCGGGGGCCCCAGGGTAGGTCCTGGGACCTCTTCGCTCCCCGGTGGCTTCCTCGTGGCCATCTCCGTTCGAAGCACTGCTTTGTGCTGTTCTCCCCTGCCCTCTGCTGCTGTCCCTCGTTCCGTTCCGAACGGAAATCCACCCAAGACTTGGAGAAACCTTGAGCGACGCCCGAACGGATGATCAGACCGCGCGCGAAGCCCATGCCGTGCGATCCACGAGCGGCACCTGGCGCCCCCGCCTGAAGAGCAGCGGCAAGCCGAAGGCCAAGGCTGGTCTCGCGATTGACCGGTACTTCACGCGACCGAACGAGGATCCCTTCGCAGCCGTCGAGTGGGAACTCCGCTCCGCAAAGATCGCGAGCGAGACGGGCGAGGTGATCTTCGAGCAGACCGGCGTCGAGATGCCGAAAAGCTGGTCGCAGCTCGCCACCAACGTGGTGGTCTCCAAGTACTTCCGCGGTCACGTCGGGACGCCCGAACGCGAACACAGTGTGAAGCAACTGATCGGTCGCGTCGTCGCGCGTCTGCGCGAGTGGGGCGACGCGTCGGGGTACTTCAAGACCGCCTCCGACAGCGAGACCTTCCGCGACGAACTCACCCACGTGCTCGTGACCCAGCGCGCGTGCTTCAACAGCCCCGTCTGGTTCAACCTCGGCGTACCCAACACGCCGCAGCAGGCGAGCGCTTGCTTCATCAACGCCGTCGACGACACGATGGACTCGATCATGGACCTGGCCAAGACCGAGGCCATGCTCTTCAAGGGCGGCTCCGGTGCAGGCTCGAACCTCTCGGCGATCCGCTCGTCGCGCGAGCGACTCTCCGGTGGCGGCATCGCGTCGGGCCCGGTCTCCTTCATGAAGGGCCTCGATACCTTCGCCGGCGCGATCAAGTCGGGTGGCAAGACGCGTCGAGCGGCGAAGATGGTGATTCTAAACGCCGATCATCCCGACGTACTCGACTTCATCCACTGCAAGCAGCAAGAGGAGAAGAAGGCCGCGGCGCTGATCGACGCCGGCTACGACGGCGGCTTCAACGTGCCGGGCGGCGCTTACGACTCGGTCCACTTCCAGAATGCCAACCACACCGTGCGCGTCACCGACGAGTTCATGCGCTCGGTGATCGAGGACCGCGACTGGCAGACGCGCGCCGTGATGAGCGGCGCGCCGATCGACACGATGAAGGCGCGCGAACTGCTGAACGAGATGGCTCTCGCTGCACACGGCTGCGGCGATCCCGGCATCCAGTACGACACGACCATCAATCGCTGGCATCCGTGCAAGGAGTCGGGCCGTATCAACGCGAGCAACCCGTGCTCCGAGTACATGTTCCTCGACGACACGGCCTGCAACCTGGCCAGCCTGAACCTGATGCGGTTCGCCGACGACGAGGGAAATTTCGACGTCGAGGGATTCCGGCGCACGGTGCACATCGTGTTCCTGGCGCAGGAAATCATCATCGACCATGCGGACTATCCGACCGCGCGGATCGCCTGGAACAGCCACCTCTACCGCCCGATCGGCCTCGGCTACGCCAATCTCGGCGCGCTGCTGATGGCTGACGGCCTGGCCTACGACAGCGACGAAGGTCGCAACGTCGCTGCCGCGATCACCGCGCTGATGAGCGGCCAGGCGTACCTCTCCAGCGCCCAGATCGCCGCTGCGATGGGGCCGTTCGCGCATTACAGCAAGAACCGCGACGCCTTCCTCGAAGTGATTGGGATGCACAAGGCGGCCGCCGAAGCGATCGCGCCCCCGGGCGTGCAGAGCGATCTGCTCGCAGCCGCGCGCGAGAGCTGGACCGAGGCGTTGCGCCAGGGACGTCGCCACGGCTTCAAGAACGCGCAGGCTACGGTGCTCGCGCCCACTGGCACGATTGCATTCATGATGGACTGCGACACGACGGGCGTAGAGCCCGACCTCGCGCTGGTCAAGTACAAGAAGCTCGTCGGCGGCGGGGAGCTCAAGATCGTCAACCAGACGGTGCCGATGGCGCTGCGCCGGCTCGGCTACGACCCCGCGCGGATCGACGCGATCATCCGATACATCGATGAGCAGGAGACGATCGAGGGCGCACCCGAGCTGCATGATGAGCACCTGTCGGTCTTCGACTGCGCGTTCCGCGCCGCGAAGGGCAAGCGCTCGATCCAGTGGATGGGTCACGTGCGGATGATGGGCGCCGTGCAGCCCTTCCTCTCGGGTGCCATCTCGAAGACCGTGAACCTGCCCGCAGACGCAACCGTCGAGGACGTGAAGACCGCCTACATCGAGGGCTGGCGGCTCGGCCTGAAGGCACTCGCCGTCTACCGGGATGGCTGCAAGCAGTCGCAGCCGCTCAACACCAGCAAGACTCAAGGTGCGAAAGTCATCTCGCTGGAGGAGGTGCGCCCGCGCCGCGTGAAGCTGCCGGACGAGCGCCGCGCTTGGACGCACAAGTTCACGATCGCCGGCCACGAGGGCTATCTCACGGTCGGCGTCTACGACGACGGCTCGCCCGGCGAGATCTTCCTGAAGATGGCGAAAGAGGGCAGCACGGTTTCGGGGTTGATGGACACGATCGCGACGATGACCTCGATCTCGCTGCAGTACGGCGTGCCGCTGAAGGCGCTCGTCGACAAGTTCAGCCACACGCGCTTCGAACCGTCGGGCTTCACGAACAATCGCGAGATCCCGTTCGCGAAGTCGATCGCCGACTACGTGTTCCGCTACCTGGGCGGTCGCTTCCTGCAGGAAGAGTCGCCGGTGCTCGATGAGCAAGAGACCGACGCCGAGTCGGCGGGTCTCACGCCGCCGCGGCCGATGCTGCGCGCGGCCGTCGCGGGCGGCTCGGGCGCTGCTACGCCGCGCGTCGCGAGCCATGCGCCACAAGCGTTCGTGAACCAGTCCGACGCACCGTCGTGCAGCGAGTGCGGCTCGATCATGGTTCGCAACGGTGCTTGCTACAAGTGCGCGAATTGCGGAGGAACGAGCGGCTGTTCGTAGCCGCGCAACGCGCAGAGTTTCAAGATCCCCCGACTACCCCTTCATGCCCTGGCGGCGTCTCCAAGGGGGGGTGAGACGTCGCGAGGAGCGCGGAGGTTTCGGTCGAAAGACCGGGCCTCCGCGCTCTTCTCTTTTGGTTGTGCTCCTAGGATTGGGTCCGACTCCGAATCGACTTCGCCCGATCCCCCTC
>CAYGWM010000173.1:0-5972 GCA_964353555.1 uncultured Spirochaetales bacterium
ATCTGGAGAGGGCCCGGGGTGGGCAACTGCCCCGGGCTACTCGACAGCGGGCTTTGGGTCCGATAACGGGATCTATGACAATTCCTGACCTGACCTGACCGAGCGGGAGAGCCAACGGGAGACCAACGGGCCGCCGGGATGCTGCTCCAAGTACGTACTCCGGGTACGGCTTGGAGCGCGGATCGGTCATCGCCACGGCCCTCCCGGCTGCCATGTGCCTTCGCGCCGGGTGTCGCGGCGCACGTCCTCGAGCAGGGGCAGCAGGAACGCGCCGAGCGCGCGGGCGAGATCGGGGGCCGGATCGCCGCCGACCGCCAGGCCCGCGCGGCGGGCGAAGGCGCGCACCTGCGCGGGACGCGACGGATTCTCCCAGTAGGCCCGGGTCAGTCCGATCGGCGGCTCCGCCGGGATGGAGGTTTTGCGCCGCGCGAACGTTCTTCGGACGGCCTCCGCGAGGGTTTCGCGGTCGAACTCGAATCGGCTCGCCATGTGGTGTAGGTCGAAGAAATCCTTGATGCGGCTGTTGCGGTCGCCGAGGACGACCAGCGCTTCGAGCTTCTCCGCCACGACCGCTTCGCGCGGATACGCGAGCACCTCGGGCGGCGGAAGGTCGAGCAGCGCCGGATACGCGCACGAACGGGGCGCGGGCCACACCGAGTCGCCGAGCCCCATGTCGATCTGCAGCGACAGGCGCGCCTTGCCGCAGCGCGCGGGCAGCGTCGCCCGGGTGCCGGCGTACTCGTCCTCGGCGCGGATCGCCTCGATCGCGACCGCATCGGCGTCGAAGCTCACCGCGTCCGGCTCCACCGGAACCGCGCAGATCGTCCGGAGGTCTGCGCGGATCGCCTCGAACGAGCCGTCACCCGTGCGCAGCAGGTCGAGGTCACGCGTGGCGCGGTAGGGCTGATCCGACCAGAGGCGCAGCAGCATCGCGCCCTTGAGCACGAAGCGCTCCCGCATTTCGGACTTCCCGAGGCGGTAGAGGAAGCGCTCGAAGCAGAAGCTCGTGAGCAGGGTCTGGTAGACGTCGCCCGTCTGCTTCGCCCGGTTGAGCAATCGCGCTGCGACGGAGGCGGGCAGGTTGCTCTTGGCGGCGGTCATGCGATCGCGTCCAGATACGGCTGCATCACGCGCGACACCCGGCAGATGCGCGCGTAGCGGGCCAGCGCGGTCGCCCCGCCGCGGTGGCCGCGGGTGAAGTCGCGCAGCGCCTCGACGGCGACGTCGATGCCCACCTTGTTGCGGTACTTGAAGCAGTCGGCGACGGTCTTGGCGGCCGAATAGATGCGGACCTCCACGCCCTCCAGCCGATGGGTCTCGATGCCTTCGGTCAGCGCCGGCCCCGAGAAACGCGCCACCCGCAGGCGCGGGTAGGTGAGCCGCGGCTTGCGCGCCTTCTCGGGCAGCGCGATCCACACCTCGGCCGGGGCCTGTGTCGTCAGCTCGTGAAAGCGCAGCGCCGTCAGCAGGCAGAACACGCCGCCCGGAATCTGCTTGGCGACTTGGGCGAGCGTGTGTTCGGCGGTGACGGGATGCTTGCTGGCGGCGTAGATGCCCCGGGCCTGCCGCTCGACCAGCCCCTTGCGCACGAGCCCGTAGAGCTTGCTCCGGGGGATTCCGTGCGCCTCCAGCTCGGCGGCGCGCACGATGCCCAGTCGCCGGATGACTTGGAGGGCCTGACTGTCGCGGCGAGCGGCCATGGTGAGAGGCATATTACAAACAGTCGGGGGTTATACACAAGTCCCGACACTTCGTCCCAGTCCCGCTCCGGGGTCTGGCGCAACACGTCGGCACATCCGCGCAAGTGCCGACGTCTCGTGCTCACGCCGGTGTCCCCGTCACCTCGGCCAGCATCCGCAGGATGTCGTGCTCGATCACGCGGATCTCGCCCTCGATTTCTTCCAGCGGGCGCGGCGCGGTGTAGCGGTAGAAGTAGCGGTTGAAGTTGATCTCGTAGCCCACGAGACCGACGTGGCCGTCTTTGAGGTCGCGCTTGGCCGTGTCGATCCACGCATCGGGTACATGCGGCCTCACTCCTCGTTGTAATGCAGCCGCGAGTGCTCGATCTTGCGCTTCGCATCGGGGAGCAAAGTAATTACAAGCGGGCTTTGGGTCCGATAACGGGATCTATGACAATTCCCGGCTGAGCGGAAGAGCCAACGGCGCTCTCAGCCAACCTCCACTCGAATCGGCCGCCTTCGACCACATCCACGTCGACGATTCTCTTTGGGTGATCGCGCAGGAACTCCCTGAACGCAGGATGAGCGAGAGCGCGACCGAGCGCGCCGTGATGGTTCGTTTCGAAGTCCATCAGAAAGGCAACGATGAACCTTCCGGCGGGACCGCTCACGCGCAACTTGTTCGAGTACTCGAAGTCGTCGGCCCATCCCCGTTCGCCGAAATCGGCGAGTGCCGCCTCGGCTTCGCGTCGATTTGCTTCGGTGTCCATCTTCCCTCCCTGCGGTCTCTCCGCTGGCCCCAGCCGCATCGCGCCTTCGAACTAGCGACGGTCTATCGTCCGCGTTCTACGCGGATAGGCGGACGTCAGTCGCGCTATTGGCCCCGAGCGCCCACCTTCAAGGAATTGGGTTCCGTCGAGCCAAGAACCTCAGCGATCTGTTCCGCGTCGCGCCGCGTTGCAGCCCAACGAACCATGTCACTGGTCGGGCGGCCGTGTTCGTCGCAACGCCGCACCAGGAACCAGATCCCGGGTTGCGATCCGTCTGGCGTCTGCTCGATCACGCCGGCCTCCTCGACGCAGTACGGAAGTCCGTTCTTGTACGAGATATCGCCCTGGGTTAGCCAGCCTTCGAGATCGCGGGCAAGGTGCGCAAATCCAGAGCGCATCAGGTACTCGGAACGAGAGAGGCCAAACATACGCGCGCGAGTGTCGATCCGCCGGAGACCAGATGCCGGAATCGTGATGTTGATTCGGGTCGTCTTCTCCGGCTTCACCGCGAGATCGACCAGAACGATGGCTGCGTCCTTCGCCTCTGCAGCCTCGCGAACCTGGTCGAGCGTGCTCGGATCGGGAACCGTTTCCCCGTCTTCGACCATGCCGCGCACGTGGAACTCGAGCGCCTCGGACGCGAGCTTGCGAGCCTCTTCGAGCGTTGCGCCGGCGGTCACGCACCCCGGGAAATCGGGGAAGCTGACTCCGAAGTCGCTCGCGGCTTCCTTGTGGATGAGGGCGATGTAGGTCGCCATCGGTTGACCCTCCATGGTCTACTTCAGCTTGATCCCTGCCTGCTTCTCGATGCTCTTCAGCGTGCCGGTCGGCAGGTCCTTCTTCGGGTGGGGAACCGTCACGCGGCCGGGCTTCGTCCCGTGTTTGAACTGGACGTGCGAGCCCTTCTGGGCAACCTCGAACCAGCCATCCTCTTTCAGCTTCTGGATGACTCGCCGGCTGTCCATGGGCTGATAGTACATACCGATACACACTACGTCAATAGGTGTGTATCGTGTTGTGGGGTACAGATTGCTGCCGAAAGGCTCCGCGCGATGCCGCGCCAGCCTCCCCAGCGGTGGCCGATTCCTACGGTGTGGTGCGGCAATCAGCCCAATCTAATTAGGAGCTTCCCAAACTGAGGGTCGCGGGTTCGAATCCCGTTTCCCGCTCCATACTTAAGAGCATAGTCAGTCCAAGCGGGATTGTGTTGTTGTCGGCGCAAAGTACAGATGTCCGGTTTTCTCCAAAGTAGAAATGTCCGGTTTCCCATTTCGACCAGTCACGGCCGGGTTTCTGCGGAGCAGGCCGTTGCGGCCCGCCGCGGCGTTCCGGCGCGCAGCAGACGGGCGTCCCGCCGGGTCGTGGACGGCTTCGCGACCTTCGCTTCGGTGCGCTCGCGCTGCTGCTCTTTGATGAAGTCCAGCGCAGCCGAGAGCCGCTTGTTCTCGACGACTTCTCCCTGCTGCACGCGGTGCTCCTTCGGGAAGGCCGTGGCCAGCAACTCGTGCTCGCCGTGCCAGAAGCGCAGCGAGCCGTCCTCCCGCTCCTCGATGCCGACCGCTTTGCTGCGCGCAGCCCGGGCGACGTCGGTCGGGTCCAGGACGTACAACACCCGCTTGTAGTTGAGGGTCAGGCTCTTCGAGACGAAGCGGATTTCCTGCCAGCTGAAGACGCGGGCCAGGTCGTCGGACGGCTGCAGAGGGCGGTGCGCATCGTGCTCGCTTCGCGGAACTCGCGCGAACCGGCGGTTGTAGTCCGCCATGAACTCCGGGGCGAAGGCGTTCGCGGCCTCGACATCGCTGATCCCACGCAAGCGGAGCTCCTTCACCAGACGGTCTTGCAGCGTCAGGTGAGCGCGCTCGACGCGGCCCTTTGCCGCCGGTGCGCATTTCGCTCATCGTGAACACTCCGATCGGCCATCGTGAACGGAGCGGAGCGACGCTGGATGTTTCATTCCTTCTCGAGGGATCCCTTCCTTCGCGACGGCCCTTGTAGCACGAGCGGATGGGCGTTGTGGAGCAGGCGATCACAGATGGCGTCGGCGACGGTGGGGTCGCCGAGGTGGTCGTGCCACTTCGCGACGGGGATCTGGCTGGTGAGGAGCGTGGATCGGTTGCCGTGGCGGTCCTCGATGATCTCGAGTAGATCGCGGCGCTCGAGGTCGCCGACGGGCGCGATCCCCCAGTCATCGAGGACCAGCACGTCGACGCGAGCGATGCGGGCGAGCAGCCGCGGATAGGTGCCGTCGGCGCGGGCGAGCGTGAGGTCGTCGAACAGGCGCGGCACGCGTCGATAGAGCGCGCGGTAGCCTTTGCGACAGGCCTGCTGCGCGAGCGCACACGCGAGGTACGTCTTCCCGACGCCGGTGGGTCCGGTGATGACTACGTTGTGGTGTTGCTCGACCCAGGTGCAGGTCGCGAGCTGACGCACCACGGTGCGATCGAGCTGCCGGCGGGCCGGGTAGTCGAGGTCCTCGATGCAAGCGTTCGGGAGCCGCAGCTTCGCCTCGTGCAGCGCGCGGCCGAGGCGTTTGTTCTGGCGGTCGAGCCACTCGGCATCGACGAGCAGCGCGAGCCGTTCGTCAAAGCAAAGACTGCTGCTGTCCGGGCTTCGCTGCTGCTCGGTCCAGGCCGCCGCCAGTGCGTTCAGTCGCAGGGTCATCAGCTTCTCCATCGTCGGTTCGTTCAGCATGCACGTCTCCTTCGTTCGGTTGGGGGAGTTGGTAGTAGTCGGCGCCGCGCACGTTCTCGTGCGGGGCGGACGCTCCTCGCACAGCGTGCGCGGGCAGCGCCACGCGATCGAGGCCTCGTTTCAGGATCGAGTCGACATGGCGATACGAGCGCGCGCGGGCGGCGACCGCGCGCGTGCACGCGGCCTCGAGCCGCTCGGGGCCGTAGCGCTTGGCCAGGCGCAGGATGCCGAGGCACGAGCGATAGCCCTGCTCGGGGTGCGGGCGATCGGCGAGGATCGCCTCCACCAACTTCTGGGTCTGGGGCCCGATGCTCGCCGCCCAGTGGACGATCCGCGACGGCGTCCACGCGAGGTGCTTCTGGTGGGCCTTCGGCATGTGCGCCGCGATCGTCGTGTGGCGGCCGCGCTCGCTGCTGCGCGCGTGAGCGGCCACGCGCTGGCCTCGCAAGAAGACCTCGACGGTCGCCCCGGTGAAGCGCAGCTCCACCTGCTCGTGGACGAGGGCGTGGGGCACGGAGTAGTAGTGGCGCTCGAGCTCGACGTGGTAGTCGAGGTTCACGCGCGCGGTCTTCCACTCGGCGTGCACGAAGCGCTCCGCGGGCAGCGCCTTCAACGCCGGTCGGTCGAGTCGCTCGAAGAGCTCCTGCCGGCTGGCCCCGTAGGCGCGCATGGTGCGGGCGTTGAGCAGGGCGAGCAGCGCGCGGATCCGGGTGTTCAACGCCGCCAGCGAGAAGAAGGTCTCGTTGCGCAGCCGCGCCAGGATCCAGCGCTCGGCCACCTGGACGGCGACCTCCACCTTGGCCTTGTCGCGCGGCTTGCCGGGGCGCGCCGG
>CAYGWM010000174.1:0-5961 GCA_964353555.1 uncultured Spirochaetales bacterium
CTATGCTCTCATCGCGATCGGCGCGACGGCGCTCGCGCTCTTCAGCCCGCGCGAGCGTGAGCACGGGGGCCGCGGGTAGCGTCCCGGCACCGTAGGTGAGGATCCCGCAACACCCGAAGGCGACGGGCGAGATCATCGTCGCGTAGCGCCGTTTCGGGTCAGCCCTTCGGGCGCCCCTGCAGCGCGCGGCCCGCAGCGACGCGGCGCGCTGGGCGTCGCCGAGGTCCACGCACCGATGCGCGACCTCGGTCACGATGCCATGCCAGCGGATGTTGCGCGGGATCTCCGCGAAGTAGAGAACCGTGAGCGCCGTGCTACCGATCGCGTTCTCGACCGCCCACACGGGCGTCGCGATCGGCTGCCAGAATGCGAAGAGCGCGATCAAGACCAGTGACGACGCGAGCACGTAGGTGCTGCGCTCGATCGCGGGCGGCCCGAAGCGCGTCCACCACGCCTTGAAGCGCGGTCGCGGCATTACGCTGTGCTGCAGACCGAAGAGCAGCAGCAATCCGGTGTCGACCAGCAGCGCCGAGCCGAGTCCGCCGGCTGCGCCGCCCGAGTCGATCGTGCGCGGCACGAACACGTTGCCGACGAAGCCGATCCTGTACAGGAACGTGACGAAGAAGATGGCGTAGCAGACGACGCCAAAGCCGAGGGTCAGGAAGCGGGTCATCGCGATCTCTCCAGTCCTGGGTCCCGAGTCATTCGAGACGATGGCGAGCTCATGGAGATCGCGGCTTCGAGCCGTTACCGACTTCGTACCGAACCCTTACCTCTGACGAGGCTCGGAAAGACTCGGCTGGTCAGGCACTTGGGCGGGGGCCGCTGGACGCTCCCGAAGACGGGGAGTCCAGGTGGACGCATCACGCCAGCAGGTCAGCCGTCGCGGCGTACCACGAAGAATTCGTAGGCGTAGTAGTCCGCGTGTCGCCGGTGTAGCGCGGGCTCCTGCGCAAGCTGGTCGAGCACGCCGCGCGCTTCGGCATCACTGGCGTAGTTGCCGCGCAGCTCCTCGATGCGGCGCTCCATCGGTGTGTAGAAGTCGTCCCACCAGGCTTCGTCCGGCAGCGTGAAGTGATCGACGAGCGCGAACCCCGTGCGCGCGATCGCAGCGAGCACATCGGGGACCCTGCCCATGGTCGGGTAGTCGAGGTCGATACCCGCCTTGACCTCGGGCGGCGGGCTTCCGTTGCACCAGACCGCGTCGGTGAAGGCGAGGAAGCCGCCGGGGCGCAACAACCCGTGGCAGATCCGCAGGGCGTTCTCGATGCCGATGTTGTAGAGGGCACCCTCGGACCAGATCAGGTCGAAGCTCTCGGGCGGCAGCCCAGGATGGGCCATGTCGCCAATCAGGGGTCGCACCCGCCCCGCGAGCCCTTGCTGAGCCACGGTTGCGCGCAGCCTCTCGATGCTCGGCGCGTGGCGGTCGATGGCGACGATGGATCCATTCGTGAGCTCGGCGAGGTGGAGCGTCTGCCCGCCGACGCCACAGCCGAGGTCGAGCACGGCGGGCGTCTGCGGCAGGTCGCGGCACAGAGCGAGCGCCCGCGCGGCGCAGCCGCGGTTGCCGGGGCCCTGTCGGGGCAATCCTTCGTAGAGCTCGAGGAAGATCTGCAAAGAGCGCGGCGTGGGCTCGCTCATCTCATACCCCCTCGCCAGGAGTTGGTCGAAGCCCGAGAAACACTCGCTGTGAGCATAGAAGAAGCGGCTCTCCAGACATTCGAGTGGGTCGATCGAAGCGCGCCCGGATCGAGATCCGGGTCGGCCCGGTGGAAGGAGATGGCATCGTGGAATCGCTGTCGATTGCGATGGCCGCAGGCCTTTCGCTCGATTCACTGGAGCTTCGCGTCGGACCCTGGATCCGCGTGTCCGCGAGCAGCCAACCGATCGCCTCGCAACGCGTAGCGAACGCGTAAGGGTTCGGTAACGGCAGTAGCCACGTCCCGGGCGAGATTCCCCGTCACCTCGACACCAAGGAGTCTCGTCATGGGTCCATTCGCCAAGCGTCACGGCTCGATTGCAGCTCTCGGCCTCGCGCAGCTCGCGCTGCTCGCCAGCGCGAGCTGCGTTCCATCCGGCGCGAGGTTCGCGCTGATGGGGGACGGAGAAGACACGTTCGTGTGGAATCCGGGCGATGGTCTCGACCGGTTCGAAGGCGAGAACGACACCGACACGTTGCGCGTGACCGGTGACGACGAGGCCGCGGCGGTCACGATGTCGCCCGACGCAGCGGGACGCGTGCTGTTCTCCGAGGACGCCACCGTGCTCGCCGACACAGGCGAGGTCGAGACGATCGAATACCTCGCACGCGGCGGCGCGGACATCATCGTCGTGAACGATCTCTCCGCAACGGACCTCGTCGAGGTGACTCTGGACCTGCTCCCGCCGAGCGGCGTCGCCGACCTGCAGCCGGACAGCGTGATCGTGCGAGGAAACGGCGACGACGACACGGTGCAGGTGTCCGGGAACGCGGCCGAGGTCTCGGTGACCGGACTCGCGGCGTCCGTGTACATCCAGAATCCCGAGAACGCGTTCGACTCGTTGGTGATCGGGACCTTCGCCGGCGAGGACCTCGTGCACGCCGCGGGTCTGACCACGCCTTCGCTGCTGCTGACCGCGGACGGCGGCGACCACGACGACGTGCTGATCGGCGGTGACGGAGGCGACGTGCTCTACGGCGGCGACGGCGACGACCTGCTCCAGGGCGGACCGGGTCTCGACGTGCTCGACGGCGGCATCGGCAACAACATCCTGATCCAGTGCGCGTCAGCGCGGCAGCAGCACCTGCTGCGGGCAGCAGAACGGCGCGATCGCGCGGCCGGTCGCGGCGCAGGCGTCGGGTGCGATTGCCGGGGCGAACCCTCCGCCTACCCTGCACGCATGGAGGCACGAGCCGTGGCTGCGACGACATCGAACCGGAAACTGGTTGGCTGGGTGGAGGAGTGGAGGCAGATTCTGAAGCCGGCGCACGTCCACTGGTGCGACGGCTCGGAGGAGGAGCACTCGTGGCTGCTCGAGCTGCTCGTCGCCTCGGGCACCCTGCGGCGGCTCAACTACGAGATCCGACCCTCCAGTTACCTGGCGCTGTCGGATCCCGGGGACGTGGCCCGCGTCGAGGACCGCACCTTCATCTGCTCGGCCCGACGCGAGGACGCCGGGCCCACCAACCACTGGCGCGATCCCGCCGAGATGAAAGCCGAGCTGCTCCGGCTCTACGGCGGCGCGATGGAGGGCCGCACGCTCTACGTGGTGCCCTTCTCGATGGGTCCGCTCGGCTCGCCGCTGGCGCACATCGGCGTACAGATCACGGACTCGGCCTACGTGGCGGTCAACATGCGGACCATGACGCGCATGGGCCAGGGCGCCCTCGACGCGCTCGGCGCGGACGGCGCCTTCGTGCCGTGCGTGCACTCGGTGGGCGCGCCGCTGCCCCCGGACGCGCCCGACGTGCCGTGGCCCTGCGACGCCGAGAACAAGTACATCGTGCACTTCCCGGAGACCCGCGAGATCTGGTCGTACGGATCGGGCTACGGAGGCAACGCCCTGCTCGGCAAGAAGTGCTTCGCGCTGCGCATCGCCTCCGCGATGGCCCGCGACGAGGGCTGGCTCGCCGAGCACATGCTGATCCTGGGCGTGACGCCGCCCCGGGGCGAGAAGCGCTACGTCGCCGCCGCCTTCCCGTCGGCCTGCGGCAAGACCAACATGGCGATGATGATCCCGACCCTGCCGGGCTGGAAGATCGAGACGGTGGGCGACGACATCGCCTGGATGCGCTTCGGCGCCGACGGGCGCCTCTACGCGATCAACCCCGAGGCGGGCTTCTTCGGGGTGGCGCCCGGGACCAACGAGCGCACCAACCCGAACGCGATGCGCACCCTCCACCGCGGCGTGCTCTTCACCAACTGCGCCCGCACCGAGAACAACGACGTCTGGTGGGAGGAGATGACCCCCCGGCCGCCGGAGCGACTCGTCGACTGGCAGGGCCACGACTGGCATCCTGCGAAGGGCACCCCCGCCGCGCACCCGAACGCCCGCTTCACGGCGCCCGCGCAGCAGTGCCCTTCGCTAGCGCCGGAGTGGGAGGACCCGAAGGGGGTGCCCATCTCGGCCATCCTCTTCGGCGGCCGCCGGGCCAGCAACGTGCCGCTCGTCACCGAGGCCTTCGACTGGCGGCACGGGGTGTTCCTGGCCTCGATCCTGTCGTCGGAGATGACGGCGGCGGCCGCCGGCACGGTCGGCGAGCTGCGCTTCGACCCCTTCGCGATGCTGCCCTTCTGCGGCTACCACATGGGCGACTACTTCGCGCATTGGCTCGCGCTGGGGGAGAAGGCCGCGGCCGGTGCGCTGCCCCGCCTCTACCAGGTGAACTGGTTCCGCAAGGGCGACGACGGGCGCTTCCTGTGGCCCGGCTTCGGCGAGAACGCCCGCGTGCTGGCGTGGATCGTCGAGCGCAGCGAGGGCAGCGGCCGCGGCGTCGAGAGCCCGATCGGCGTGGTGCCGGCGCCGGGCGCGATCGACGTCTCCGGCCTCGACGTCGACGAGGCGACGATGGCCGCGCTGCTCGCAATCGACACCGCTGCGTGGAAGCGCGAGCTCGAGCAGATCCACGCCCACTACGCCCGGTTCGGCGACCGGCTACCGGCGGCGCTGCGCGAGGAGCTGGAGGCGCTCGCGAGGCGCCTAGACGGCTGATCGGATGCGGCGGCGGCCGGCCGCGGCCAGAGGAGTCCCCCGTGCCCGGTCTGGAGCTCCACCACAACGGCCTCTCGAGCGGCTCGCCGTAGCTGCGCCCGGCGACCGTCATCCGATCGCGGTCGCGCTGGCGGCCGGACCCTACGCTTTCTACGCTCGCGGCGGCCGCGGCTGCGGTGCATACACCGGGATGCTTACGATCGCTGCTCCACGTCGAGGCGCGTGAGCCCCCGCAGCACCGGGTTCGGCCGGTACACCGGGCAGTCGTCGACTAGCGCGAGCTTCGGGAAGCGCCGTGTGAGCGCCTCGAAAGCGAGCTGCGCCTCGAGACGCGCGAGTGGGGCGCCGAGACAGAAGTGCGTCCCGAAGCCGAATGCGAGGTGCGGGTTCGGGTCGCGGGCGAGGTCGAGTTCGTCCGGGTTCGCGAAGACCGCGGGGTCGTGGTTCGCGGCGCCGATCGAGACGAGCACGAGCGCGCCGGCCGGGATCGCGTGGCCGTCGATCGTCACGTCCGCGAGCGCCACGCGCAGCGTCGCCTGCACGGGGCCGTCGAAGCGCAGCAGCTCCTCGATCGCGGTCGGCAGCAGCGCCGGCTCGGTGCACAGGCGGCGCCACGACTCCGGCTCGCGGAGCAGCGCGAGGGCGCCGTTGCCGATCAGGTTCGTCGTCGTCTCGTGCCCGGCGAGCAGGAGCAGGTTGCTCGTCGCGAGGAGTTCGGCGTCGCTCAGCGCGTCGCGCTCCTCCTGGGCCTGGATCATCGCGCTGATCAGGTCCTCGCGCGGCGCGCGGCGGCGATCCGCGATGGTGTCGGCGAGGTAGCCGAACAGGCTTCGGCCGGCCTCCGTCGCGACGGCGCGCGCGTCGGCGCTCGTCGACGCGATGCCCGAGATCAGTGCGCTCGACCATTCGCGGAACTGGCGATGGTCGCTGGCCGGGACGCCGAGCAGCTCGGCGATCACGATCGCCGGCAGCGGCTCGGCGAGATCGCGGATCACGTCGAAGCGGCCGCGCTCGGCGGCCTCGTCGAGGAGCGTGCGCACGAGCGACTCGATGTGATCGCGCAGCGCCGCGATGCGCTTCGGCGTGAAGGCTTTGTTCACGAGCTTGCGCACGCGGGTGTGGTCGGGCGGGTCCATGATCAACATCGAACGCAGGCCCTGTGCGCTCTGGCGCAGGAACTCGGGCATGCGATCGAGGTTGTCGCGCACGAGCGGGGCGCGGATGCGCCCCGTTGGCCCCCCGTTCAGCCAGGAATTGTCATAGATCCCG
>CAYGWM010000175.1:0-5956 GCA_964353555.1 uncultured Spirochaetales bacterium
GCGCGCAGATCCACCACCGGCACGTCGCCTGACGCCGGCAGCGCGATCGGGAACGGTGCCATCGCGAGCACGTCGCGGCGCACGTCGATCCCCGGCATCACGCTGGCGAGTTCGAGACCGCCCGGCGTGGCGCGGAAGACACCGATGGACGTCACATAGTAGACCCGCTTTCCGGCGCGCAGCGCGCGGGCCGCGTCGAAGCAGCGCTCGGCCACGCGCGGCACGAACTTCGGCCGGCCGCGCCGGAGCATGCGGACACGGCCGTCCTCGATGCGCATCTCGCCGCCGCGCATCCAGCGCGAGACGAACACGATCGTGCGCGCCGCGTTCGTGAAGTCGAGGAAACCGCCCGGCCCGATGTAGTGGCGCACACCGCGGCCGCGCTTCGAGACGTTGACGTCGCCCGCGGCGTCGATCTCGAGCGCGCCGAGGCAGGCGGCGTCGAGGCGGCGGCCGCAGCGCGCAAAGAGTTCGGCGGTCGAGACGATCTGCTTCGGCCCGAACGACGCGCCGAAGTACGGACCCGGCGCCGGAATGCCGCCCACTGCGCCGCTCTCGACCAGGAACGTGAAGTCGCCCGCGCGGCCGTTTTCGAAGAGCGCAGCGACGGCGTCTTCCGGAAGCCCCGTGCCGATCGCGACGTGCGCGCCGCGGTCGAGTTCGGCTGCGAGCGTCGCCGCCGCGAGACGCGCCAGCACGGCGTCCATCGGCGTGCGGCGCGGAAAGCCGCCCGCGAGCTCACCGAGACGGCGCAGCAGCTGCGCGTGCGCGAGTCCCTCGGCGACATCGCCTTCGCCGTCCGCCGTCACCAGCGGCCACGGCTCGCGGTGGAAGAAGCCCGCCGTCTGCTCGGTGTCGGGGTGACAGACGATCGCGTCGACCGCGTCCGCGGGCAGGAAGACGCGGGACGGATCCTCGGCGACGAGCAGCCCGACGTTCGCGATCACGGTCCCGCCGTTGCGCCGCGCCGCCCGCGCGATCTCGCGGCTGTCGCCGATCATCGCAGCGCCGTGCGCATAGAGGTTGCCCCTGCGATCGGCGGCGGGGAGGTTGAAGATCGCGACGTCGATCGGCGGCAGCCGGTAGCGCAGCCGCTCGCCTTCGGCGTCGATCCACTGCTCGCGCCGTCCGCCCTGCACCGGCGAGCCGCGTCCGCCGCGCGGGTCGAGGAAGGTGCCGACGCCGACCTCCGAGAGCACGCCGTCCTCGCCGCGGCCGAGCGCGTCGTAGAGCGCCGCGATCACGCCGAGCGGCAGACACTGCAGCTCGCAGCGGCCGGCCGCCGCGAGTTCGAGGAAGCTGCGAAACGTCTCGAAGTGGCTGGTGAACAGGCGCGTCACGAGTCCCGGCTGCGCGAGTTCCTCGAGTGTGCCCGGCAGCAGCCCGCGGCCGCCGTGGCCTCCGACGTTCACGAGTGTCAGCCGGCGCGGATGGCCGCTCGACTCGAAGCGCTCGCGCAGCGCCCAGTGCAGCATCGAGGCGCGCTGGTGTCCGCCGAGTCCGGAGACCGCGACGACGGCGCGATCCGGAATTCGCGCGACGGCCTCGTGCGCGCTCACGAACTTCGGGTTGCCGGGCACGAGCGTCGCGGCATGGGTGTCGTGGCGCGCGGTCGCAATCGCCCAGCGCGCGAAGCGCAACAGTAGCGCGGCCTCGTCCACGACTCGCACGTGCGCGAGCATACCGCCGACCACTGCAAGCACGGAGGATCCCATGACGACGCGCGAGGAGCTGCTGGCTCGGGCCCAGAAGCCGGCGGAGGAGGCGCTGCGCCTGCATCCCTTCTACCGCGGCAAGGTGCAGATCGCCCCGAAGTGCCCGATCCGCGACCTCGGCGACTTCGCGATCTGGTACACGCCCGGCGTCGCTGCGCCGTGCAGGGCGATCCAGGCAAGGCCCGAGTTGGTCTGGGAGCACACGAACCGCGCGAACCTCGTCGCAGTCGTCTCGGACGGGACGCGTGTGCTCGGGCTCGGCGACATCGGTCCCGAAGCGGGCCTGCCGGTGATGGAGGGCAAAGCGCTGCTCTTCAAGCATCTCGGCGGCGTGGATGCCGTGCCGCTCTGCCTCGGCACCAAGGATCCCGACGAGTTGGTGCGCGCCGTCGAGTGGCTGGCGCCTTCCTTCGGCGCGGTGAACCTCGAGGACATCGCGCAGCCAAAGTGCTTCCGCGTGCTGGCGCAGCTGCGCGAGCGCCTGCCGATCCCCGTCTGGCACGACGACCAGCAGGGCACCGCTACAGTGCTGCTCGCGGGTCTCGTGAACGCGCTCGAAATCGTCGGCAAGCGCATCGACCGTCTACACATTGCGATGATCGGCACGGGCGCCGCGAACGTCGCGACCTACCGGCTGCTGCGCGCGCGCGGCGTGGACCCGGCGGGCATCGTCGCCTGCGACAGCCGCGGCACGCTGCACCGCGGCCGCGCAGATCTCGAAGCAGCGCGCGAGACCTTCCCCGACAAGTGGCGCATCTGCACGGAGACCAACCCGGATCGCATAGCGGGCGGGATCGCCGAGGCACTGCGCGGCGCCGACATCTGCATCGCCTTCTCACGCCCCGGGCCGGACGTGATCGAGCCCGCGTGGGTGCGGGCGATGGCGCGCGACGCGGTGGTCTTCGCGTGCGCCAACCCGGTGCCCGAGATCTGGCCGTGGGACGCCCTCGACGCGGGCGCGCGCATCGTCGCAACGGGTCGCGGCGATCTCGCGAACCAGCTCAACAACTCGCTTGCCTTCCCAGGCATCTTCCGGGGCGCGCTCGATGTGCGCGCAAGCGGCATCAGCGAGGGCATGGCGCTCGCGGCGGCCGACGCCCTCGCGAAGGTCGCGCGCGCAGGCGGGCTCGCCGCGGATCGCGTGCTCCCGCACATGAGCGAGATCGAGGCGCACGTGCAGGTTGCTGTGGCGACGGCAACCGCGGCAGCGAGCGAAGGGCTGGCGCAGATCGCGGTGCCGCAGGACCTCGAGGCCGCCGTTCGGCGTCGCATCGAGGACGCGCGCGCGATGGCCGCGCTGCTGCTGCGCGAGGGGCTGATCGCGCCGCCACCCTAGCGCCCCTGATTCCCGGCCTGAGCTCTCGATCGAAGCCCTCGCCGCGCTTCTTCTCTCGCGGCTGCTCGTGCTCGGAGCACGTCAGGCGATCGCGCCGGTCTTGCGCAGCTCTGCGACGTCGCTGCTCGGGAAGCCCCATTCGGTGAGCGCCTCATCGGTGTGTTCTCCGGCATGCGCGGGCGGGCGTTCGATCACGCCGGGCGTGCGGCTGAAGCGCGGCGCGGGACCCGGCTGCCGGACGCCTTCGACCTCGACGAAGGTGTTCCGCGCTTTCATGTGCGGGTGCTCGGGCGCCTCCGCGAGTGAGAGCACCGGCGCGAAACACACGTCGGTGCCTTCCATCACTTCGCACCACTCGTCGCGCGTCTTCGTCTTGAAGATCGCCGTGAGGCGTTCCTTCCCCTTCGGCCAGCCGCTGCGATCCATCTGGTGCGGCAGCGCTTCGCCCTTGAGACCTGTGAGCTCGAGCAGCTGCGCGTAGAACTGCGGCTCGATCGAGCCGATCGAGACGTACTTGCCGTCCTTCGTCTCGTAGCAGTCATAGAAATGGGCGCCGCCGTCCAACATGTTCGAGGCGCGTTCGTCGCGCCACCAACCCGACGTGTGCGCGCCAAAGATGATCGTCATCAGCGCCGCGGCGCCGTCCACCATCGCGGCGTCCACCACCTGGCCCTTGCCCGAACGCGCGCGCTCGAGCAGCGCGGCGAGAATCCCGTACGCGAGCAGCAAGCCGCCGCCGCCGAAATCGCCGATCAGGTTGAGCGGCGGCGGGGGCGGCGAATCGGCCCGGCCGATCGCGTGCAGCGCACCGGTGAGGGCGATGTAATTGAGGTCATGGCCGGCAACCTTCGCAAGCGGACCATCCTGGCCCCAGCCGGTCATGCGCCCGAATACCAGTTTGGGATTGCGAGCGAGACAGACGTCGGGGCCGAGGCCGAGTCGCTCCATCACGCCAGGGCGGAAGCCTTCGATCAACGCGTCGGCCTTCTCGACCAACCGCAGCACCACCTCGACACCCGCAGGACTCTTCAGATCCACCGCGACACTGCGCCGGCCGCGGTTCAGCAGATCCAGGTTGGGACCTTCACCACGGGGCAGCCGCGCGCGCTCGGCGCGATCGACGCGCAGCACTTCCGCGCCCAGGTCGGCGAGCATCATCGCGCAGAACGGCCCCGGCCCGATCCCCGCAATCTCGACGATTCGGATTCCACTCAGCGGTCCCGGCATATCTCGACTCTCCTAAGACTCGAAGTCCCCTGACTCGTAGTAGCGCGCCGCCGTCCTCGGCGGTGGTGCGAAAATCATCAGGCCGGGCCGCATCCTACCGAAGCGCGCTCGTACTCGCGCCGTGTGAGGCGTGTACACGGAGAATCCTGTGAATACGGCGCATGCCGACTCGACGCGGATGCTCAGGAGTCTCGGAGTTATCGCTGCCCCATCAGCCGGCTCGGGAGAGGCTTGTTAGGCTGCCGCCCTCCCCCGACAGGTTCGAGGAGAGTCCGAGTGCTCGCGCAGCGAAAGCTCCAACTCGTGCCGTCGACGTCCGGTGGACGACCCGATGACGCGCACCGCCTTCCCGACCACGATTCATGGACGAGGTCGAGACTGCTCGCGGGTGTCGACATGGTCCGCGAACGCCCGACCGAATATTCAACAGAAGATTCCGCTCCGCTCACTGTGCCGAGAGTGACCACGCGGGTGAGCGCACGAGCGATCGCGGCGATGCGGCTGCGGCATTTCAGCCCGCGCACCGAGCGCGCGTACCTCGGCTGGATGCGCCGCTACTACGAGTTCCACGGCCGTCGCGATCCGGTCAGACTCGGCGCCGAGCACGTGACTGCGTTTCTCAACGCACTCGCGACACGATCTCGGGTCGCCAGCTCGACGCAGAACCAGGCACTCGCCGCGCTGCTCTTTCTCTATCGCGAAGTTCTCGGCATTCACCTGCCGTGGCTCGACGACCTCGTCCACGCCAAGACGCCCGTGCGCCTGCCCGTGGTGCTCTCGCGCGACGAGGTGCGCGCCGTGCTCGCGAGGATGAACGGCGAGCCGCGCTTGATGGCGACCTTGCTCTACGGCTGCGGCTTGCGCCTGCTCGAATGCTGCCGCTTGCGCGTGAAGGACATCGACTTCGGCCGCAACCAGATCACCGTGCGGCGCGGCAAAGGCGAGAAGGACCGCGCAACGATGCTGCCGCTGTCGACAAAGGCCGAGCTCAGCGTGCACCTCGAACGCGTGCGCGCACAGCGCGAGCGCGACCTCGAGATCGGCGCCGGCTGGGTCGAGCTCCCGGACGCGCTCGCGAACAAGCTCCCTTCCGCGGGTCGCGAATGGCCCTGGCAGTGGGTGTTCCCCGCGACGCGTCACTACGTCGAGCGCGAGACGGGCCAGAAGCGACGCCACCACCTGCACGAAACCGTGTTGCAGCACGCCGTGCGCCGGGCGGTGCTTGCATCCGGCACTCCGAAGCGCGCGACGTGCCACACGTTTCGGCACTTGTTCGCGACGCATCTACTCGAGGACGGTAGCGACATCCGGACCGTGCAGGAGCTGCTCGGGCACAAGGACGTGGCGACGACGATGATCTACACGCACGTGCTGAGCCGGGGTCCGGCGGGAGTGAAGAGCCCGGCCGACCGACTGCTCGGAGGATGAGGATGCGCACCTCGCCCCCTCACGTCGCAGCAAAGCCGTAGACTCCGCAAGGGCGCGACGACTGCAGACCGCGGCCTCGGCCCGGGATTAGCCAGGTCCGTCCAACGCGGATCCCCGCCCTCTTCCGTCCGCGGCCTATCCCGAGTGTTCGCGGGAGCTTGCACCGCCCACGAATTCCGCCCCTCACCACATTATCCAGACCTACTCGCTGCTTTCAGGGTGTATATGGAGATCTGTCCAATACACGTTG
>CAYGWM010000176.1:0-5861 GCA_964353555.1 uncultured Spirochaetales bacterium
GCGTAGCGAGCCAGCGGCGAGCGAGCACTGTGCGCGTTTCCCGCGTAGCGAGCCAGCGGCGAGCGGCGAGAATTCATAAGGATGGGTCGAAAGTCGCGAGCGCGGTCGCGCTGTTCGCGACGGCGCTGCTCGCGAGCGGCTGCATGACCAAGGTCGTGAAGCTGCCGGTCTTCGACGAAAACGACGTCGAGGTCTTCTTGCGCTACGAGTCGAAGGGCGGCAAGCCGATCGACCGCGGCTTCTCGCACCCGGTCGTGGTCGCGCCGGTGCGCCTCACCAACCTGCTCGCTCGCATCGAAGTGCGCAAAGGCGACAAGCCCGAGCGCCAGCCCGCGATCCCGACGGAACTGCTCTATCCGATCGGCGATGGCATCGCGCGCGCGCTCGCGAAGGCAGACCCGTCACAGGAAGTCGTCGTGATGGCGACCGAGCGCAAGCGCAACCTGGCCGTATTCACGCAGGACCATCTCACCAGCCTGATCGTCTGGAACATTGACGACAAACTCTTCGTGAAACTCGGCCACCTCGATTGGGCGGTTCCGAAGGATTCGAAAGATGCGAAGGGTGATAAAGATTCGATGCCCGAGCCCAAGGTCGACGAGATCGTCGGGAAGACCCGCGCGGTGCCGAGCGAAGGCATCGCGGCCGAGGGCAATCAGCTGGTCACCGCCAATTGGCGCGACCCGATCTTCAAGGACTCGGGCGCCCTGCACGTGCGACCGGGCGGGCAGGTCGTGCGCCGCACCGTACTGATGGACAGCGGCGAGGAAGTTACGCTTCCAGTGGAGCCCACGACGGGCGCGCCGGTGCCGCCGCAAGGTGTCTCGCCCGAAGGTCTGCGCGCACTCGCGGATCTGGAAGAGTCGCGGCGCCGCGGCGAGCTGACCGAAGGGGACTACCAGGCGAAGCGCCGGCAGATTCTCGCCGGGGAAGAGCCCGCGCCGACCAGCGCACCCGCCGCGACCACTCCGCCGCAGTAGTGCCGCCCAGCGCGCCGCGGGAAACGCTCGGCCGATGGCCGAGCGTTAGCGCCTGATCAAAGACAGAGCGCTCGGCTTCGCTCTTCAGCGTAGATGAGCAGCGCGACCGACGACTGCTCGTTCACCTGATCGAAGTGCACGCCCATGCCGAACGGCAGATTGCGCTTCATGACGTTGCCGGGCACGTTCGTCATTACGACACGGCCCGACGCCACGACGGAGTCACCGCTCGGCATCGCAAGGCGCAGTTCGACGTGCGCCTTCACCATCCAAGGCTGCGCGATCGACAGATAGGCGCCCGACGCCGAGATCGAATAGATGCGCCCTTCCTTCTGGCGGACTCCCGACTTGGCGATGACGGGCCAATCGGCAGGCGCGCGCAGCGTCGTGCGGTGGCGATGCATGGGTCGCCCGGTCGCGAGCGCGCGGTTCAGCTGAAACCGCAGCGTGTGGAGATCGAGCGGATCGAAAATTGGGATCTGGATGCCGGCGCTGCGCAGCCGCTGGCGTCCTTCGGCGCCCGGTTCGCGTCCCGCCCCCAGGAACGTCAGCGGCACCGTCGGCGAAAGCCGCCGCAAGAAGTCGAGCGCGGCGCGCAGGTTCATCACCGGCATCTCGGACGGCACGATCACGGCGCCAATCCGCGTCCCTGCGACGCGCAGGAAGGTGTGCGCCTGCTCGGGCGTCTTCGCCGGCACGACGCGATAGCCGATGCGCACCAGCCGCGTGCGCAACACTTCCATGTCCGGCGCGTTGGCGCCGAGCAGCAAGATGTCTTTGTTCATGTCCCCTCCTCGCCCCGCCGCGCGAGGCATGGAGGCGCTATCGGCGCGCGCGCAGGTGCGGTGAACCGTGCGAGCGTGACGCGCCTGTCATGCGTCGCGCGCGTGCAGCGGCGGCGCAGCGCGTGCGCAGCTGTACATCGCGCGTCGGCAGCGATCCCCGTCGGTCTTCGCAAGCCATGCAAGTGGTGGCGAGGCCGCATCGCTCCCGTACCCTACCGGGCTTCCCGGGTACCCACGCAAAGGGATTCGTCCGGGCAGCGATGGCCTGAACGACCTCCTCTGCCCGAGGTTCCCCGATGCTGATTCTCGTCGAGATCCTCTTCGTCGCGCTGCTCGCGATCGCGGTCTCGCGCTTCGCGCCGCAGCCGTGGCGCGGCCGGATCCTGAACGTGCTGAAGGCCTGGGTGACGGTGCGCGCCTTCTGGCTGCTGCTCGATCACCAGGTCAAGATGGATCCGGCGCAGATCGAGGCATTGCATCTCGGCGGCCAGGTTCCGAAGGACGCCACCCACGTCGCCGCGTGGCGACTGATCGTCGCGCAGATCGCGCTGATCGAGCTCGGACCCTTCCTCGCGTTCTGCGGCGCGGCGGCCGGCATCAAGTTCATCGGCATCCTCGCGTCGATGTACCGTTGGCTGGTGTTGCTGCGCGGCCAGGGCATCGAGTTCCCGTTCCGCCACATCTTCGGGTCGTTCCTGATCGGCCGCTTCATCGGCACCTTCCTGCCGAGCACCGCCGGGCTCGACGGCTACAAGCTCTACGACGCGGCGCGCTTCAGCGGCATGACCGTCGAAGTGACGGCCACCACCGCGATCGAAAAGGTGATGGGCGTCTTCGGCATCTTCCTGTCGTTCCTGGTCGCACTGCCGTTCGGCATCAAGATCTTCGGCGAGAACGGGCCGATGATTGCCGCGATCACGGTGCCGCTCTCGCTCGGCCTGATCGGCGCACTGCTGACGGTGCTCTGGTTCCCCGGGCTCGTGCAGTGGCTGCTGCTGCGGCTGCCGATCCCCGGCAAGGCGCGCCTCGAGGGCATCGTGATGCGCGTCGCGCACTCGGCGTCGGCGTACCGCGACAAGAAGATGCTGGTGCTGTTCGCGCTCGGCCTCTCGTTCGTCGTGCACTTCACGACGGCCGCGATGTACTACTTCACCGCGCTCGCGGCCGGCGCCGTCAGTCCCGAGTTCTGGCCGATCGTGTTCGGCTCGTCGATCCAGATCTTCGCGACGGTGGTCAGCCCGTTCACGATCGCGGGCGAGGGCATTCGCGAAGCCGCGCAGTACGTGTTGCTGCACAAGGAGATTGGAGCAGCAGCGTCGATCGTGTCGGCCGCGCTCGGTTTCTGGACGGCCGAGGCGCTGACGCTCTTCGGTGGCTTCTTCTGGTGGCTGCGCCCGGCGGACTACAAGCCCGCCTATTGCCGCGTCGACGGCGTGCAGGTGGACTACGAAGCGGCTGCGCGCGCCGCGGTGTCGCTCGAGACCGATGAGGATCGCGCCCGCCACGCCGCGCGGCCGATCGGCGACGTGCCTGGCATCGCGTCCCGCGTCGGCGCCGCTGCGTACACCGGCCTCGGCGCCGGCATCATCGCCGGCTTGCTGGTCGGCGCGGTCGAGACGCTGGTGATTGCGCGCGAAGGACTCGGCGCCGATCACCAGGTGCTCTGGTACGGACCCTTCGCGTACGCGCTGCTGCTCGGACTCGGCGGCCTCCTCGGCGGCGTGGTGCTCGGCGTGCTGCCGATGGAACGCCGCGAGATCCGCGGCTGGACCGCGAGTCTCGTGCTGCTCGTGCTCGGCGTCCTGCCGGCGCTGATGGTCGCGATGTTCCGGATCCGGCGCGACGTCTACCACGAGCAGATGCCGCCGCTGCCGGTGCTGGCGGCCGTACTCGGCGTCGCGGGAGTCGTCGCGCTGCTGCTCTTCCTGCTCGGACCGCGGCTGCTCGGCGGCGGCATCGGCCGTCTCTTCGGCGCGATTCCGGCGCTACTTTTCGGCGTACTCGTCATCGGCGGCGGCGCGATCGCCGGTCGCGCGCTCTATCCGAACGCTGCAGTGCCGCCGACACCGCCTGCGGTTCCCACCACGCTCGCCGACAAGCCGAACCTGCTGCTGATCGTCGTCGACACGCTGCGCGCTGACGCGCTCTCCTGCTACGGCGGCAACGTCGACGCGAAGAGCATCTGCGGCATCGCCGAGCAAGGCGGCACGCTCTTCACTGGTTTCGCGCACGCGTCTTGGACCAAGCCATCGTTCGCTTCGCTGCTGACCTCGACGCTGCCGTCCACGCACAACACGATGTCGAAGACCTCGACACTGCCGAAGGATCTGGTGATGGTGTCCGAGGCGCTGCAGCAACACGGCTACGCGACCGGCGGTATCGTCGCGAACATCAACCTCGCGCCGAGCTTCGGCTTCGATCAGGGCTACGACGAGTACAACTACCTGTCGCCGGATTATCTGTTCGGGGCCGACGAGTCGTCATCGAAGTTGATCGCGTACCAGATCGGCCGCAAGGTGGCGCTCAAGATGAAGCCGGGGCACCGCGTCGCGGACTACTACCAGGACGCAACGACGGTGACGCGCGTCGCCGACGATTGGCTCGCCCGCCACAAGGACTCACGCTTTTTCTTGCTGCTCCACTACATGGACCCGCACGATCCGTATTTCCCGCATCCGTACACCGGCGAGGCGATCGCGCGCGTCGAGACCGACAACCCCGACCCGGCGCTCGCGAAGCACATGCGCGAACTCTACGACGGCGAGATCCGCTTCACCGACGAATACATCGGGAAGGTCGAAGCGAAGCTGCGCGAACTCGGCCTGTGGGACGATACGATGATCGTCATCACCGCCGATCACGGCGAGGAGTTCCATGAGCACGGCGGCTGGTGGCACGGCACGACGCTCTACGAGGAACAGATCCACGTGCCGCTGCTGGTGAAGTGGCCGAAAGGCAAGGTCGGTGCGCCGCCGCGCGTCGAGGATCACCCGGTGCGCCATCTCGACATCGCGCCGACGCTGCTCACGCTCGCGGGAGCAAGAATCCCGGCCTCGATGCAGGGCACCGATCTCGCGGTGCCGCTCGCGCAGCGCAGCGAGTCCGAGCGCATGCATTTCGCCGAAGAGGATCACGAGGGCAACGTGCTGCGCGCGATCCGCACCAACACCTGGAAGCTGATCGAAGCGAATCCGGGCAATCCGCGCGGGCTGGCAGCGGAGGAGCTGTACGCGATCGACAAGGATCCGAACGAGAAGCAGAACGTGGTCGAGCAGAATGCGGCGGTGACCGCTGAAATGCGCCAGCACGCCGAAGCGCAACGCCAGCTCGCCGCAAGCCAGGCCGTCGAAGGCGGCGCGGAGGCGAAGCTCAGCAAGGAAGAGTGCGAGAAGCTACGCGTGCTCGGCTACGTGCAGGATTGCGACTCCGTGAACTGAGCCGCTTCGCCCGTGTGGCGGGCGCTCGCGCGGGGGCGCACCATCGCGTGCGATGCCGCACCTCCAGCGCAAGAGCTTCGCCACCCCCGACAAGGTCCGCCCGTTCCCGAATGGACGTATCGACATCGTCACGCTCGGCGAGATGGCAATCGGCCGCTTCGTGTTTCGGCCGGGCTGGCGTTGGTCGCAGGACGTCAAGCCGATCGTCGGCACGCGTTCCTGCCAGCATCGCCATGTGGGCTACACGATCTCCGGTTCGCTCGAGGTGCAGATGGACGACGGCACGCGCCTCGTGATCGGGCCCGACGACGCCTACGAGATCCCGCCCGGCCACGACGCGTGGGTCGTCGGCGACGTGCCGTGGGACTCCGTCGAGTTCACCAGCGCCCAGGCCTTCGGACTCTCGCCCGAGGAACTCGGCGAGCGGGTGCTCGCGACGATTCTGTTCAGCGACATCGTCGCCTCGACCGAGACACTCGCACGGATCGGTGACCGCGCCTGGGCCCAGTTGCTGAGCGAGCACAACGTGAGGATCCGCGCCGCGATCGACCGCTTCCGCGGCCACGAGCTCGACGCGGCCGGCGACGGCTTCGTCGCGCTCTTCGATGGCGCGGCGAAGGCCGTGCGCGCCGCGCTGCTGATGGATCCGTCGGTCGCGG
>CAYGWM010000177.1:0-5795 GCA_964353555.1 uncultured Spirochaetales bacterium
CTGGTGGCGGTGGGCGGACTCGAACCGCCGACACGCGGCTTATGAAACCGCTGCTCTAACCAGCTGAGCTACACCGCCACGACGGGATCGCGCAGGAGCGCGAGGGCCGGCAGCTTAGCGAACGCGATCGGCGTCGCGATCGCTGGGCAGACCCGGAGCTCGCCGCGGCGAAGCGGGCTCGCTGGACTCCGTTCCCGGTGCGGATTTCGACGCGGTTCCGAGGTTGGGGCCCGTGGCTTCGGGCGATTCGACTCGACGCTGCAGTTCCTGGTCCTGGACGGCGCCCGTATCGGGCGCCGCTGCGGCGGGGCCGGCGGCCACGCCCGCTTCGGCTGGCGCGCTTCCGAGCACTGCGAACGACGTGCGATCCGCGACCCCGTCGAGCAGCGGAATCAATTCTCCCATCGTGCTCGCATGGACATAGATCTTGCGCGGCTCGCGCTCCGCGTCGTGCACCGACGCGCAGGAAAGATCGAGGCTCGCGCCTTCGCCGAAGCGCGTGAACGAACCGAAGACGACGAAGTCGGCATTGTTCGCGAGACCGGTCTTGCGCGCGGCCTCGGCGTCGACCGTCGCGGTGCTCGCGTCTTCGACCGGGATCACGGCGATACGCAGATCGCGTCCGAGCCGCGACACCAGCATATCGGTCATGCCTTTCTGCAGATACTCGCGCCCTTCGCCGCTGTAGACGACCACCGGCAACAGAGCGACGCGCACACGTTCGTCGGCGCGAGCCATTGGGCTCGCTGCGAGCGATGCGAGTGCGATCAGCAACAGGAACGTGGGGCGCAACAACCGGCGGGCCTCCGCGACCGTGGAACCGGGGCGTTCCTACCACCCCCCAAAGAGCGGGTCAAGGAAACGTGGCGGCGCCGGTCGCGCGCGCGTTGCTACTCGCCGACGGGAAGCCGAACGCGGAACGTCGCGCCGCGTCCTTCGAGACTCTCGACTTCGATGCGACCACCGTGATCCGCGATGATGCGATGGCAGATCATCAAGCCGAGTCCCGAGCCCTGGTCGGGTTCCTTGGTGGTGAAGAAAGGATCGAAGACGCGCTCGAGATCTTCGCCGCGAATGCCGTAGCCGTCGTCGGCAACCTCGATGCAGATGCCGTCGACGTCGTCGAAACGCTCGGGGCGGACGGCGATCCGGACGTGACCCGCCGGCTCGCTCGCCGCGTTCGCATCGGCGAGCGGCTGCGCGGTCGCCTGGATCGCGTTGAGTGCGAGATTCAAGACCACCTGGTGCAAGTGATCGCGCACCACAGTCAGCTTCGGCGTCTCGGGAGAGATGTCGAGCGTCACCGCGACGCGTCCCTGCGACGCTTCGGACGAGAGCAGCAGCACGGCTTCCTGCACCAATGCTGCGACGTCGCACGGACCGCGCGGCGCGGTCTCGTCGCCGGCGCGGCCGAGTCGGCCCATCGTCTTCACCAAGCCGTGAATGCGATCGACTTCCTTCAGCGCGAGCTGGTTGTAGTCGCCCCAGAATTCGCGATCGAGCTCGCCGCGCTTCGCCGGCGCCAGCGTCAGGAAGGTCCGGATCGACACCAGTGGATTGTTGATCTCGTGGGCGAGGCCAGCGGCCAGCGTGCCGAGCGTGCCGAGCCGGTCGGCGCGCCGGACCTGCTCGCGCGAGCGCCGCAAGTCGTCGACGAGGTGCGCATTTTCGATCGCGATCACCGCCTGCGACGCGATTCCGTCGATCAGCGTGTAGTCCGCGGCGCCGAGGCCCGGACCGCCGCTGCGGTTGTCCACGACGAGCGCACCCATCACGCCGGCGTGACCGACGAGCGGCACGAACATCGTCTCGTCGGCTGCAATTTCGGTGATGATGCGCCGGAGCGGAGCTTCGAGCGTCAGCAGCTCGCCGATGCGCACGAACTGCACGCGCCCATCGCGCAGCTTGCCGATGAACTCGGGCGCCGCCTGCGACGGGATGTCGTACTCCGCAGGATGGCGCGCAACCTGGGCGTCGCGCGGCGCGGTGCGGACGAGTTGCAAGCGCTCGCCGCTGGCGTCGAACAAGAACACGCTCGCGCCGTCGTAGCCGAGCTCGGCCGTGAGTGTGCCCAGCAGCAGGTCGAGCAGCGGCACCAGCTCGAGTTCGCGGCACAGCAGCTTCGAAGTCCGGTTCAGGATCTCCAGCTCGGTCAGCAGATGCTCACGTTCGCGGTCGAGCGCGTAGTGCTCGATGGCGTTGCGGAGCGTCAGCCGCATCTCATCGGGCGTCCAGGGCTTCGGCAGGTAGCGATAGATCCAGCCGTTGTTGATCGCCTCGGAGAGCGTCGAGGCATCACCATACGCTGTAACCAGGATGCGGACCGTCTTGGGATCGACCTCGCGCACCTTGGCCAGCAGCTCGACGCCGCTCATGCCGCCCATGCGATGGTCCGAGAGCACCACGGCGGCCGGGTGCTCGTGCAGCGACTGAAGCGCTTCCTCGCCGCTCTTCGCCACGCGAATCTGAAAATCGCGGCGGAAGGTCAGCTCGAAGATTCGAGTGTTCTCGATTTCGTCGTCGACGAAGAGGAGCGGATACTCGCGGTAGTCGAGCAGTCGCTCGATCCTAGGTCCGATCCGCTGCGGCATTCGTCGTCTCCGTCGGCAGGCGAAGCGTGAACGCGGCACCCCCGCCCGGGGCCGCTTCGACCTCGAGAGCGCCTCGATGGGATTCCGCAATCCGCCGACTGATCGCGAGCCCGAGCCCGGTGCCCTTGCCAGCCGACTTGGTGGTGAAGAAGGGGTCGAAGATCCGGGAGCGCAGCTCCGCGTCGATCCCCGGTCCGTTGTCCGCCACCGTAACCTCGACGCTCCGTCCCTCTTGTGACGTCGCAACACCAATCCGAACGGTGCCTCCCGTCTCATCGAGTGCATCGGCCGCATTCTTGAGCAGGTTCAGGAAAACCTGCTTGATCGCGCTCGGATCCGCCGTGATCAGCGGCAGTTCCGCAGCGTAGTTGCGCTCGACCTTGACCCGCCGGTCCGCGAAATGGGGGCGAAGCAACTGCAGCGTCGAATCGAGCGCGAGCCGCACGTCGATCGCCTCGTGTTCGCGCTCGCCCGCGCCAAAGTCGCGTAGGTCGCGCACCAGGCGGCTGGTGCGATCGAGGCCTTCGATCACGATACCGACCAGCTCGTCGAGCGTGGCGCTCACTTCGTCGAGATGAACTTCGCTCTCGAGCCGCTCCAACTCGCGGGCGCTGTCGGGGAGCTTTGCCGCGTCGCGCCACTCGAGCGCCTGCACGCGCGCCGCGAACTCGCGCACCTGCTTCACTGTTTCCTTCAGCATGCGCAGTGAATTCAGCGCGAAGTTGACCGGGTTGTTCACTTCGTGCGCAATGCCCGCTGCCAGCTCACCGACCGCCGCGAGACGCTCCGCCTGCACCAGTGCGACTTCGGTCTGGCGCAGATGCTCGAGCGCGCGCTCGAGCGCAGCGTTCTGCTCCGCAAGCTCGAGTTGCAACGCACGCAGGCGCACCAATGAGCGGGCGCGCGCCACGAGTTCACGCGGGTGGAACGGCTTGGTCACGTAGTCGTCGGCGCCGAGTTCGAGGCCGCGGATCTTCATCTCGCGATCGGCCTTCGACGTCACGAGCATCACCGGCACCCCGGCGAGCGCGGGATCGGTCTTGATCGCCTCGCAGAGTTCCGTGCCCGACATCTCGGGCATCATCACATCGGTCACCACCAGCGCGGGCACGCGCTCACGCACGAGCTCGAGCGCCTCGCGACCGTTGCGGGCCGCACGCACGCGGAACTCGGCGCTGAGCAGATGCACCAGCAGGTGCCGCATGTCGGCGTTGTCCTCCGCCACCACCAGCTCGGGCAACACCGCCGATCCGCCCTTCGCCGCCAGCACCAGATCGTCCTGTCGGCGCTCGCCCTCGACCCGTTCCACCGTGCGTTCCATCTCGAGCGTCCGGTAGCGCGCGCTGTGCGCGATGACCGCGACTGCGCCCTCGCCTTCCGCTTGCGTCGACAACCCGGGACTCGCCGCGTCGTCACGATGGTGATCGAGATCCGCTGTCAGCGCGTCGAAGGAACGGCGCAGCGTGAGCGCGCGGCCGTCGTCTGCCTCCGTCACTTCTTCGGCGTCCTCGTCGGCCGTGCCGCGCGGCAGCGTGACGTGGAACTGCGTTCCGTGACCAAGCCCTTCACTCGTAGCCCAGGCGCGCCCACCGTGCAGCGCCGTCAACTCGTGTACCAGCGAAAGCCCGATCCCGGTGCCCTCGTGGCGCCGCGTCGCCGACCCATCGACCTGCGCAAAGCGATCGAAGACGCGGCCCAGCTGGTCGGGCGGAATCCCGATCCCGCTATCCGCGACGGTGATACGGATGCAATCGCTAGCGGGCGCAGCGGCGTCGCTCGCCGACCCGCGCACGTTCCCGGGCGCGTCGTCCAGAACCGCGTGCACGGTGATGCGCCCGCCCGCGTCGGTGAACTTCAGCGCATTGCCAACGAGATTGACGAGAATCTTCTCGAGCGCGTCCGGATCCGCGTTCACGCACGGCAGGCCCTCCGCGCACGAGGCCACCAACTCCACACCCTTCCGGTCCGCCATCGGCCGCGCACTCTCGACGATCTCGCCGATCACACGCGCGATCTCCAGCGGCTGCCGGTGCAACTCCACCTGCCGGCTCTCGATCTTCGCAAAATCCAGCAAGTTGTTGATCAGCTTCAGTAGCCGCAGCGCATTCTTGTGCATCGTCACGAGATAGCCGCGCTGCATCTCCGGAACCGCCCCGAAATCCCCGTCGAGCATCGCGTCGAGCGGCGCGAGCATCAGCGTGAGCGGCGTGCGGAGTTCGTGATGGACGTTGGCGGAGAAGCGGGACTTCGCTTCGTCGAGCTGCCGAAGCTCATCGCGGGCGGCTTCGATCGCGCGTCGCTGCAGATAGTCTTTCAGTCTGAGGCGATCCAGAAAGCCGCAGCTAGCCACGCTCATTCCAGCCGCCGAACCCAAGAAGAAACAGTTTGTTCGAAACTCATTCCAACTGAACTCTGCGGCTTCAGACAGGGCGCTGGCCAGAAATGCTGCGAATACGATGCCGCAGATCCATGCCGCTTCTGATGCGGCAAGCGGAAGCAGCACCCCCATTCCGCAAAAAAGAAGGATCAAGCCGGCAAAATATTGGCTGGTAGGGCCATCAACGAAGATCATCGTCACCATGCCAGCCGCCAAAGTAAGACAGATCACCCAAGCACCCAGCTGTGGTTGGCGGACACTCGCGACTAGAAAAACCCACGCGAGCCCCGCGCTCATGCCAACCCTGAGGAAGAGGAACGGCAGAAAGTACTCGGGAAACACGAGTCGATCCAAAATCACGAAGATGGCATTGACGGACAGAGCGACTGCCGCCGCAACCCGGACGTGCTGGGTCATCCGGAACCGGCGCAGGTCGTCTCTGTACTCGTCGTATCCGATTGTCTCGAGCGTTGCGCTCTCGGCCATATCGGCAGGAAATCGGCAAGACCCTCGAATGCCTTGACTCGAGGGTCCGAGAGTCACGCGCCTATTCGACGTAGTTGAATGCGGAGAAGCATGAACACTCCAGCGTTGAACCCACGCTCGGACGCCGCCAAGAACGACTCGTAGTGCTCAACGGTCCTCTCGCCGGCGAGCCCTATGGCGACCTCTCGATTCGATCGCAACCGCTCCAACCATGCGCGGCATGTTCGGGAATAATCGGTCCGATCATTCCTCAATCTCATCAGTTCAAACTGGCCGTCTAGTGCCGAGATGACCTCACTCAACCGCGGAAGATCAGACTCCGGAAAAATCGACGAGATTGC
>CAYGWM010000178.1:0-5781 GCA_964353555.1 uncultured Spirochaetales bacterium
TACGCACCGACGCTGTTCGGTTACACCGATATGAGCATCGACCCGCGCGATGCCAGCGGCCCGGACGATCCGCGGCTGTCGAGCTACGAGGGCTTGCTGCCCGGCTTCGACGTCGGTCTCGAACTGACCGGCGGCGAGCAGCGCGGCTGGATCGATTGGCTTGGCAAGCTCGGCTACCCGGCGCCCGCAGACGCCGATGAAGCGCTTGCGCTCGAATCGGAGCGCCCGGCCGAGCACAGCGTGTCGGCGTTCCTGACCGACGCGCTGCTCGAATGGATCGAGCAGCAGCGCGGTCCGTGGTTCGCGCACGCGAGCTACTTTCGGCCGCACCCGCCGTACGCCGCTGCCGGACACTTCGCGCACGCTTACGACCCGGAAGCCATGGAGCTCCCGATTGCGCCGGTCGCCGACCGACACCGGCTGCACGAAGGCTTGCTGCATCATCCGCAACTCACGGCTCCGCGCGGCGAAGCCGAGATCCGACAATTGCGCGCCCAGTACTTCGGGATGCTCAGCGAAGTCGATCACCAGCTCGGCCGCGTCTGGAATGCACTCGAACGCAGCGGCCACTGGGACGACACCTGGATCTTCATCACGTCCGATCACGGCGAGCAGCTCGGCGATCACGGCCTCGTCCAGAAGAGCGGCTTCTTCGAAGGCAGCTACCACGTACTCGGCATCGCACGCGATCCGCGCCATCCGGATGCGCATGGCTCCGTAGTCACACACTTCACCGAGAAC
This sequence comes from uncultured Spirochaetales bacterium, assembly GCA_964353555.1. Classification (GTDB taxonomy): domain Bacteria; phylum Myxococcota_A; class UBA9160; order UBA9160; family PR03; genus PR03. The sequence goes on from CAYGWM010000178.1 coordinate 742, forward strand.
GTGGACGTGTTCCCGACGCTCTGCGACGCGCTCGCGATCGAGACGCCGACGCAGTGCGACGGCCTGCCGCTGACACCGTTTCTTCGCGGCGAGTTGCCGCCCTGGTGGCGCGACGCGGCGCACTGGGAGTTCGACTGGCGCTTCACGATGCTCCCGCACGGTCCGCACGTCTGGCCCTGGGATCGGCGCCTCGAACGACAACACCTGGCGGTGCTGCGCAGCGACCGCGCCGCGTACGTGCACTTCGGCGATGGTTCGTCGCTCTGCTTCGATCTCGCCGCCGACCCGACGTGGCGCACCGAGGTGACCGACCCCGCGGTCATTCTCGAGTCCGCGCAGGCGATGCTCAGTTGGCGCTCGCAGCACAGCGAGCGGACGCTCACCGGGATGCTCGTCGAGGACGGCGGAATCGGTCGCTGGCCGGTGATGCCGGCCGCGTGGCGTGGCGGCACCTCGTCGCGCGGCGAAGATTGAGATGACGCTGCGCGCGATCTCGCTCGATGCAGCTCCGATCGAAGTCGTCGGCGCGCTCGAACTGCGCCGATCGCCGACCGGCTTCTCGCCGCGCCGGCTGCCCGCGTGGACGGCGTCGCAGATTCCCGACGCGTTCATGGATCTGATGGTGCAGATGACGTCGGGCGTTCGACTCGCGTTCCGCACGACATCGCGCTGCATCGAAGTCGACGCGATGCCGACCGCGATTCGGCTCGAAGGCGAGCTGCGCGCGCCGACCATCTTCGATCTCGTCGTCGCCGGCGAACACCATCGCTCGCAGCCGACCGATTCCGGCAACACGATCGTGGTCGATATGTCGCGCGTACCGTTCGGCGCGCGGCTCGAGCCGGGTACCCCGTGCACGATCCGCTTCGACGATCTCCCGCCCGGCATGAAGGACATGGAGCTCTGGCTTCCCCAGGCTGCAGCGGTCGAGTTGCGTGCGCTGCGGATCGACGCGGACGCCGAAATCTCGCCGAGCGAGCGGACTGGCCCGCGCTGGGTCCACTACGGCTCCTCGATCAGCCACTGCATGGAGGCGGCGAGACCGCTCGGCGTCTGGCCGGCCGTTGCGGCGCGGCGCGCCGGCGTCCACGTGCACTCGCTGGGCTTCGCCGGTCAGTGTCATCTCGACGGCTTCGTTGCCCGCACGATCCGCGAACTCGACGCCGACTACATCAGCGCGAAGGTCGGCATCAACGTGGTGAACGCGGACTCGCTGAAGGAGCGAACCTTCACGCCTGCGCTCCACGCGTTCCTCGACACGATCCGCGAGGGCAAGCCGGCGACGCCGCTGCTGCTCGTGTCGCCGATCATCTGTCCGATCGCAGAGGATCAGGTCGGCCCGACCGTGCGCGTTGGCGATCGCGCCGCCGTTCTCGATGGCCCTGCCGCCCTTCGACCCGGCAGTCTCACGCTCCGACGCATCCGCGAACTGGTCGGCGGCGTCGTCGAAAAGCGTCGCGCGCTCGGCGACGCGAACCTGCACTACCTCGACGGACTCGCGCTCTTCGGCGAGGCCGACGTCGCCGACCTGCCCGATGGTCTCCACCCGAACGCCGCCGGCTATGCGCGGATCGGCGAGCGCTTTGCCGAACTCGTCTTTGGGGTGGGCGGCGCGTTCGCGGAGCGAGGCGAAGCGCAGCGCCAGAAGGCGTAGGCACGCTTCCGTCTCATCGATCGGTCGATCGGTCTCCCGCCGCATCGCCGCTGCCGGGTCGAAGGCGGTCGCGATCGAGGGCGACGTCGGCCGGCAGCAGTGCTGCGATGCGCAGACGCTCGGCCGGCGCGAGACGATCCCACGCGCGACGAAGATCCTGCCATACGCGCACTTGGAAAGTCTTCGCGACGCTGCGGAACGGCCGGCCGCGCAGCACGCCGTCGTAGAGCGCACGCCCCGCGTCGAAGCCGCGCTCGTTGAAGCGCGTCTCGCCCTGTGCGACGTGTCGTTTCCAAGCGTCGTAGTTCTGTTGCATCAACGGCACGAACATCGCGCCGATCCAGCCGAGCAGCGGCGCATGCGCGTCGCGCAGCGCGAGTGCTCCATCCGGGCGGTGCCCGCTGAAGTCGCCGCGTGCCAGCCGCTCGATCCACGCATGAACGCTAGGAGCGGCGATGCGGATGCGCGCGTTGGCGCTCGGGTCGGCGCGGTTCATGCCGAGCTGGCCGTAGACGCTCGCGTCGGCCAGCGTGAAACGCTCGCCGAAAAGGAACGGTTGCACCGCGAGCAGCGCTTCGAGCGCGGCGAGTAGATCCGCAAAGGCTTCGTCGAGCAGCGCGTGCGTCGGCGGAAAGCCCGGCGGCGCGGGCGGTCGCAGCCGCGCGGGGAGATCGGCGAAGACGGCATCGGGCGGCGCGACGCTGAATAGATACGGGAGCCGGCGCACCTGACGCGCGGGGAACGAGCGGGTGATCGCCGGTGCGAGCGGTCCGAGCAGCGGCCGGAACTCGCGCGCGAGGCGCACGCCGGCGTCGTTGTCGCGCGCCGACAGCACCCAGCGGTTGTGGTGCACCAGGTAGAGCCCCACCTCGTCGAGCGCCTCGTCGACGAGCTGCACGACGAAGTGCAGCGCCGCGTCGCCCGCCGGCAGCAGCGGCGCGTCGCGCGTCGCTCCGCTCGCATCGAGCCACACCGCGATGGCCGACGAGTCGTAGAGGTTCTCGCCGCCGGGGCCGAACAGGAACGGTACGAGCGGGAACTCGTCGAGCGGGTCCATGCGTGGCCACGTCAGGACTAGACGTCCCTGCACCAGTTGGCGTCGGCGCCACTCGAAGCGGAGCGCCTCCGGGAATCGTCCCTGTGCCGGGAGCCAGCGAACTGGAAGACCGGCGAAGCGCAGCAGCACCTCGACCTTCAGCGCGAACGGCGAGAGCGTCGCGCCCCACAGCGTCCACGTTGCGTCCGCGCGCTTCGCGATCAACTGCTCGCCCTCATGCGCCGAAGACCGACAGCCCGCGCACGAACGGCGCCTCGCCCGCCGCGTCGTGACCCGAGGCGGGCGCGTCGACGCGCCAGAGCGGCTCCCAGCAAGCGCGCGCTTCGAGCAGGTTCTTCGCACCCGCGCGCGCGTCGCCGGGGAGCGCCTCGAAGTGCGCGCGCAGTTTCTCGAGACACCAGACGCGGTAGCGCGAAACCGGCAGCGCCCGATAGAGCGTGCGCTGGATTTCGACATCGAAGCGCCGCTCGCGCGCCTTCCACGCTGCCGCGTTGGCGCAGAGGTACGGGAGATACGCCTCGCCGATCTCGCGGAGGATCGGGCTCCAGTCCGGCGGGATGCCTGCGTCGAGCGCGCCGGCGAGCTGCGATCCGCGCGCGTTCCAGAGTCTTGCGAGCCACTCGTAGACCGCCGGGGCGCGCCGGAGCATGATGGCCGCGGGCGTCGGGTCGAGGCCGAAGTGCCTGAACATCGACGCGAAGAAGCCGAAGTCGGCGAGCGTCGGCCGTTCGCCGAGCAGGAACGGGCGGCTCGCGAAGATCGCCTGCAACTGATCGAGACTGCGCAGGTAGACGCCTTCGACATGGTCACGCGTAGCGGCGGTGACGCCGTCGCCGCGCACGTAGCGGCGGAGCTGGCGCTGGCGGATTCCGAATCGCTTTAGTGCGCCCGGTACGGGCACGCCGGGCATCATCTCGTCGACGATGCGGCGGGAGAGCAGCAGCGCGTCGCCGCGGTAGCTCCAGCGATAGTGCAGCGCCGGCCGCCACAGCCACTCGTCGGCGTAGTCCTCGACGAGCCGGCTCGCGAACGCCTGGAGCGGATCGAGCGGAATCACCGCGGGCTCCCGGTGCTGCGACTCGAACCAGTCGATCATCGGCGTGGTGTCGGTCATCCAGCGCCCGTCCGGAAGCTCGACGGCGGGCATCTGCGTCGCACCCGTGCGCCGGCCGACCTTGTTGCGCACGAGCGGCGTCATCGGCACGAGTTGGTACGGGATCTCCTTGTATCGCAGGTACGCCTCGAGCTTGCCCGTGAAGTAGGAGATCGAGGAGCCGTAGACGAGGAGTGGCTTCTGGGATCGTTCGGTGCTCGCTGTCATCGCGTTTGGCCTCGCATGGGTTAGCTGCGCGCAGCGAAGACGATCAGCGCGGTGACCTGCTTGGGTGTCAGCACTTCGGTATTCAGCACGAGGTCGTAGTGGGTCGGAAGCTCCTGCTCGAGCTCGTAGAAGGTCTGGAAGTAGTTGCGGCGTCCCTGGTCGGACTTCGACAGGACCTTCGCGGCCTCGGCGGCCGTCAGCGTCTGTTCCTGCGCAAGCCGGTCGCGGCGCGTCTCCTCCGGCGCGGTGACCAGCACGCGCAGCACGCCCGGTGTTCCCGCAAGCGCCATCGACGCGGCATGCGCGACGATCACCGCGTTCCCGGCCCTGCCCACGACCGCGATCGCCGCGCGGATCATCGCGCGCAGGTCGTCGCTCGGGGCCTGCGTGGCGCCCTGACGCTGCGAGGATTGGAGGTGCAGCCCGCCGCTCGCGAGCGCGACCGCCCCGATCGCCTGCTGCGCAGCGCCGAGCTTGTCGAGCAAACGCTGCAGCAACGGCTGCTTGCGTTCGGTAGCGGCGACGAGCGCGGGATCCACCTGCGCGAGGCGCGCCGCCAGGGAGATGATTTCCTCGTCGACGTAACGGAAGCCGAGCTGCTCGGCGACCGCCTGGCCGACCGTCTCGCCACCGGCTGCAGTCGTGTGCGAGATGCAAACCACCTGAAACCGCAGGGCGTTCCTCCGCGGGTGCCACGGGCCACCTGCGCTGGTCATGCGAGCAACGTCTACGCCGCCTGCCTCCGCGCGACGGTCAGCTTGAGGCCGAGTGCGCGAAGCAGTTCCATGATCGTCTCGATCTTCGGGTTTCCCCGGCGCGACAGCGTGCGGTAGAGACTCTCGCGGCTCACACCCGCAGCGCGCGCAAGGGCGGCCATCCCGCCTTTGACCATCGCCACGTTGCGCAGCGCCTCCAACAGGACGGCGGGCTCGCCGTCTTCCAGCGCCGCGTTGAGATACGCGACGACGTCCTTCTGCGTCTTCAGATAGTCCGAACCCTTGTATGCAG
>CAYGWM010000179.1:0-5744 GCA_964353555.1 uncultured Spirochaetales bacterium
TCTTCGAAGACCCCGATGGCATCCGACTCGAGGTGAACTTCGTGCCCGGCAAGGGGCTGCTGGCGGAGAAGCAGGGTTGAAGCCGCGACTCGGCGAACGCGGCTGGCGTCCGCTCTTCACGCCGCAGCGCACCGGCTCGTACGTGAACGACCACTGCGTCGTGCGCGCACCGACCGGGCGCTGGCACGTGTTCGGCATCACCAAGGCGACGGCCGACGTCGATCCGCAGCAGGAGCGCTGGTTCTGTCACGGCTCGGGCGCGTCGCTCGCCGCGGGAGGCTTCGACGAGCACAACCGCGTCTGCGACTTCGGCCCGCGCGCCTGGGCGCCGACCGTCGCGTTCGACGGCCAGCGCTGGATCATGCTCTACGGACCCGACCTGCTGCGCGCGGCGGTGTGCGACGACGATCGACTCGACCACTGGCGCGAGACGCCGTGCTCGCTCACCGGCGCGCCGATCCAGGCCGTGCTGCGCGACGGCATGCTCTTCCGTCTCGACGACGAGTCGTGGCTGCTCTACTCGACCGGCAAGCACGGCCGCGCCGGAGCGGTCAGCGTGTGCGTCTCCGAGAACCTGATCGACTGGCGCTTCGTGCGCTTCGCCTTGCGCACCACCGAGGGCGCGCCGTCGAACCCGCCATGGGCGGCCACCGAGTCGCCCTTCGTGTTCCGCCACGGCAACGACTACTGGCTCTCGCTCACGTACACGACGAGCTTCGGCGGCCCCGGCGAGTACCACAACACGCTGCTGTTCCGCTCGACCAACCCGTTCGACTTCGGCACCTACACGGGCGACGCCGTCGAGGTGGCGGCCACGCTCTACGCGCACGCACCCGAGTACCTGCTCGATCCCGACAGCGGCCGCTGGTACGTGACGAGCTGCGGCTGGCACGGCGCACTGTTCCAGCCGGTGATCCCGGGCAGTGTCGCGATCCGCGAGCTCGAGTGGGGGGAGTGAGCGGTGCCCCGCGGAATCTGCTGCTCATGCACTCACGGCCGCCAGTCGCGAGCACCGTGCATGAAGCCGACCACGAAGACGAAGCCATCCGCAACGCGGTAGATCAGCTGGTAGCGACCCAGGAAGATTTTAGCTGCGCTCGCGCGAATCGCGTCCAGACGACGCGGCGCCTCCGTTGCGTCGTTCCCATCGCTCCCAGAGTTCTTGCATGACCTGCTCATGCGGGATGACGCGACCCTCGCGAACGTCTCGATCGCCCTCCTCGATACATTGCATCACGTAGACGTGATACAGGATCTGCTCGAGCGAGCAGTCTTCGGGCAGGCGATCGAGCATCGCGCGGACGGCGTCCTTGTCACGCATGAGGGATCTGCTCCGGGACCTGGGGTGTGCCGCAAAGTAGATGTGAAGGTCGGGGCAGCCTACCCCCGTCATGGGTTCTCGGTCGCCGTGTACAATCGGCCGCGCCGACGACGGCGCTGATCCACGGGAGTGCTGCACACCGATGCCCCGCTCGAAGTCGCCCGCTCCCGGCAAGTCGCGCAAGAAGCCGATCGAGAACTACGAGCACAAGGACAAGCAGCGCGCGAACAACCCGCCCGTTGGGTTGGTGACGCCCGAAACGGATCGCGACGCGGGCAAGCAGCGCTACGCGTACGACCCGCACCTCGATCCGCAGCTCGTCTGGGCCGGCAAGGCGGAACACACCGGCTTCGAGGTGCCGACGGTTTCGCTGCACGTGCACGAACCACACGTCCCCTGTTCCGACTTCGAGATCAATCGGGCCAACGGCGCGAGAAGCGCCCGGACGGCGATGCCATGAGAGCGTTTGCCGGAGTCACCGACCGAGACTGGTATCAGTTTCTCTCCAGCCAGAGGAGGCTTGATGAGGTCAACTTCTGGCAGCCCAGCGGTGGCAGCATCTTCAAGTCGCTGGCCCCAGGAGAGCTGTTTCTGTTCAAGCTCAAGAAGTCCAACATGATCGCGGGAGGAGGTTTCTTCGCTCATTCAACGCTTCTCCCGCTGGACCTCGCGTGGGACAGCTTTGGGATCGCGAATGGTGCAGCGTCATTCGTTGAGCTGAAGCGCCTCATCGATGCGCGACGCGAGAAGAAGCCGACCGGAACGAACAACTACATGATTGGTTGTGTACTTCTCTCGCAGCCGTTCTTCCTGCCCCCAGCCGAGTGGATCGAGATCGATTGGAAGAGCAACATCGTTCAAGGCAAAGGCTACGACCTGACTCAGGAGCCTGGCCTCTCGATCTTCTCTCGGATCAGGAGCGCTTTGACACGATCAACCGCCGAGGCATCGTGGCCGTCGCTCATCCAAGATCTGCCTCAGGATCCGCGCGAGCGATACGGTCAGCCGGTCCTCGTCAAACCCCGGCTCGGCCAAGGCACATTCCGCGTCCTTGTCACCGATGCGTACGATCGAAGGTGCGCGGTCAGCAGCGAGAAAGTCTTGCCCGTACTCGAGGCAGCGCACATCAAGCCCTACGTCGTAGAGGGTCCGCACCGTGTGGACAACGGCATTCTGCTGCGTAGCGACCTCCATATTCTCTTCGATCGCGGATACCTGACCGTTGCGCCCGACCTCCGCCTCGAGGTCAGCAATCGCATTCACGAAGAGTTCAACAATGGAAAAGCCTACTACGCCTTCAATGGCAGCCCATTGCGTCCGCCTCGTCGCCCCGAACACAAACCTTCTGCCGAGTTTCTGCAATGGCACAACGAACAAGTCTTCCGCGGTTGAATCGCACGACCTGCGACACCTCGCGCGTCGCCACCTCGCTCGCGAAGCAGCGGCTGATGACGGCGGTCTACGACTACTACGAGCTCGCGCATCCCAAGCAGGGAGTGGGTTCGGGCTTCGTCTACAAGACCGTCCCGCACGTCACGCTGAAATCGATCGCGAACAATCCCGAGATCACGGAAGGGATGTCGCGCGCGGCGATCGACAAGGCGATCGCGAAGTACGCCGATCAGGAAACGCTCTACGACCAGCCGAAGCTCGACAAGAGCAAGGCGCGCGTGGCGGGGCCGTTCACGGTCGAGGCGGTGCCCGCGCCAGTGGTGAAGCCGCTCGAAGACACCGCGCCGGGGGCGCCGCGCACGGCCGACGCCTCCGAAGCGCGCTCCGGCGAGACGCTGCGCCACGCCGAGTGGCGCGACGAGCTGCTGCGCACCGGCATCCGCGGCAAGAACAAGCAGATGATCCTGTTCTCGCGCGTCGAGCCGATGGCCGGCACGCGCTGGCTGCACGCGGAGGCGGAGACGAAGCCGAACGATCGCGGCGCAGATCACGTACTCGAGAAGGCTCCGGCGTCGCAGTACACGGCAGCCGAGCGCGTCGTGCTGTCGTTCGGTCCCGAGCACGCGCCGCTCGAGCAGCGCCAGGTGGCGCGCGCACTCGAAGAGGCGGCGTCGCTAGTGCCGAAGCCGAAGCTGCTGGTCTTCGCCGCGTTCCAGTTCGATCCCGAAGCCGCGAAGGACATCGACGAGATCAAGCCCGGCACCGTCGGCATGACGCTGCTGAAGGTGCAGATGAACCCGGATCTGCTGACCGAGGATCTGAAGAAGAAGCGCGCCAGCAACGAATCGTTCTGGCTGGTCGGCCAGCCCGACGTCGAGCTGCGTCGCGTCGCGGAAGGCGAACACAAAGGCAAGTGGCAGGCCTTCGTGCGCGGCTTCGACTACTACAACACGAAGACCGGCGCGATCGAGTCGGGCGATCCGGGCCGCATCGCGATGTGGCTGCTCGACCCGGACTACGACGGCATGAGCCTCTTCGCGCACCAGGTCTTCTTCCCGATGGCGGGCGACGGCGAGGGCTGGGCGCGACTCGCGCGCAGCCTGAAAGCGGAGATCGACGAGGAACGCATCGAGGCGTATCGCGGCAGCGAGTCGCTGCCGTTCGAGGCGGGCGCGAATCGGCGCGTGGCCGTGAAGATCGTCGACGACCGCGGCATCGAGTCGCTGCGGATCGTGGACTTGGAGTGATCGCGTCGATCCTCGGCGGCCGAGCGTGACCGACCGTTCTCTGCGTTGCCCGCGCCGGCAATTGCACCTACGCTGCAGGAGATGGGGGGCCGAGAGGGAGAATCGGACCATGATCGAGGAACGCGCTCCGGAGCTTGATGAACAGGATGGTACGGCCGCGGCTCGAACAGACGGCGTCGCCGCGGAGCAGCCGCGCTCTGCGCTCGGCCGGCGGCTTCGCGAGATCCGGGAGCGCATCGTCGCGAGCGGGATTCCCTTGTTGAACGCGGAAGAGCTCGAGGCTGAGATCGCGGAACGGCGGGGCAGTCGCGAAGAGCTGCCGTGAAGTGCACGTACGTCGACTCAGGCGTGCTGGTGTGGGCGTCGCGAGGGTCGGGCGAGTTCGCGGAGCGGGCGCTTGCGATTCTCGAAGACCCGGACCGCGTCTTCGTATCGAGCGTCTTCGTGGAGCTCGAAACGCTTCCCAAGCCCGTGCATTACAGGCGCCGGACCGAGGTCGAGTTCTACGAGGCGTTCTTCTCTTCCTGCGCGCTCTCGGTGCGAGCTTCCAAGCATCTGGTCGATTCCGCATTGGTCGAGGCCACACGCCACGGACTCGCCGGGATGGACGCGCTTCACGTCGTGTGCGCAGCCTCAGCCGATGCGACTGAGCTCATCACGACCGAAAAGCCGACCAAGCCTCTTCACCGGACGCGTCGCGTTCGCGTGGCGTCGCTCCATGTCTGATCCGGCGAGTAACCTGCCATGTCGCGCCGCGACGACGCGATCACGCTCCGCCAGATGCTCGACGGGGTGCGAGAGATTCTCGAACACACGCGTGGGCGCACGCTCGACGATGTGCGCGCGAATCGGATGTTCGAGCTGGCTCTCTCCCGGCTCCTGGTCATAGTCGGGGCAGCTTCGAGCCGGGTGTCGCCCGCCGCGCGCGACGCGCATCGCGAGATTCCGTGGGGCATGTTGGCGGAGACGGGAGACTCGCTGGTTCGGGACGTCGACCGCGTCGATCTCCCGCGCATCTGGCGAATCGTGCAAGACGATTTACCTGGCTTGGCCGCGAGCCTCGAAGAATCCCTCCGATGAGCAAGGGCATCGACCACCTGATCATCTGCTCGCCGTTCGCCGAGCCCGATTCGCATTGGGCGTACGACCGCGAGACGCAGCGCTTCGCGCGCAAGTCCGGCCGCAGGGCGGCCAGCTACGTGGTGGCGACGCCCGGCGTCGATTCGTACGACGACCCGGGCATCACCGTTTCGCTGAAGCTCGCGAACGAGATCCGCCCGCGCGTCGCGGCGTGGCGCGAGTCGGGCTACCCGGGCGTCACCGGCACGACGAAGCGCCTGCTCGACCACTGGCGCGACGAGGAGCGATCGGCGCGCTTCTTCTTCTGCCAGCTCGAAGCGATCGAGACGCTGATCTGGCTCACCGAGGGTCCACCGGCGGATCGCCAGGGCATCGAGATCCCGGGCGATGGCGGCCCCTTCGCGCGCATCTGCGCGAAGATGGCGACCGGCTCGTCGTTTGACTCGGGGACGTTCGTTGCGTGAGTTGCGTCGAGGACCGTCCCCAAACTCCTCGGCTACTCCTCGACGAACGGATTCACCGCGCCGCTCGTGAGGACGTTCTTCAGCACCTTCCCGGTCGCGTTGCGCGGCAGCGGTTCGCTGCGGAACTCCCAGTGCGCGGGCACCTTGAAGTAGGCGAGCCGTTCGCCGACGAAGCGCGACAGCGTTTCGGCGAGCACCGTTTCCGCATTCGCGCCGCGCAGCGATTCTTCGCTGACGACG
>CAYGWM010000180.1:0-5520 GCA_964353555.1 uncultured Spirochaetales bacterium
TTCGGCGAGCACCGTTTCCGCATTCGCGCCGCGCAGCGATTCTTCGCTGACGACGACGATCGCCTTCACTTCCTGCCCCAGCTCGGCATGGTCGACGCCGACGACGGCCGCTTCGCGCACCGCGTCGTGCGCTTCGAGCGCGTGTTCGATCTCGGCGGGATAGACGTTCTCCGCGCCGCGCAGGATCAGGTCGCGGCGACGCGAATTGATGTAGAGATAGCCGTCCTCGAGCCGGCCGATGTCGCCGGTGCGCAGCCAGCGTCCGGGCGCGATCGTCTCGGCGGTCTCCTTCGGGCGACGCCAGTATTCGCGCATGATCAGCGGACCGCGCATGCAGATCTCGCCCTCTCGGCCTTCGGCGACCGGATTGCCCTCGGCGTCGCGGATCTCTATGTCGATGGTCGGCAGCGGGCGACCGACCGAGTCCGGCCGTGCGATCAACTCTTCGCTGCCGTTGATCGTCGCGAGCGCGGTCGATTCGGTGAGCCCGTAGCCGATCGCGACCGAGGAGCGCGCGTTCGGGAAGCCGGCGCGCATCCGCTCGAACAGCTCCGCCGGCAGCGGCGCGCCGCCCGAACCGAGCTGCGTGACGGTCGAGAGGTCGTGGCGCGAGAACTCCGGGTGCGTGAGCACGCGGTGCATCATCGTGCCCATCGGCCCCCACGCGGTGACGCCTTCGGCCTCGATCAGTTGCAGTACGCGCGCGGGATCGAAGCGGCCCGTCGTCCACACCGTTTTGAGTCCGTTCGCGAGCGACGTCACCGCGCCGGCGTAGAGACCTGAGACGTGAAAGAGCGGCGTGTTGATCAGGCTGCACGGGCGCGTCGTCGCGCCCCCAACGAGCGACTCGCCGCGCGCCGCCGCATCTGCCGCCGCCTTCAGCATCATCCGCATGCCGTGGAACACCTGCAGCCGCACCATCGCGAGAATGCCGCGGTGCGTGTTGACGGCGCCCTTCGGCTGGCCCGTGGTGCCACTCGTGTACAGAATGGTGGCAGCGTCGTCTTCGGCGATCTGTGCATCGGGCAGCGCGACAGCGCGGTCGTGGTTCCAGAGCGCGTCGAAGTCGCGACCGATCTCGACCACGCGCACTTCGGAGCCCTCGACGTTCGGCAGCGCGGCGCCCGCGATGCGCGCAAGCCGCTTCGCATCGCCGATCAGCAGCTTCGGTTCGCTGTCGGCGAGCCCGTACAGGATCTCGTCGCGCACCCACCAGCCGTTCAGGCCGACCGCGATCGCGCCGAGGCTCACGGTCGCCCAGAAGGTCTGGATCCACTCGGGGCAGTTGGCGGCGAGGATCGCGACGCGATCGCCGGGCCGGACGCCGAACTGGTCGCGCAGCGCGGCGGCGAGATTCGCGACGCGGCGCAGGTTCTCCGTGTACGAGATGCGGCGCCCGTCGTCGCAGACCAGATACTCGGCGTCGCCGTGCGCAGCCGACGCGGCGAGCAGCGCGCGCAGCGACGGCACGCGCTCCTTGAAGACACGCGTCGGCACACCGAGCACGTCTTCCAGCGTGACCTCGAAGGGCGCGCTGGCCGCGGTGAGCCTGGCTTCGATCTCGCGCAGCGCGGCAATGCTCATGGAGCGGGCGGCGTCTCGTCGCGCAGGTCGGGCGGTTCGGGAACCGGATCGACGCCACGGCGGAGACGATCGCTCATCGCCGAGAGGTCGAAGTACGACGGCGGAATGCGGCGGCCGAAGCGCACGTCGCCGAAGGTGATCGTCGTCTCGCTGTTGCCCGCGATGTCGCGCAGCCGCACGACGGTCGGGAATGCACGACCGTCCACCAGCGTGACTTTCTCGTAGTGCTGCTCGCGGATCGCAACGCCCGTGTTGTCGATGAAGCGCACCGACACCGGCAGCCCGCTCTCGGGATCGATGCGCGTCACCACGCGCAGGTAGTAGTGATAGGGCTCGCTCGTGATCTCGATCAGCCGACGTCCGCCTTCTTCGACCCACTTCGTCGTACCCTTGCGGCGCGGCGTCGGCTCGGTGAACCACAGGTCTTCGTAACCGAAGGTCGTGTCGGCAAAGGGGTCCGTCCCCTGCAGGCCGCGGATGCGGATCCAGCGCCGCTTCTGGAGGTCCCAATACCAGCTAGTCAGCGGTTCGCCGGGCGTATCGACCAGTTCGGTCACGATGCTCTTCGTGTCGCCCGCTTCGCGCATCTCGAGCAGCGTGCGCGTCGAGCGACCTTCGACGTCGCGCAACATCTGCATGTCGAAGTTGAAGTCGTCCTCGCGGCCGGGCTTGTTCACGTCGACGTGCGCGTGCGCCGTCATCGTTTCGCCGATCCGCAGCGCGTCGGCGATCCGGCTGATCCAGTGATCGGCGTCGTGGACGGCGTCCGACTGCTGCGCGCGGGCGGAACCGGCGGCGAGCATCGCGACTGCACCCGCAAAGCGCAGCGCCAGCGCGAGGTGGCGGCGACTCAAGCCGCGATCCGCCCCGTCACGATCTGGTGCAGGATGCGCGCGCAGGTCTCGACCAGCTGTTCGCGCGAAACCCCGAGCACCTCCAGCTCCTGGTGGTAGGCAGCGAGGCGTTCGAGGATCGCCGCGAGCGCAGCCGCAGCCGCGACGGGATTCATCGCCACGCCCTGTTCGCCGGCGTGCGAGCTTTCGATCTTCTTCGCCAGCGCCTGCAACACTGGGTGCAGCGCGCGGATCCGGACCTTCTGGAAGCGACGGTCGCCCTGTTCCGCCGCGACGTTGCGGAACAGCAGCACGGCATGATGCTGATCCCAATGGCGGACGAACGCATCGACGACGATACGCGCCGCGCCCAGTCCCTGCGGCCCGGTCCAGTCGGCCGCGAGCGGTTCGAGGATCGCGGGCACTTCCTCGGCGGCGGCACTCGCCAACTCCAGTGTGGCCTCTTCGATGTCGGCGAAATACTGATAGAAGGTCGCGGGCGAAGTTCCGGCGCGCCGTGCGATCTCCACCACCGACACGTCGCGCGCCTGGCGTTCCGTGAGCAGCTCCTGGGTGCATTCGAGCAGCTTGCTCCGCGTGCGAATCGCGCGCGCGCCGAGCGGCCGACCGTCCTGCCCGATCACGGCGGCACCTTCGCCTTCGCTCTGCTGCGCCTCGGTCCGCGCACTCTCCCCGGGCTCACTCATGCTGCAGTTTCCATCGTGGCGGTAGCATAGCCGCGTGCCGGAGCTTCCCGACCTTGCAGTCTATATTGACGCGCTCCGCGCGCGCGTGCTCGGAGCGGCACTGCTCGGCATTCGCGTCTTCGGGCCGTCCTGGCTGCGTACGGTGGAGCCCAAGCTGGTGGAGGCGGAGGGCTGTCGCGTGCGCGAGCTGCGGCGGCTCGGCAAGCGCATCGTCTTCGAGTTGGACGGCGATTTCTTCGTCGTGCTGCACCTGATGGTCGCCGGACGCCTGCGCTGGCGCGCGATCCGACAGCAGCCGGAGTCGCCCCCGCGTGCGACGCGACGACCGAAGAACGAACTCGGCGCACTCGACTTCTCGACCGGCACGCTCGTCGTGACGGAGGCCGGCACCCGCAAGCGCGCCGCGCTGCACCTGGTGCGGGGCGAAGCCGCGCTCGCCGAACACGATCCCGGCGGACTCGAACCGCTCGATGCACCGCGCGACGCCTTCGCCGCCTGCCTGCGCGCCGGCAATCACACGCTGAAGCGCGCGCTGACGGACCCCCACGTGCTATCCGGCATCGGCAACGCCTACTCGGACGAAATCCTGCACGAGGCTCGCTTGTCGCCATTCAAGCAGACCCAGAAGCTCGCAGAAGAAGAAATGGATCGACTCCATGCCGCGACGCAGCACACGCTGCTGGTCTGGACCGAGCGACTGCGTGCCGAGACCGGCGACGCATTCCCCGAGCGCGTGACCGCGTTCCGACCCGAGATGGCGGTCCACGGTCGCTACCGGGAAGCGTGTCCCCGCTGCAGCGCCCCGGTGCAGCGCATCGCGTACGCGCAAAACGAGGCCAATTACTGCGCACCTTGTCAGACCGAAGGCAAGCTGCTCGCCGATCGCGCGCTGTCGCGACTGCTGCACGGAGACTGGCCGCGAACGCTCGAAGAACTCGAACAGAGACGGCCTCGTTCCACCCGGAGGAATCGCTAGTGGCGCTGCTCGGTCCGAAATCCTGGGCGGGCTTCGTCCCGAACGGCCTCGGCCAGGTCAAGCCGAACCACTACGGCGACATGCTGAAGGTGTTGTGGCGCAATCGCGACGAGCTGCCCTTCTCGTGGCGCATCCTGCGCGACGGCGCCTGCGACGGTTGCGCACTCGGCACCAGCGGCCTCCACGACTGGACACTCGAAGGCGTCCATCTCTGCATGGTGCGCCTCAACCTGTTGCGAATGAACACGATGCCTGCAATGGATTCCGCGCTTCTCGCCGATCTCGCGAAGCTCCCGGTACGCGACAACCGCGCGCTGCGCGACCTCGGTCGCCTACCGTTCCCGATGCTGCGTCGCGACGGAGAGCGCGGCTTCCGGCGCATCGGTTGGGACGAAGCACTCGATCTCGCCGCCGCGCAGGTGCGTGCGATCGACCCGAAGCGGCTCGCCTTCTATCTCACGTCGCGCGGGATCACGAACGAGGTCTACTACGTCGCCCAGAAGGTGGCGCGCGCGCTCGGCACCAATCACGTCGACAACGCCGCGCGCATCTGCCACTCGCCGAGCACCGTCGCGATGAAGCAGTCGCTCGGCGTCGCAGCGTCCACCTGTTCGTACACGGACTGGATGGGCACCGACCTGATCGTGTTCTTCGGCAGCGACGTGCCGAACAACCAGCCAGTCACCACCAAGTATCTCTATTTCGCGAAGCAGGCGGGCACGAAGATTGCCGTGGTGAACCCGCTGCGCGAGCCGGGACTCGAGCGCTACTGGGTACCGTCCGTGTTCGAGAGTGCGGTGTTCGGCACCAAACTCGCCGACGACTTTTTCGCGGTGCACACCGGCGGCGATCGCGCGTTCATCGCCGGCGTGCTGAAAGCGCTCGGCGAGACGAACGGCTTCGACGAACGCTTTCTCGCCGCGCACGTCAGCGGCTTCGACGCGGTTCGTGCGCAGGCTGCAGCCGCAGATTGGACGGCGCTCGAACGCGGCTCGGGCGCGTCGCGCGAAACCATGCAGCGTTTCGCGACACTCTACGCCGAGGCGAAGAGCGCAATTTTAGTCTGGAGCATGGGGATCACGCAGCACGCCGAGGGCGTCGACAACGTGCAGGCGATCCTGAATCTGGCGCTCGCGCGCGGCATGGTCGGTCGCGAAAAGACAGGCCTGATGCCGATCCGCGGTCACAGCGGCGTGCAGGGTGGCGCCGAGGTGGGCGCGGTACCCAACTACTACCCGGGTGGCGTAGCGGTGGGCGCGGAAGGCGCGCGCCTGCTCGGTTCACTCTGGGATTTTCCCGTTCCCGCCTGGCCGGGTCTAACGGCGAGCGAGATGGTGGACTCGTGCGGCGAAGGCGCGATCGACTTGCTCTGGTGTGTCGGCGGCAATTTCGTCGAGACGCTGCCCGATCCCGATCGAGT
>CAYGWM010000181.1:0-5322 GCA_964353555.1 uncultured Spirochaetales bacterium
CCGCCGTGATCCTCCCGCCAGACCGAGGCGCCGAGGAAGATCAGCCGTAGCTGACGCACGAAGGTGTCGAGTAGCTCCTTCTCCACGCGCGGCTGTTTGGGCGGGAGGTCGAGGATGTCGGCTACGGCACTCAACATGACCTTGACGACGAGGCCGCAGAGCAGCTGGAGCGTCTCCATCGAGAGGTGGGGCAGGTACTTCAGTTCCCGCAGGTCCTGCGCCATCTCGTTCGCAAAGTGATCGACCTCGCGGCGCACCGCGGCCCGGATCACCGGCGACCCGCCCGAACGCTCCGACGCGACGAACAGGAACTGCCGGGGGTGCTCCGCCAGGTAGCTCTGGTAGATCCGCACCGAGTTGCGGATGACGTCGCTAACGGGCATTCCATCGCGGCGCGCCTCGCGCAGCAGCCGGCGCAGCGTGGTGCCGCCCTCCTCGACGAGCGCGAGGCCGAGCTCGTCCATGTCGCGGAAGTGGCGGTAGAAGGCGGTCGGGACGACGCCGGCCTCGCGGGCGACCTCGCGCAGGCCGAGGCCGGTGAAGCTGCGGCCCTGGCTCATCAGCCGCAGCGCCGCCTCCATCAGGGCTTCGCGGGTGCGCCGCTTCTGCGCCTCGCGTGTGAGCGGTGCCCGCGGCGGCGGCAACTCGGATTTCTCCCGCGCCCGCTTCGGTCGCCTGGTACGCGTGCTCGCCATGCTGCCCCCGGGTAACGCTCGAGTGGAATAAAGCTTAGAGGATCTGGTTAGTTACCGACATGGCGGCGATTTCAGTGTACGACTGTTGACAACTTCTTCGCACCCAGTGAACATACGTACTCCTAAAACGGAGGACGCGCGCATGCTGACGCAGGCGACGGAAACCGCGGGCCGGCTGCTCGGAAGTCGCTGGCTACGGCCCCTGAACGACCTGGATGCCGTCGACGACCTGCTGGCCCAGGTACATCCCACCTGGTCGCTAGGCCGGATCAAGGCGCGCGTGGTGGAGATCCGCGAGGAGACGCCGGATGTCCGGAGCTTCGTCCTTCGTCCCAACCGACGGTGGCCGGGCTTCGTCGCGGGCCAACACGTGAGCGTGGCGATCGAGATCCGCGGCGTCCGCCATCACCGCACCTACAGCCTCTCGTCCGCTCCGGCGGACCGCTTGCTCCGGCTCACCGTGAAGCGACACGCGGGCGGACAGGGTTCGAACGCGCTGCACGACCAACTCGGGGTCGGCGACGTGCTCGAGCTGAGCCCGCCGGCCGGCGCGTTCGTGCTTCCGAAGGCGCTGCCGGAGAAGGTGCTGATGCTCTCCGCCGGAAGCGGCATCACGCCGGTGATGTCGATGCTGCGCGACTTGCACCACCGCGCCCCGGATCGCGACGTCGTCTTCGTCCACGTCTGCCGGACGCCCGCCGACGCCATCTTCACCGCCGAGCTCCGCGCGCTCGCCGCTTCCATGCCGGCGCTGCGGCTCGCCATACACTCGACTGCGGAGCGAGGCCGACTCGATTGCGACGGCATCGCATCACTCGTGCCCGACCGCGCCGAGCGCCAGACCTGGCTGTGCGGCCCCGCGTCGTTCATGGAGATGGTGCAGGCGCGCTGGCAGGCCGAAGGCCTCGCCGACCGCCTCGCCTGCGAGCGCTTCAGCGGCCCGGTGCTGCGCCGGAGCGCAGCAGGCGTGCCGGTCCGGGTGCGGGCCGCTCGCTCCGGGCACTCGTTCACCACGACCGGCGAGCGCCCGCTGCTGGTCGAGGCCGAGGCCGCCGGCCTCGCGCCGAAGCACGGCTGCCGGATCGGCATCTGCCGCACCTGCCGCTGCCGCATGACGAGCGGCACCGTCGAGAACCTGCGCACCGGCGAGCTCAGCTCGGAGCCGGGCCAGCTGATCCAGCTGTGCATCTCGGCAGCCCGCTCCGACCTCGAACTCGAACTCTGATCGATCCCTTCCTTCGCTGGAGACGACCCATGAAGACCCATCTGACCCGCGAGCAGACCGACGCCCTCGAAGCGGAGCTAGACGCCCTCCGCGCCGAAGTCACCGCGGACCTCGGCGCGCGTGACGCGGCCCACATCCGCGGGATCATCCGGCTGGCGCGCTGGAACGCGATCGCCGGGCGGAGCTTGCTGATGTTCGGGATCACGCCGATCAGCTGGCTCGCCGGCGTGTCGACGCTCGGCCTGGCGAAGATCCTCGAGAACATGGAGATCGGCCACAACGTCATGCACGGCCAGTACGACTGGATGAACGACCCGACGCTCGACTCGCAGACCTACGAGTGGGACAACGTCTGCGACTCCGGCGACTGGCGGCATTCGCACAACTACATGCACCACACCTACACGAACATCCTCGGCAAGGACCTCGACGTCGGCTACGGCGTGATGCGCGTGGCCGACGAACAGCGCTGGTCGCCGAAGCACCTGTTCCAGCCGATCTCGAACGTCGCACTCTCCGCGCTGTTCCAGTGGGGTGTCGCTCTTCACGACCTCGACGTCAGCAACAACCTTTCGACACCAGAAGGGCGTCGCGAGATCCGCGCCCGCTCGGGCCCGTTTCTGAGGAAGGCCGCCCGCCAGCTCTTCAAGGACTACGTATTCTTCCCGGCGATCGCGCCCTGGAACGCGCCGCGCGTGCTGCTCGGCAACCTGACCGCCAACCTGACGCGCAACGTCTGGACGAACGTCATCATCTTCTGTGGCCACTTCCCCGACGGCACACAGGTCTACACCGAGGAGGAGACCGTCAACGAGACCCGGGGCGAGTGGTACCTGCGCCAGATGGAGGGCTCCGCCAACATCGAGGGCAGCCGCTGGTTCCACATCCTGAGCGGCCACCTGAGCCACCAGATCGAGCACCACCTGTTCCCGGACATGCCCGCCCACCGCTACGCGGAGATCGCCCCGCGCGTGCGCGCAATCTGCGAAAACTACGGGATCCGATACAACAGTGGCAGCTTCTGGAAGCAGTACGGCAGCGTGCTCACCGGCCTCGTGCGCCGGTCCGTCCCGGAGCGAGCCCAACGTGGCGGCGACTTGGCGCCGCGCCAAGAGCTGGCGGCGGCTTGACGCCGCCCTTGGAGGATCGATGAAGGGCTTGCAACGCGTCGAGCTGCTGAAGGACCTGATCCAGGAGGCCGTGGACCGCGGCGCAACGTCCGTCGAGCAAATCCACCAGTCCATCGCGGACCTGCCCTTCGAGGCGCTGGAGCGGATGGGCCTGCTCGATCCCGACGGGCTCGGGCTCCGCGAGGCGCAGACCCGAACCATCGGCCTCGTCTACGACGCCATCCGCCGCATCAACCGCGAAGTGGGGGAGCTGATCTCGGATCAGTTCGAGAATCTGGAGAACGGCAGCCACGTCGCGAAGGTGCTGAACGAGAAGGCCTCCGACGCGGAATGAGCACGTGTCGTGCGTGACCCGACACGTGGCTGAGACGAGCGAGCGCGCTGCCGCAGCCGCGCCCAAGCGACCGAAAGCACCAGATCGACGAATCGCGGCGTGCTACATGCTGAAGGCGCCTCCCACCCTTCAGGAGTCCTCGCATGTCCGAAGAGAAGCGCCGCGTGCTCGATCTCGCCGAGCGATACGTGTGTCCGGGTCGCGTGCGCACCTTCCGTTCGCTCGGCGTCGACCTCGTGATCGGGCGGCGCGAGGGCTACCGCATCTGGGATCTCGACGGCCGCGAGCTGCTCGACCTGCACTTGAACGGCGGCGTCTTCAACCTCGGCCATCGCAACCCGGAGCTGGTCGAGACGCTGCGCGATGCGCTGGACACGCTCGACATCGGCAATCACCATTTCCCGAGCGCGGCGCGCGCCGAGCTCGGCGAGACACTGGCACGGCTCACGCCCGGCGACCTGCAGTACTCGGTGTTCGCGAGCGGCGGCGGTGAGGCGATCGACCTCGCGCTGAAGACCGCGCGGCACGCGACGAAGCGGCGCAAGATCGTGTCGATCGCAAAGGGCTACCACGGCCATACGGGTCTGGCGCTCGCCGCCGGCGACGAGCGCTTCTCGCGGATGTTCCTCTCGGAGGGTCCGCCGGGTGAGTTCGTGCAGGTACCGTGGAACGATCTCGATGCGATGGCCTCCGCGCTCTCCGGCGACGACGTCGCGGCCGTCGTGCTCGAGACGATTCCCGCGACGCTGGGCTTCCCGTTGCCCGCGCCCGGCTACCTGGCGCGCGTCAAGGATTTGTGTAGTCAGCGCGGCGCGCTCTACATCGCCGACGAGGTGCAGACCGGCCTCGGTCGCACCGGCACGCTGTGGGCCGTCGAGCAGCACGACGTCGAACCGGACATCCTCGTCACCGGCAAGGGTCTCTCGGGAGGTCTCTACCCGATCGCGGCGACGGTGCTGTCGCGCCGCGTGGCTGGCTGGCTCGACGAGGACGGCTGGGGCCACGTCTCGACGTTCGGTGGCGCCGAGGTCGGCTGCCGCGTGGCGCAGCGCGTGCTCGAGATCACGACGCGGCCCGCCGTCGTCGCGAATGCGAAGGAGGCGTCGCAGCACCTGGGCGACGGGCTCGAAGCAATCCGGCGCCGCCACCCGGAGTGGCTGCTCGAGATCCGCCAGGCGGGCCTCGTGATGGGGCTGCGCTTTGCGGATCCGCAGGGCGCGATGCGGATGACGCGCGCGCTCTACGAGTCGGGTCTGTGGGCGATGTTCGCCGCGCACGACCCGTCGGTGCTGCAGTGGAAGCCGGGCCTGCTCGCGGATGCGGCGCTGCGCGACGAGATGCTGGCGCGCTTCGAGGCCGGTGTGGAGCGCTGCCGGGCCGCGCGGGCTTGAACGAGCGCGACGTCCTCGCGCGCTTCGAAGCGCAGCTCGATCCGGCGCGTCCCGCGGCCGCGCCTGGCGTAGCGATCATCGGCTACGGCGAAGTCTCGACGGTGTTTGCGCTGACGGAGCTGCCGGGGCGCGTATGCAAGCGCATGGCCGGCTTCGCGGACGAAAAGGCCGCTGCGCACTACACCGAACTCGTCCAGCGCTACATCGCCTTCCTCGAAGCCGAGGGCGTTCGCGTCGTCGAGACCGCGGTGCTGCCGATCGAGCGGCGCGGACGGGCACCGGTCGTCTACCTGGTCCAGCCGCAGCTCGCGGCGGAGGGACTCGGCAACCACCTGCTCCGCTGCGCGGACGACGCTGCGCTCCGGGCACGCGTCGACTCCGTCCTCGCTCGCATCGGGCGGCTGCTGCGCTCGAACCGCGAGCGCCGCGACGGGCGCAGCGTCACCGTCGACGCGCAGCTCTCGAACTGGCACTTCGCCGCGGCCGAGCTCGACGGCGGCGATCCGGTGTTGATCGACATCGGCACGCCGTTCATGCGCAAGGACGG
>CAYGWM010000182.1:0-2435 GCA_964353555.1 uncultured Spirochaetales bacterium
CTGCGCGGCGCCCATCGTGATCGCGACGATGCCGGCCTTCGCGGCCGAGTAGTTGGCCTGGCCGGGCGGCGCGAAAAAGGCGGACTCGGATGACGTCGAGATGATGCGACCGTAGACGGCGTTGCCGGCCTTGGCGCGCTCGCGCCAGTAGGCAGTCGCGTGGCGCAGCGCACAGAAATGTCCCTTCAGGTGCACGCGCACGACGTCGTCGAAGTCGCGTTCGGTCATGTTGAACAAGATCGCGTCGCGGATGAAGCCGGCGTTGCAGACGATGACGTTGACGTCGCCGAACGCGGAGACAGCCGTATCGAACATCCCCTTCGATGCGTTCCAGTCCGTCACGTCGCCAAAGTGCGGCACCGCCTCGCCGCCCTGCGACTTGATCTCGTCGCACACCGCGCGCGCCGCGCTCTCGTCCTTGCCCGAGCCGTCCGCCTTGACGCCGAGGTCGTTCACGACCACGCGCGCCCCGAGCCGCGCGAGTTCGAGTGCATGGCAGCGCCCGAGCCCCGTGGCTCCGCCGGTGATGATTGCAACTTTTCCATCCAGCATCGCAGCTCCTTTGGGGACTAGGGGGGGGGCAGGACGGGGACGTTGGTTGCGTGAGTTGCGTCGCGGAGGGCCTCCGCATCGTCGAGTCGCTCGCTTCGCGACGCAACTCACGCAACCAACGTCCCCGCTCAGACGCTCGCCGACTAGATCCGCTCGATGATCGTCCCGGTACCAACCGCCGCACCGCAGCACATCGTGATCAGCGCGCGCGACTTGCCCGTCCGCTCGAGCTCATGCAACGCCGTGACGATCAGCCGCGCGCCGGTCGCGCCCACCGGATGCCCGAGCGCGATCGCGCCGCCATTCACGTTCACCTTGTCCATATCGACACCCGTCACCTGCGCCCACGAGAGCACCACCGCGGCGAACGCTTCGTTGATCTCGAAGAGGTCGAAGTCGGAGATCTTCATGCCCGTCTTGCGGAACAGTTCGTTGGTCGCGTCGATCGGTCCGTCGAGCAGGTAGTAGGGATCGGTGCCGACGACGACGTCCTGGATGATGCGCGCGCGCGGCCGCAGCCCGAGCGCCTTCGCCTTGTCGGCCGTCATCCACAGCACGCCGGCCGCGCCGTCACTGATCTGCGACGAGTTGCCCGCCGTGTGCATGCCGCCCGGCTGCACCGGCTTCAGCGCCGCGAGCCCTTCGAGCGTGGTGGGACGCGGGCCCTGATCCTTCGTCACGACGCGCGTCTTGCCGGTCGGCGCGGCGGAGTCATCGAGCTCGGGCGTCTCGATCGGCAGCGTCTCGCGATCGAAGCGTCCCTCCGCGATCGCCCGCGCCGCCTTTTGCTGCGACGAGAGCGCGAAGCGATCGACGTCTTCGCGCGTGATGCCGCGGTTCTTCGCGATGCGCTCGGCCGCTTCGAACTGCGTCGGCGCCTGGTCCCAGGGCCAGTTGGGCGTCTGGAAGTAACCGGGCCCGTGGATCGCGTTCGCGCCGAGACCGACGTGGCTCATCATCTCGAGGCCGCACGCGATGCCGGCGTCGATGCTGCCCGCCGCGACCAGCGCGCGAATCAGGTGGTTCGCCTGCTGGCTCGAACCGCACTGCGTATCCACCGTCGTGCCGCCGGCCTTGAAGGTCTTGCCAGCCGACAGCCACGCGTGTCGCGCGATGTTGTTCGACTGCTCGCCGGCCTGCGTCACGCAGCCGCCGATCACCTGCTCGATGTCGTTCGGATCGACGCCCGCCTTCTCGCAGAGCCCGAACTGCACCTTCGCGAGCAGTTGGCCGGCGTGCAGACCCGACAGATCACCCCGGCCCATCTTGCCGCGCGCAATCGGCGTTCGCAGTGCTTCCACGATGACGGCTTCACGCATCACGCTCTCCTTCAGAGTTGTCCGAGAATCATCCCACTCGTGGGAACGCCGACACCGGCAGTCACCAACACGTGGTCGTTCCTTGCTGGCTGATTCAGCGACGTGCCGCGGATCAGCCGCACGCCTTCGTTCACGCCGTTCATGCCGTGGATGTACGCCTCGGAGAGCTGACCGCCGTGCGTGTTGCACGGCAGCGCGCCGCCCACTTCGAGGTTGCCGCCGTGCACGAAGTCCTTCGCCTCGCCGCGACCGCAGAAGCCCCACGACTCGAGCTGCCACAGCACCACCGGCGTGAACGCGTCGTAGATGATCGCCGCGTCCACGTCGCTCGCGCGCAGCCCCGACATCTCGTAGGTCTGTTTCGCGACGAGATCCATCTCGGGGAGATACGAAATGCTCGGGCGATAGAAGCTCGTCATGTTCTCTTGATTCTCGCCCGCCGCCTGCGCGACGCCGCGAATCACGGCGCCCTTCGCGCGCATCTCCCGAGCGCGCTTCGCCGAGACCAACACCTGCGCGCAGCCGCCGTCCGATTCCTGGCAGCAGTCGAAGAGGCGCAGCGGC
>CAYGWM010000182.1:2535-5279 GCA_964353555.1 uncultured Spirochaetales bacterium
CACCTGCGCGCAGCCGCCGTCCGATTCCTGGCAGCAGTCGAAGAGGCGCAGCGGCTCGGCGATCCACTTCGACGCTTGATGCTGTTCGACCGTCAGCGGCACGCCGTGGAAGAATGCGGCCGGATTGTTCACCGCGTGCTTGCGCGCCGACACCGCCACCTGCGCGAGATCGGTGCCCTTGCAGCCGTACTCGTGCATGTAGCGCTGCGTGTACATCGCCACCCACGAAGCCGGCGTCAGCAGCCCGAACGGCATGTACCACGACCAGTGGATCGCGTCGGCCGTGACGAGCGCTTCCGAGACGCCCGTCGAGTAGCGGCGCCCCGAGCGCTCGTTGAAGGCGCGGTAGACGACGACGCATTCCGCAACGCCCGTCGCGATCGCCATCACCGCTTGCTGGATCACGCCAATCGCCGCACCGCCGCCGTGCGGGGTCCGACTGAAGAACGTCAGATCGCCGATGCCGACGGAGCGCGCGACCTCGATCTCGTCGTTGGTGTCCATGGTAAAAGTAGTCATGCCGTCGACTTCGGACGGGTGGATGCCGGCGTCGGCGAGTGCGGCCTTCACCGCTTCCGCCGCGAGCTGCAGCTCCGAGCGACCCGAGTTCTTCGAGAACTCGGTCTGCCCGATCCCGACGATCGCAGCCTGATCCTTCAGCGCGATCGACATCAGCTGTTCCTCGGCAACGAGAGGCGCACCGTGCCGGTGACGTGATTGCCCCAGCCGTTCTTGCCGGCGATCTCCACGACCAGCTCGCCCGCTGCGTCGTCCTTGCTCTTCACGCTGCCGACCATCTTCATCGTGTCGCCGGGCAGGTTCGGCGCGCCGAGCTTGATCGCGACGTTCTTCACCACCGAGTCCGGGCCGGCCCAATCGGTGACGTAGCGCCCGACGAGGCCGTTCGTGGTGAGGATGTTCATGAACACGTCGCTCATGCCCTGCGCCTGCGCGGCGGCCTTGTCGTGGTGCACCGGCGTGTAGTCGCGCGATGCGAGCGCGCCTCCGACCACCAGCGTCACGGTGATCGGGATCGGCAGCTCGGGCAGCGCGTCGCCGACCTTCACCGATTCGAAGCGCAGTGTCTTCATGTCAGCTCCCGCGGTCCAGTGGTCGCCATATCGCGGCCGAGGCGGACGAGCTGCGGCGTCGCGGCGCCGAGCGACAACTCGATCGCCTTCGACCACAAGAAGTAGCGATGGATGGCGTAGTCGACGTCCACGCCGAGGCCGCCGTGCAGATGCTGCGCGGTGTTCGCGAGGCGCGAGCCACCGTCGGCGGCCCAGAACTTCGCGACCGCCGTCTCGCGCGTCGCGTCTTCGTCTTCGGCGATCCGGCACGCCGCGCGCCACGCGGTCCAGCGCATCGACTGCAAGTCGATCCAGCAGTCCGCGGCGCGGTGCTGCACGCTCTGGAACGAACCGATCGGCACGCCGAACTGGACGCGTTCCTTCAGGTAGGCTGCGGTGATCTCGAGCGCGCGCTCCGAGACGCCGACCTGCGTCACGCAGAGCGCCGTGAGCGCGCAGTCGTAGATCCAGCGCGCGGCGATGGCGCCGGACTTGGCGTCGCCGCCGAGCAGATCGTCCTCGGCGACGCGCACGCCGGAGAGCGTCACGTCGAAGAGTCGCTCGCCGGTGGAGGTGCGCTGCGCGGTCAGCGCGACGCCGGCGGCGTTCGGATCGACGAGGAAGATGCCGGCGCCGGCGTCGGTGCGGGCCGGAACCAGCATGCGCGCTGCGCAGGACGCGGCTGGAACGAGTCGCTTCGCGCCGTCGAGAATCCACGAATCACCGTCTCGGCGTGCGCTCGTCGCCGGCTTCGTGACGTCGTCCGATCCCGCATCGACGAGCGCGGCCGTGAGGATCGCGTCTCCCGCCGCGAGCGCGCGCAGCCAGCGCTCCTGCTGCGCGTCGCTGCCGAAGCGCGCGATCGGCAGCCCGCCGAGCACCAGCGACGCGAGCACCGGCACCGGCGCCACCGCGCGGCCGATCTCTTCGAGCAGCGTGCAGACCTCGAGCAGCCCGAGCCCCATGCCGCCCTGCGCCTCGGGCACCGCGACACCGATCAGGTTCGCTTCGGCGAGCGTCTTCCACAGCGCGACGTCGCTGCCGTCGGCGGTCGCCGCGGCGGCCTTCAGCCGGTCGCGCGACAGCTCGCTGTCGAGGATGCCGCGCGCGAGATCGCGGATCGAGTTCTGTTCGTCGCTGGTCGAGAAATCCATCGTGCGGTCACTTCACCGGGTAGAAGAAGGGGAGGTTCATTTCTTCGTCGGCGGCTTCGATCTTCGCCTGCACGCGCATGCCGACGTGGACGTCGGACGGCGCGCAACCGACCACGTTCGCAACGAGGCGCGTGCCTTCGTCGAGGTCGATCAGCGCGACCGGCAGCGGGAAGTCGTAGCCGGGAATCGGCGGGTAGTGCATCACGACGTACGAGTAGACCGTGCCGGCACCGCTCGCGATCGCAGAGTCCCACTCGAGCGACTGGCAGTTGCCGCACATCGGGCGCGGCGGATGGCGCAGCGTCTTGCACTCCTTGCAGCGCTGGATCCGAAGGTCTCCCGCGGCGATGCCGTCCCACCACCATTTGTTGTCGTGACCGAGCGGCGGGCGCAGGCGGCGCGGCTTCGTCGGCGCAGCGGCGGCATCCGGCGCGGTCGCAGCGGCGACGGGCTGATTGGGCTTGAAGCGCAGGATGCGGAACGTCATCCAGCCCACTTCGTCGCCGTGCTGATCGCGGAA
>CAYGWM010000183.1:0-1868 GCA_964353555.1 uncultured Spirochaetales bacterium
ACCCGCGAGCCGGATCCTCACTCGATGCCGAATCGGCGCATCTTCTTGTAGAGCCCTTCGCGCGTGATCCCCAGCGTGCGCGCGGTCGCCGCACGGCGGTTGTCGTGCGCGTCGAGTGCACGGCGCAGCAGCCACGCTTCGAGCCGGCCGAGTTGTGCGCGCAGCGTTTCGGGTCCATCACTCTTCTGGATCTCACGCAGCGGTCGCAACGTCTGCTGGAGGCGATCGGAGAGATGCCGCACGTCGATCGCCTCGCCCGATTCTGCTACCGCGAGCGCGCGATGCATCTCGTTCTCCAGTTCTCGCACGTTGCCGGGCCAGCCGTGGGCGAGCAGCAGATCGGCGGCCTCGCGTGAAAGACGGCAGCCGCGCTTCTCCTCGCGTTCGCCGTGGCGACGCAGGAAATGCTCGGCGAGCGGCAGCACGTCGTCTCGGCGCTCGCGCAGTGGCGGGACATCGATCCGGAATACCGCGAGGCGGTAGAAGAGATCCTCGCGGAAGCGGCTGCTCGCGACTTCGGCCGTCAGCGAGCGATTGGTGGCCGCTACGACCCGCACGTCGATCTTGCGCGAACGTGCGCCCCCGAGCGGTCGCACCTCGCGCTCTTGCAGCGCGCGCAACAGCTTGGCCTGTAGCGACGGCGAGGTCTCGCCGATCTCGTCGAGGAAGAGCGTGCCGCCGTCGGCCGCTTCGAAGAGGCCGGGCTTGTCGCGATCCGCTCCGGTGAACGAGCCGCGCGTGTGTCCGAACAGTTCGCTCTCGAGCAGCG
The DNA here is from genome assembly GCA_964353555.1 of uncultured Spirochaetales bacterium. Classification (GTDB taxonomy): domain Bacteria; phylum Myxococcota_A; class UBA9160; order UBA9160; family PR03; genus PR03. The sequence goes on from CAYGWM010000183.1 coordinate 770, forward strand.
TGTCGGGGAACGCGGCGCAGTTCACCGCTACGAACGGAGAGCGACGGCGCGGCCCGCCCTCGTGGATCGCGCGTGCGAGCACTTCCTTGCCGGTCCCCGTCTCGCCGGTGAGCAGCACGGTGGCGCGCGAGGTGCTCGCGCGCTCGATCAGCGCGATCACGTCGCGCATTGCGTGGCTTCGCGCAATCAGCACCGGCCGCTCCGGTATGGTGTTGCCGCGCCCCGGCGTCGCGTCCGCGAGGCTCTCGAAGAGCGGTGCGAGGAGCTGGTGCAGGGATTGCGCGTCGTCTTGGGTGCGCTCTCCGCGTGCGCACACCTGCGCGGCGCCCGCGCTGCGCAGCGCGAGCGCGCTGGTCGCAGTGGTCGCTGGTAGACGGACCAGCACCGGCGGGCAGACGTCGCGTCCGTCGCGGATGCGCAGCAGCGACTCGCGCGCAGCGGGCTCACTGTCGGCGTCGAGCACGACCGCGTCGAAGGCCGCGAGCGGGAGCTGCGCGGCGTCCTCGGCATCGCGCGCCCACGCGACATCCAGCAGCGGAGATTCAGCGACGGCTTCCGCGCGCAGCGCCGCGGCGCGACCAACGAAAAGAACGGAACGAATGCGGTCCACGACATCCCCTTGTTGCCCCCCGGCGAAGTCGGGAGAGAGCAAGGGACGTGCCGGTGTGGCGTTCTCCGCAAGCAGCCGCCCGACGTGCAGCGAGCGCTCCGCTGACTCGTATTGGCGCGGCTGGTTGCTCCGGCCGGTGCGAGATCATCAGGTCGGTAGCCGCATTCGGTCGCCGGCGGTCGCGATCGGCCGCCGCTTGTGGCCGCGACTACGCGCGGGAGCGTCGCCGCGCGAGCGCCGCGAGTGCGCCGAGCGCAGCGGCTGCCGTCGCGGCTACGGTCGGCTCCGGCGCGGTGCGCTGCAGATTGCCGCGCCCGGTCGGCCAGAGCAGCCGATCGGCGCGCGAGCCCGGGATCTCGTAGACGACGAGGCCGCTATTGCTGGTTCCGACCGCGACTTCGACGTTGGGATCGCCGTCGAGATTGGCGAGCGTTGGCGCGCCGAGCGCGCCGTCCCAGTCCTGGCTGGAACGCGGCAGCGCGACACGCG
>CAYGWM010000183.1:1968-5271 GCA_964353555.1 uncultured Spirochaetales bacterium
GGCGCGCCGAGCGCGCCGTCCCAGTCCTGGCTGGAACGCGGCAGCGCGACACGCGACAGCTCGATGCCAGACGCAGTGACGATCAACAGGTCGCCACCCTGCTTGCTGCCCTTCGCGGTCCAGGTGGTGAACACCACTTCGGCCTGGCCGTCGCCGTCGAGGTCGGCCACGACCGGCTCGGACGCGAAGCGCTTCGCGGTGGGACCGCCGTGTACGACGAACGGCCAGGCGCCGCGTTCCGTCTTGTCCGCGACCCAGAATGCGTGCACGCGGCCGTCGTACGAGGCGTAGAGGATTTCCTTGACACCGTCGCCGTCGAGATCGGCCAGTACCGGGTTCGCTTCGGCGGATTCGATCACGTCGTAGTCGATCGAGAGCGGCGCTGCGTTGTCATCGGGAACGGGCAGGGCGGTCCAGTCGAAGCCTCCGCCCGGTGCCCAGCGCGTGCGGTCGGCATTGAAGACCATCGGCACCTGGAAGAGCTGCTGATAGTCGCCAGTGCGGCAGTCGTAGAAGGAACCGACGACGACGATCTCGTTGCTGCCGTCCCCGTCGAGATCGCCGATCGCGGGCGGCGCATCGGCGAAGTTGGGTCGCGCTTCCAGCGGCGGGACGCCGGCGGCGCAGTTCGCGTAGCCGCGCAGGTCGACCGCGTGGTCGTAGTGCACGCCGACCTCGCTCCAGTTCTCGTTTGCACCGTAGATCGGATTCGCGGGAAGCGGCGTGCCGTCGTCGTCGAACGCGGCGAGGTGGTGCACGTCGCTCGATGCAGCGACCTCGAGATCACCGTCGCCGTCGAGATCGCCGACCGCGAGGTTCTGGTTGTATGCGCCCCATGCGGAACCGGGATCGAGCGGAGTGAGGCGCGGCCATCCCGCGCGCGTGGCGCCGTTCGATTCGAGCACCGTCCACGTCTCGTCGCCGCCGGGGCTCGCGCGCGCGGTCAGGATCTCGAATGCGCCGTCGGCATCGAGATCGGCGACGGCGAGCGTGCGCATCTCGGAGGTGCCGAACACCGATCGCGGCCAGCCCGGCTCGATCATGCCCGCCGCGTCGAGCACCGAGAGCTTGTCGCCCTGTACGACGACGACCTCGCGCGCGCCGTCGCCGCCGAGGTCCGCGACGGCAACGCCGGGCCACATCCGGCTGGCTCCGCCTTGCGGCGCGTAGCTCCATTCGATCACACCAGTGTCGCCACGCACCGACAGCAGCGTGTAGCCACCCCACAGCACGTCGACGACACCGTCGCGGTCGACGTCGCTGACGGCGGGCGAGGCGTACCAGCCCGTCTCGCAGTAGCTCGCAGGACAGCGCTGCCACTGGAAGACCGGCGTGCCGAGCGCCGCTGCGGACGCGTGCGCGAAGAGCAGCAGCCTGAAGAGCAGTGCGCTGCGCAGGGAGTTCCGGATCGTGGAACGCAACGGCGATCGTCGTGTCATCGGATTCCTCGCTTCCCGGGGCCTATCGGCTGTCGCGAGCCTTCCCTCCATGCCTTGCCGATGCCGGTCGCTTGCGGATATGTTCCGCATATGAGTTTTACGTCCCATATTGTGGAACACACGAGCAACGCGGGCGAGGCCGCGCTCGACGCCACCTCGAGCGTCGAGAAGGCGCTCGACGTGCTGTTCCACGTGAGCGCCGCGGGCAGCGCCGGCGTTTCGGAGATTGCGCGCGCGCTCACGCTGCCGAAGTCGACGACGCACCGGCTGCTCGCCGCGCTCGGCCGCCGCGGGCTGGTCGAGCGCGACGCGGGCGGCCGCTATCGGCCCGGCGTGCGACTGCTTGCGCTCGGACTCGGCGTGCTCGAGCGCGAGCCGATCGTCGCCGCCGCGCGACCCGTGCTCGAAGCCGAGGCGGAAGCGATCGGTGAAACCATCTTCCTCGCCGCCGCGCGTGCAGGTCGCATCGTCGTGCTCGACAAGGCCGAGGGCACCGGCTTCCTGCGCGCGGCGCCGCGCGTCGGTTCCGAGGTGCCCGTGCACGCGACCGCCGTGGGCAAGCTCTATCTCGCCTTTGCACCCGAGGCCGTGTCGCTGCCGAAGGGCGCGTTCCCGCGCTTCACGAACAGCACGCCGACGTCGCTGCGCGCGCTCGAGCGCGAAGTTGCGAAGGCGCGGCGGCGCGGTTTTGCGGAGAACCGTGAGCAGTGGGTGGCGGGGCTCGCGGTGGTCGCGGCCCCGGTGCTCGCGGGGGGACGCATGCAGGCGACGGTTGCGGTCGCGGCACCGTCCGTGCGGTTGTCGGCGGCCAAGACGGAAGCACTCGCCCGACGGCTGCTCGCTGCGGCCGCGCGCATCTCGGCGACGTTGGAAGGGAGAAGGGCATGAAGGTCTGGATCGACGGCAGGGTCGTGGATGCGTCCGAAGCGCGTGTCTCCGTACTGGATCACGGGCTGCTCTACGGCGACGGAATTTTCGAGGGCATCCGCGCCTATGCGCGCGGTGTATTCCGGCTCGACGATCACCTCGCGCGGCTCGTCACGTCGGCGAAAGCGATCGACCTCACGCTGCCGGTCTCGGTCGACGCAATCCGCAACATCGTGCTCGACACGCTGCGCGCACTCGGTCGCGATGACGCGTACGTGCGTCTGGTCGTCACGCGCGGCGAGGGCGCGCTCGGCGTCGATCCCACCACGTGTCCGACGCCGCGGCTCTTCTGCCTCGCCGCCGAAGCGCAGATCTATCCGCCCGAAAAGCTCGCACTGGGACTCGAAATGGTAACGGTGAGCTGGCGGCGTCCCGCGCTCGACGCGCTCGATCCGCGCGTGAAGAGCCTCAACTACCTGAACAACGCGATGGCGAAGCTCGAAGCGCGCCGGCAGGGCGCCGACGAGGCGCTGATCCTGAACACCGGCGGAACGATCGCGGAGGCCAGCGTCGCGAACGTGTTCGTGCTGCGCGGCCGCTCGCTCGCGACGCCGCCGCCGACCGACGGCGCGCTCGACGGCGTGACGCGCCGGAGCGTGTTCGAGCTGGCGCCCGGTCTTGGCTTCACGGCCAGCGAACGATCGCTGTCGCGCGTCGACCTGCTCGGCGCCGACGAGGTGTTCCTGACCGGCACCGGCGCCGGCATCGTGCCGGTGCGCTCGCTCGACGGCCAGACGATCGGCGCTGGCGAACCGGGTCCCGGCTTCGCGAAGATCCGCGCGGCCTTCCTCGCGATGACGAAGACGCACGGCGTGCCGTTCTGATCGCAGCGAGGCTAGCGTTGCGTTGGTCACGCGGCAGGAGCGCCGCTTGATCGCTACGGCATCAACCGCGTCGCGCGGAACGCGCCGCCGCGGAAGCCGTCGCCATCGCGCGT
>CAYGWM010000184.1:0-5010 GCA_964353555.1 uncultured Spirochaetales bacterium
AAGTGCGCGAAAGGCGCCCTCCGCTTCGAAGTGGCCACCGGCCGAGGGATAGAACGCGGCGAGCGCGGGTGCGCGGCCGCCGAGCACCATCGCGTGCACGGCTCCCAGTAACCGCAACGGCAATGCGTCGAGGATCGGCAGGCCGCGGTAGGTCGAGACGAGATCGGCGAACAGGCCGCCGCGTGCGAGGTCGTCGGCCGCACGCTCGAGTAGCACGGTGTAGATCGTCGAACCCGCGAGCGCGCAGCCGTGCGCCTGGGTGCGAAAGCAGTCGACTAGCTCCGCCCGCGACGGCACAGCGGCCGTCAATGCGGTGCAGGCTCGGCCAGCTCGACCGGGAACACGTGCACGCGCCGCGATCGCTTCGCCAGCACGACGAAGTCCGCCGACAAGCGGTTGCAGTAGCGAATGAATCCCGGGAGCGTCGCGAAGGTGCGTTCGGCCGCCGCGAAGATCGGGTCGTCGCGCAGCGTCTGCTCCTGGCGCACCAGCGGCGGCGTGTCCGGATCGAGCCGGAAACGCCGCACGTAGTCGAGCAGCCGCGCGTGATAGTCCGGATCCTCGACGATCGCGCCGATCGTGCCGTGACGGGAATGCGTTCCCGCGACCATCGCGGCGACCTGTGACTCCAGTTCATCGAGCCCGTCCGGGAACATCTGCAGCAGCTGCAGATCGTAGACGGGATTCAGGTGCACCACCTGCATCACATGACCGATGATCGTGTCGCGCTCGGACAGGAAGCCGGTCGGGTCGATCATCGAGACCGGATCGTCGAGCACGCGCAGCAATTGATGGAAGCCAAACGAAATGCCCTGCTGCGCGTAGTAGTCGCGCGAGGCCGGCTCGATGACGAAGCGCAGCATGTCGACTCCGCCGAAGAGGATCTGCCAACGACCCGGCTGCTGGTCGATGAAGCCCTTGCGCGCGAGTTCGGCGAGTCGCGCGCGCACCGCGCGCGGGTCGAGCCAGAGCCGCGTCGTGCGCGCGATTCGCGCACACTTGCCACCGATCGCGCGCGGACCGCCAATCGCAGCCACGATGAGTTGCCACGGCGATGCGGTCTTGCGCGTGGCGGTAGCCGGAGCGTTGGTGGTCATGGCTGGGAACCCCGTTCTAGGCGACTTCGCGACCCGCGCCGGCGCGGCCCTTCCAATGCGCACCCACGCGCCGGTAGTGACGTCGCGCAGAGTCGATCGTCATTGCGCCGTAGAACGCGCCGGCGATCGGCAGCGCGAATCCCCACGCTGCAGAGCGATCGTAGAGTGCGAGCGTCGGCGCGAACGATACTGCCTGCAGAACCCACGCGCTGAGCGCGAGTGCCCCCGCGAGCCCGTCGCGATGCCACGGCCAGCTGAGCACCGTGAGCGGCGGCACCAGATACAGCAGTGCGAGACCGAGCACGGTGCCGGCGACGATCCATGCGGAGTGCCGAAGCTGCGTGAACGCGCTGCGCGCGACCATGTTCCACACGTCCGAGATGCCCGTGTAGGGCCGGATCGAGCGCTCGGTGGTCGAGAGACCGAGCCAGATCGGGCCTCCGCGTTTCACCGCGCGACCGAGCGCGCAATCGTCGATCACTTCGCCGCGCAGCGCCTCGATGCCGCCAGCACGTGTGAGCGCGTCGCGCCGCACCAGCACGCAACCGCCCGCGGCACCCGCGGTTCGCGAGCGCGGGTCGTTGACGCGCGCGAACGGGTAGAGCTTCTGGAAGAAGTACACGAACGCGGGAACCAGCAGGCCGTCCGGGCCCGGTCCCGCGTGGAGCAGCACCATCTGCGACACCAGATCGAGCCGTTCCGCTTCCGCCTTCGCGACCAGCCGGCGCAGGTTGGCCGGCCCATGTTCGACGTCGGCGTCGGTCAGCAGCCAGTACTCCGGAGGCGCGGCGGCGCGGCCCGTGCGCACACCGGTCTCGACCGCCCACATCTTGCCGACCCAACCTGTCGGGCGTTCTGGCGTACGCGCCACCGTGACACGCGCGCCGTTCGGGTGATCGCGCGCGAGCGCGCGCGCCACGTCGCCGGTTCCGTCGCTGCTCTCGTCGTCGGCGAGCACGATGCGGAACACGCCGGGGTAATCCTGGTCGAGCAGCGAGCGCAGCGTCGCTTGGATCAGCGCGGCTTCGTCGCGCGCCGGCACGACGGCCGTGACGGAAGGCCAACGCGACGGCACCGGCTCGCGTCCGGTCAGCCGCTGGTCGCAACGCCAGAAGCGACCATGCGCGAATATCAGGTAGAGCCATGCACTGAGCGACAGCGCGGCGAGCGCGACTAGCCCGTTCATCGAGCGCGGACTCTAGCGACGTGCGGCCGCTCGTGTAGGGAGGCGCTCCAGAAACTCGCGAAATGCCGCGTTGACCATGTCGCGCGCTTCGAGATTCACGACGTGCCCAGCATTCGGAACGACGAGCAGCTCTGCATCCGCAAGTGCGTGTGCGAGGTTCCGACACGGCGCCAGCGAGACGGGGTCGCGCTCGCCAGCGATCACGAGCACCGGAGGGCCCTGCGAGGCGAGCGACTCCGCGATGCCGGACCAACCCGGCTGCACCGCGAGCAACTCGCGCAGCGTGTGCGCGATCGCGTGCGGTGGGTGCTCGAGAAAGCCAGCGCGCACCAGCTTCGCGGCATTCGCGTCGAGGCCGGACTCGGCGCCCCACGCGTAGCACGCGCCGGCCGCTTCGAGGCCATCGCGTTCGATCGCGTCGGCGAACGCCAACGCCCAGCCGCGTTGACGTGTTCCCTGCTCGGCTCCCGGTGGCAACGACGCGAGCATGAGAGCGCGAACGCGCGCGGGATGCGCAGCGGCGAAGCGCGCGGCGATCCCGGCGCCCATCGACAGGCCGCCGACGACGGTTCGCTGCGCGCCCAGATGATCGAGCACACGCGCGACGTCGGCGACGAAACACGCAGGGCGGTACGAAGCCGCGTCGCCCGGCGCTTCGCTGCGTGCGTGCCCGCGCACGTCGAAGGCAGCGACCCGAAACGAGTCGCGCAACGCGCGCAGCTGCGGCCGCCAGTTTCGAGCGCTGCCGCCGAAGCCATGCAACAAAACGACGAGCGGCCCCTCGCCCTCGATCTCGAGATGCAGCGCGACATCGCCCGGTACCGTCTCGATCACGCGAACTCACACCCCGCGCGCTGTGCCATCATGCCGTGACGATGGCCAAACCGCCTCCGACTCCCATCCCTTCTTCCACCGTGATGCTGCTGCGCGACGACCGCGGCGTCCTCGAAGTGTTCATGGTCGAGCGCCACCACCAGATCGACTTCGCGTCGAGCGCGCTGGTCTTCCCGGGCGGCAAGGTGGACCCGGCGGACCGCGATCCCGCGCTGCGCGCGCGCTGCTCCGGCTGCGACGATCTCGACGACGAGTCGTTCGCGGTGCGCGTCGCGGCGGTGCGCGAGACCTTCGAGGAGTGCGGCGTGCTGCTGGCCCGAGGTCGTGGCGAAACCGCGCTGCTTCCCGAATCGCGCGTGCGCCCGCTCGAGACGCGCTACCGCAGCGACCTGCTTTCCGGCGCCGTGACGCTCGGCGCGATCGCCGCGGCGCACGACCTCGAATTCGCGCTCGATGCGATGGTGCCGTTCGCGCACTGGATCACGCCCGCCTTCATGCCGAAGCGCTTCGACACGCACTTCTACCTGGTCCCGGCTCCGCGTGATCAGGTCGCCGCGCACGACGGCGAAGAGTCGGTCGATTCGCTGTGGATCGCACCGACGATCGCGATCGAGGATGCGCTTGCCAAGCGGCGGATGATCATCTTCCCGACGCTGCGCAACCTGATCAAGCTCGCGCGCAGTCGCAGCGTCGCCGAGGCGATTTCCCGCGCACGCAGCGAACCGGTCATCACCGTGTTGCCGACCGTCGGCCGCGGCGAGAATGGCCCGGTGATCCGAATTCCGGTCGAAGCCGGCTACGACATCAGCGAAGCGCCGCTCGAAGACGCGCGGTAGTCGTCTCAGCTGGCCCGCACCAGATCGCGCAGCGCCCGCATGCCGACCGTGCGGATGCCTTCCTTCGCGAAGCGGTCGCGACCAAGCTGGCTGCCGTAGAACTCGTGCTCGAAGCTGCGCGCATGCGCATCGGGCGCGATCGCGCGCAGCTCATCGCTCTCCTTGGCGGGATGGATGATGAAGTAGTGAACGCCCGCGCCGATGCGCGAGAGTCGTGCCGTCGTGTGGCTATCGCCGTTGCCGGGCTCGAAGTCGAGCGACAACAGCTCGACGCCGTCGAGGATCGGCAAGCCCGCGGCGGCGATCTGATCGGCGCCTTTGCGCAGCACGCCCTCGAACGCGGCGAGCCCCGAGCGCTTCAGCGCAGCCGGATCCGGATGCGCCGCGAACGCCGGCAAGCGGTACTCCTTCGCGAGTCTTGCGTAGACGCCGACGAACGGATCGAGCAGCACGGTGCCCATGTGTGAGTCGACGTGCGTGACGTCGATCCCGGCGCCGAGCGCCGTCTCGATCTGCGCGCGCAGCTCGATCTCGACGTGTTCCGGCGTCGCGCTGCGCAGCACTTCGAGCGTCGTACGCGGCAGATAGCCCTGCGCGTCCAGCACTGAGGCCACGCGATCGCGGCCGGCGACGGGCCCCCATCGATAATGCGGCCACTCGGAGTTGAGCGTCAGGTGTACACCGAGATCGAAATGGGGGTTTGCGCGCGCAAGATCGGCGGCTTCGCGGAACCACGGACAGGGCACCATGATCGAGCCGCAACTGACGATGCCGTTCGCGAGTGCGTCGAAGGCGCCGAGATTGGCGGCGTGGCACATCCCGATGTCGTCGGCGTGGACGATCGCGACGCGGTCGGTCGCGGCGAAGCCGAGTCGCTCGGCCAGTGACTGAGACAGTGTCGGTGCCATGTGCGCTCCCCAGTGCGAGGCCAGCCATCTTATCTCAGCGTCAGAAAAGGGGACGTTGGTTGCGTCAGTTGCGTCGCGAAGTGAGCTGGTCGACGAGGCGGAGACAATCCGCGACGCAACTGACGCAACCAACGTCCCCGCTCAGATCC
>CAYGWM010000185.1:0-5005 GCA_964353555.1 uncultured Spirochaetales bacterium
AACTCGAAGGTCGCTGCTGCCGACATGATCCCGGGCCTCCTTGCCCCCGACGGCCGGCACAGTACCACCAAAGGCGGGCGGCGGGTTCCGGGAAGCCGAAGCCTCGCCGCAGCCAGCCCGGTCGCGATCGCGATTGGCTCGCGCAATGGCGGCATTGCACTTCGATTTGCGGGTCCCTTCCCCTACCTTCGCCGGCCAAATGAAGACGCTGGTGGTCGTTCCGACGTACAACGAGCGGCACAACCTCGAACGGTTGGCTGCTGCGATTCTCGCGCTGGATCACGACCTCCATCTGCTGATCATCGACGACGCGAGTCCAGACGGAACAGGCGTGGTCGCCAATGCGCTCGCAGCCGCGAACCCGCGTGTTCATGTGATGCATCGACCCGGCAAGCTCGGTCAGGGCTCGGCGTACGTGGAAGGCTTCCGCTGGATGCTCGCGGAGACCGATGCCGAGTACGGCGTGCAGATGGACGCCGATCTGTCTCACGACCCCGCGGCGTTGCCCGACTTCCTGGACGCGATGGATGGCAGCGATCTGGTACTCGGAAGCCGCTACCGCGATGGCATCCGCGTGCTCAACTGGCCCTGGCAGCGGCTTGCGCTTTCGCTCGCCGCGAACCGCTACGCGAGTCTCGTCGCGTTGGTGCCGATTCACGATCTCACGAGCGGCTACAAGTGCTACCGGCGCAGTGCTCTCGAGCGGATCGGAATCGACGAGATCCGCAGCAGCGGGTACGCCTTCCACATCGAGACGACCGTCCGTGCGTGGCAGCTCGGACTGCGTGTTCGCGAGATTCCGATCGTGTTCACCGACCGCGTCGAGGGCAAGAGCAAGCTCTCGAAGCAGATCATCTGGGAGGCGGCCTGGGTGGTCTGGGCGCTTCGCTTGACCGGTAGGCGACGCCGTCGCGCGTCGCGTGGATTCGAAGAGAGGGAATGAGCGCGCCGCTTCACCGCTCGCCGCGAAGCGCTCAGGGTTTCTCTGCGATCGTTTGGCTTTGCGCTTTCGTGTTGCTGCTCCTGCCGGCGCTCGTCGTCTTCGTGCCCGGCCTCGGTTACCCGTTCCTCGCGATCGACGACCTGCACCACGTCGTCCAGAACCCCGCCATACGCGATTTCTCTTGGAACGGGATCCGACTCCTGTTCACCGGGGATGCGCGCGACATCCGCTACTACCCGCTCACCTATCTGAGTTACGCGCTCGACTACCACTTCTTCGGCATGAACGCCTTCTACTTCCACCTGACCAACCTGCTGCTGCATCTGGCCAACGTACTCGGGGTCGCGTTGCTGGTGTGGATTCTGTTCCGCAACGCCGCGATCGCTCTCGGCACTGCGCTGCTGTTCTCGATCCACCCGCTCCAGGTCGAGCCAGTCGCCTGGGTGATGGGCCGCAAGGGCGTGCTCTCATTCTTCTTCTACTTGCTGGGAGCGCTCGGCTATCTCGGCTACGTCCACTGGCGGGGCCCGCGGCGGGGACTCGCCGTGGCGAGTCTCGTCGCGAGTGCGGTCTTATTCCTGCTCTCGTGCCTCGCGAAAGCCACCGGCGTGACGCTGCCCGCCGTGCTGGTGCTGATCGACTACCTGCGGGATTCGGAGCCGCCGTCGCGGCTGCTGATCTTCCTTCGCCGCAGCCTTCCGTCGAAGCTCGTCTATCTGCCGCCGGCCATCGTGATCGCGCTCGCGACGCGGCATGCCGCTCCGGTGAACCCGTTTGCCACCGAGTACCCCTTCACGGGCTTCGAGTGGCTCGCGATCGCCGGCTACGACTTGTTCTTCTACGTCGAGAAGACCTTCCTGCCCGTCGGACTCGGCGCGTTCTATCCGTTGCCCGCAGCCGGTGCGCTGTCCGCCCGCTTCTACGCATTCACCGGCTGCACGGTCGCGCTGCTGCTCGTCACGGTGTGGAGCTTCTTGCGGGAGAAGCGAGCGCTCTTCTTCGGTCTCGGCTGGTACTTCGTGACGATCCTGCCGTCCGCGCTGATCCTCGCGTTCTACTCCGACATGCCGCTGCTCGTCGCCGATCGCTACTACTATCAGTCGTCGGTAGGGCTTCTCCTGCTCGTCGCGCTCGGTGCCTCCAATCTGTGGCGGGAGCGTCGCGCGCTGCGATCTGCGCTCGCGGTGTTCGTGGCCACCGCATGCGCTGCGCTCATGCTGCTGTCGTTCGCACAACGCGCCTCGTGGCGGAGCACCAGCGCGGTCTACGAGCAGTTGCTCGCCCAGTATCCCTCGGACGAGTTCTACTACCGGCTTGCCCTCGAGTACCACGCGGCGGGGCGCACCGGCGATGCGTTTCGCGCACTCGACGCGGCCGAACAGGCGCCGCACAAGATCTTCTACTTGAACTTCTGTTACTACCGGCTCGAGCTCGCCGAGCTGTATCGGCGCAAGGGCGACTTCGCGGCGGCGGCGCGACACTTCGAAGCGGCCATCGAAGCAACACCCAACGCGATCGAAGCGAGCGACGCGCGCACGCCGCTCGCCTATCTCTATCTCGCTGATCTTCGCATGCTCGCTGGCGATGCGGCGGGTGCCGCGCAGGCGCGGGAAGCCGCGGTCTCCGCGCGGCCCGATCCGGAGCGCTACTTCGAGTCGACCTGGATGCGCATCGCGCCTGACGAGGCGCGCGCATTCGTGGAACGCCACGCAGCCGAACTCGGCTACTTGCGCTGAACGTCGCCGTCACCGCCGGGCGTATCCGAGACCTGCTTCGGCTTCCAGAGCTGGATGTGCGAGAGGCCCGGACGATCGAAGGTCGCATAGACGGCCTCGTACGGGTTGTGGATCGTACGAATCAGCTCGAAGTCATTCGGGAACGCGAACGCACGCAAGCACGCCTGCTGTTCTGCGGACATCGGCCCGCCGAGGATCAGATAGGGCCGGATCGTATCGCCGGCGCGGTTGATCTCGAAGCAGTTCAGCTGCGGCCGGTCGAACATGTAGAGATTCGATCCGCGCGAGACGCCGCCCAGAAAGAACACGAGCCCCGGCATGTAGTCGATCGCGACGATCGGATCACCGCGCTCGAATTCCGCGCCCGCCATCTGGGACGCGACCGACTCGAGAAAGGCGGCACTCGCGACGTCGACCCGGATCCCCGGCAAGCCGGCAACCGGGGCGACTTGCTCGGACAACGGTCGCGGCAGGCCATACGGCTCGTTCCATTGGTGATGAACGAACTCGATGCTCGTCAGCACGACCAGCAACGCGACCACGCGCCGCTCGAAGCGCACCGTCCCCGCGCGGTCCCGCAGGTCGTAGACCAGCACCGCGAGCAGCACGAAGAGCGGGAGTATGTGCGACGGCAGCCGCATCGTGATCGGAACGTTGGTGCCCATCATTTCGATCAGCGGTACCGCGAGCAGCACCAGCAGTGGCGCGAGCGCCGCGCGCCGCCACACCAGCGCGACGAGCAACAGCGGCAGCACGACGAGCAGACAGGCCAGATAGACCAGCGTCCAGTGCAGGAACGTCGGATGCAGCGGAACGACGCTGACGAAGAGCACGATCGCGGCCACGGCCAGCGCGCTCGCGAGCTTTCGATCGAGGTCCGCGGAACCGCGCCGCCGAACCAGCCACAGCGCAGCGGCGAACGCCGCCGCGAACACGGCCGCGTTCAAGAAGGTCCAGATCTCGAGTGCGACCCAGCGGCGCAGCAGCGCGATCGGGTCGTAGCCGGACAGCGCGGGGAGTTGCGTTGCCACGTGCAGCCGCTCGAGCAGCGGCGCGAGCCCACCCGTCAGCACGACGACCGCGACGACCGCCGCGAACGCGGCGAGCGCATATACGACGATCAGTCGCGTGCGTTCGCGGACCGCCAGCGACCGCTGGAACACCGCGAATGCAAGAGCCAGGCCGCCGAAGAGCAGCGCGGCGGTCGGAAACTTCACCGAGAGTTGGAAGCCCGTCTGGAGACCGGCGCCGATCGCCAGCAGCAGGCGCTGGCGTCGGCCCGCCGCGCCAGCTGGCGCCGCCAGCATCAGGAAGAAACACGCGACGGCGAGATAAACACACAGATTGGTGACGTCGTTGTAACCGAGCGAGCGGCTCGCAACGCTCAGGAACGCGCCCATCAGGCAGAACAGCACGAAGCGGGCTGTGCTCACCGCGTCCGGCTCGAAGACGCGCGCGCGGGCCCATCTCAGTACGGCGGCGATCAGCGCCAGGCTTCCGACGAGTTCGACGGCAACCCGCAGCACGCGCGCCTCGAGCACCCCGATCCGCAACGTCGAGAAGAGCGAGAGCAGCCGATAGAACTCGAACGGTGGTGGCGCGTTCTCCGGATGATTCAGATTCAGCAGGAAGTAGCCCTCATCTCCGAGCTCGAAGCCCCGGCTGAGGCCAAAGAGCACGATGCCCGCCTTCAGCAACAACGCGACGATGAGCGCGCCGAGGAGCGGCGTCCGCCACGCGTTCGCCGGTGCGGAACCGCGCTCGCTCACCAGTAGCTGAAGCGCCCCGCGCCATCCGCGACGGGCACCGAGCGCATCCACAACTGCGGCTCCCACCACGCGCGCTGATCGCGGTACCAGGCGAGCGTTAGCACGAGTCCCTCGTCGAGACCCATGCGCGTTTCGAAGCCGAGCGTCTTCGCAGCCTTCTTCGGGTCCGCGACGTGCAGCGACACCTGGCCAGGTCGATCGTCGGTGTGGACGATCGCCGCGGCACCCGCCTCCGAGCCCGCGAGTTCCAGCACGCGGCGCGCCAGCGTGATGACGTCGGTCGCGATTCCCGTGCCGACGTTGAAGACCTTCGCAGCGACGCTCGCGAGCGGTTTCGCCAGCACCTGCTCGACGGCGTCGCAGGTGTCGTCGACGAAGACCCAGTCGCGTGCGGCGCTGCCGTCACCGTGCACCGTCAGCGGCTCGCCGAGCAGCGCGCTGGTCACGAGTCTCGGCACCAGCTTCTCGAGGTGTTGCCCCGGGCCGTAGTTGTTGAACGGGCGCAGGATCACGACGGGCAGGCCGTAGGTGTGCGCGAACGCCGCGACGAGGCGATC
>CAYGWM010000186.1:0-5000 GCA_964353555.1 uncultured Spirochaetales bacterium
TGCGCCCTCCGATCGCTGTTCGTCGCTGGGCTCCTCGGCGCAGCGCCCGGCTGCTTCGTCTTCGACGAGATCGACAAGTCGAGTTCGCTCATCAAAGGCCCCGCCGCGGCCGGTGACAAGGCCGCGGCGGCACCCGGCGCCGAGAAGGGCGGGGCGGCAAAGTCAGCAGCTGCGAAGCCTGGAGCCAGTCCGACCCCTGCACCGAACCCCGCGGCCCCGAACGCGAAAGGATGGTGGCAGACCGCGCGCACGCTCGGCTCGGAGCAGAGCGACGAGGGCATCACGCGCTGTGAACTCTCGGGCCGCGCCGAGTTCATGCTGCGTGACGACTGCCTCGCGCGCGGGGGCGTTCCGAAGTAGTCGCGGGGGCGGGAAGCGCGCCGACTCCATATCCTAGCCGCCAATGACGCTCCGAATCACCCTGCTCCTCGCCTTGCTCGTCGCGACGATCGCCCACGCCGGGGACCCCGCGCCGGATCCCTACCCGCGCGACGACGTGCTGCGGCTGAATCATGCTCAGGCCGTCGGTACCCACAACTCCTATCACCAGCTCTCGTCGCTCTACCCGAACGGACCGCCGCACGACTTCGACTACCAGCATGCACCGCTCGATGTGCAGCTCGGAGAGCAGGGCGTCCGCAAGTTCGAACTCGACGTCTACTGGGACCAGCAGAACGGACTCTTCCAGGTCCATCACGAGAACTTCTTCGACGACGCGACCAGCTGCGCGACGCTCGTGCTGTGTCTCGAGATCCTGCGCGATTGGTCGCTCGCGCATCCCGACCATCACCCGATCTTCGTGATGATCGAGCCGAAGGGGATCTTCTACCCGATGACGCTCAGCGACGAGCCGATCTGCGACCCGCCCGACCACACCGTCTGCCACTACGACGAACTCGACGCGGAGATCCGCTCCGTGCTGGTGCCGCCAGCCGGGACGGATCTGCTGATCACACCCGACGAGGTGCGCGGCGCGCGCACGACGCTGCGCGAAGCCGTGCTCCAGGATGGCTGGCCGACGCTGCGCCAGACGCGCGGTCGCTTCCTGGTCGCGATGCTCGACAGCGGCACCGATCGAGCTGGCTACACCGCCGAGCACGCGACGCTCGAAGGCCGCGCGATGTTCGTCAACTCGACGCCCGATCTCGACTACGCGGCGGTGATGATGCGCGACGACCCGATCGCGAATCTGGCGTGGATCCAGGATCGCGTTGCGGAGGGCTACGTGATTCGCACCCGCGCCGACGCGCTCGATGACGCGCAGGCCAACGACACCACGCGCCGCACCGCCGCCTTCGCGAGCGGTGCGACCTACATCAGCACCGACTATCCGGTGCCGGACTACCTCGACAACGGCTACTACGCCCAGGTGCCCGGCGGCACGCCGTCTCGCTGCAACCCGGTCAGCGCCCAGGGACTCGAATGCGCGTCGGAAGACATCGAGGATGGCGTGGCCGTGCCGGAGCCGGGATCGTTCGGGCTGGCGACCCTCGCGATCGTGGCGCTGGTGTTGCTCAGCCGTTCGAAGAACGCAGTGATCTGATTTGGAGATGCTCGCCGAGGGGCCTGAACTGGCATGAGTGGAGCCCGTCTGCGGCTCGCCGGCGTCGCGCTGCTGCTGCTCGCCTCCCCGTCCGCACGCGCCACCGACACATCCGATGTCGCCGACGCGCTCCGCACGACCGTCGATGCCGCACGCCTCGACGGTCTGCGTTGGCCGCGCTTTCCCGACTACCAGTACATCCTGCGCGGTCTCTACGAGCCGCGTGAATACCAACCGCTCTGGCTCGATGACGCGCGACCGAACGCAGAGGCGCAGGACGCGATCGCCGTGCTGCAGCAGGCGGATGCCAAGGGCCTCGACGCGCGCGACTACGACGCCGCGTTGCTCGACCAGCAGGCCCAACAGCTCGCCGGGCGTGGCGATCACTCGCCCGAAACTCTCGCGCGCTTCGACGTGGCACTCAGCGTCGCGGTGCTGCGCCACATCTCCGATCTGCACATCGGCAAGGTGAATCCCAAGAATCTGGACTTCGGCTACGACATCGACCCGAAGAAGTACGACCTCGCAGCGCTCGTTCACGAGGCCGTCCTCCACGGGCGCATCCGCGAGATCGTGAAGGAGGCCGAGCCGGACTTCACGCAGAACCAGCTGCTCGAAGAGCAGCTCGCGCGTTACAAGCAACTCGCTGCCGACACCACCGTGGGTCCCGTCGCGCTGTCTCCGAAGATCGATCCGGGCGATCCGCTCGTCATGGCGCCGCAGCTCGCCAACTGGCTCGCCGCGCTCGGCGATCTGCCCGCCGGCACGCTGATCCCGGCCGCGTTCTACGACGATGCTCTCGTCGACGCGGTCAAGCGCTTCCAGGCGCGACACGGTCTCGAGGCGGACGGCGTGATCGGTCCGGCGACGGCCAAAGCGCTCGCGGTGCCGGCCGCCGCGCGCGTGCGGCAGATCGAGCTCGCGCTCGAACGCCTGCGCTGGATCCCGTCGCTCGAACGCGGCCGCGTGGTGTTCGTGAACGTCCCCGCGTTCGAGCTGTGGGCCTTCGACGGCATCGAGCCGGCGAGTGCGTCGTCGGTGCGGATGGCGGTCGTCGTCGGGCGCGCGCTGCGCACCGAGACGCCGATCTTCACGGGCGTGATGAGGACCGTCGTCTTCGCGCCGTACTGGAACGTCCCGCGCAGCATCATCAAGAACGAGATCGTCCCCAAGCTGCGCAAGAACCCCGGCTATCTCGCCGCGCAGCAGATGGAGATCGTCAGCGGCGACAGCGTGCTCGGTGCCACGTCCGACGCGATCGCGCAGCTCGCGCAGGGCAGCGCGAAGCTACGGCAGCGGCCCGGTGCGAAGAACGCCCTCGGCCGCGTGAAGTTCCTGTTCCCGAACAGCAACAACGTGTACCTGCACGACACGCCCGGGCAGGCGGTGTTTCAGCGTGCGCGCCGCGATTTCAGCCACGGCTGTATCCGCCTCGCCACGCCCGCTGCGCTTGCGCGCTGGGTGCTCGAGCCCGAAGGCTGGGACGCGGCGCAGGTCGAGCGCGCGCTCGCCGCGAAGGCGGAGATGCGCGTCACGCTGCAGAGTCCGATCCCCGTGGTGATCTCGTACGCGACGGCCGTTGCGCGACCGGACGGCACGATCTCGTTCTACGAAGACATCTACCGCCACGACGCCGCGCTCGAGCGCGCGCTGGCTACGGGATATCCCTACCTGCCCTGATCGGCCGACGCGCCTGCGACGTAGAGAACGCTGCCGTTCTGGATGCGGTCGATGATCTCGGGCGCGACGGCGGGGTCGAGCGCCGGGCAGCCAAAACTGCGCCCCACGCGTCCGCCACTGTGTGCGCGGAACGACGCGCTCACATAGTCGGCCGGATGGATCACGATGCGCCGCTCCAACGCGCGATCATTCACGCCCGGCTCGAGCCCGACGAGTTCGAGCGAGTGCCCATGCTTTCCCGAGTAGGTCTCGCCCGTGAGGAACGTCCCGAGGCTCGAGCGGTGGCTCTCGGGATCATTGCCGAATCGCACCGCGTGATCCGGATCCGCGTCGGTAGTCGACCCGCGACCGTGCGACACGAACTCATGAAACAATACGGCGACTCGCTGCGGATCGATCACCCAGAGGCGTCTCTCTGAAGACGGCAGCGAGTAATCGATCACCGTGAGCGCGTGATTGTGCACGCGGCCGGTGGCTTCGAGACGGTGGAACGCGGCGAGGGCGCGGGACAGGAGGCCAGCGCGGGGAAGAGCGGAATCGGTTCCGGTCGCTGCGGCGCCGCGCGGGGTCGCGAGCAGCAGAGCGGCGGCGATCGCCGCCCACGCAACAGTGCGTGCACCGTTGCGCGCAACTCGTCCCAGCAAATGACGCCCTGTCGCTAATTCCACGGACCCCACCTAAACAGACTGCACCGGATCGATCAACGCAGCGCCCCTCGGGTAGTCATCTCGCAGTCATGCAGCGCCGCGCCGGACTCGATCGAGCCATCGACACCGCCGACGCTGCGCTTGATCGCGCGCGGGGGTTTCCACGCAGGTATCGCGCACGACTCGCGCATCCGGCCGATTCAGCTCGCCGTCGGATCTGCCGAATCCTCGAATGGAGGGTGTGCCATGTTGCACGACGCTGCGCCGCGTCTCACCAAAATCATCGCGACGATCGGGCCGGCCTGCGATGCGCCCGAGACGCTCGAGGCGATGATCCGCGCCGGCATGAACGTGGCGCGCATCAACCTGTCGCACGGCTCGCACGCCGAACACGCGGCGCGCATCGCGCGCGTGCGCGAAGCGGCGCGCCGCTGCGCCGCGCCGATCGCGGTGATGCTCGACACCCGGGGCCCCGAGGTGCGCACCGCGCCCGTCGCGGATGAAGCGGTGTCGCTGATCCCGGGCGACGCGTTCGTGCTGCACGTCGACGGCCGGCTGGCCACCGCCGCGGGCACGTCGGTCACGCACCTGCGGCTGCCGCGCGAGGTGGAGCCCGGCGCGACGGTGCTGATCGACGACGGCGCGATCGAAGTGCGCGTCGTCGCGGTGCGGGGCGACGCGGTGCACTGCGAGATCGTGCGCGGCGGCGAGCTGTGTGGGCGCAAGAGCCTGCACGTCCAGGGCGTGCGGCTCTCGCTCGAGCCGCTCAGCGAAGCCGACCGCGACGACCTGCGCTTTGCGGTCGAGCAGGAAGCCGATTGGCTGGCCGCCTCCTTCGTGCGCTCGGCCGAAGACGTGAAGCGCATCCGCGAGATCCTGCTCGCGCACGGCGCCTCGATCCCGATCATCGCGAAGATCGAAGACCCCGACGGCGTCGCGAACCTCGAAGACGTGATCGATGCCTCCGACGGCACGATGGTGGCGCGCGGCGATCTCGGCGTGGCGCTGCCGGTCGGCGAAGTCCCATTGATCCAGAAACGCGTCATCCGCGCGACGGTGTTGCGGGGCAAGCCGGTGATCACCGCCACGCAGATGCTCGACTCGATGGAGCGCAACGCGCGGCCGACGCG
>CAYGWM010000187.1:0-1638 GCA_964353555.1 uncultured Spirochaetales bacterium
TCGGCGACGGCGCCGAGGCCGCGCACATCAACACCGTCTTCGGTGCGCGCGAAGGACCGACCGGCACCGCCTGGGCCACTGCGCTGGCGTCGCCGTCGGCCGGGCATACGCCGTTCGTGGTCGTGCTGAGACCGAACCTGCCGGTGAAGCCACTGACGCTGTTCGTCAACAAGGCATCGATCGCCGGCGACGAGCACGCGCGCCTCACCTGGGGCGCGGCACAGGCGGGTGTCGCAGGCGGCGTCGCCGATGCATTGGCAGAGGGCGTCGTCGCCGCCGAGCGCGCCGACGAATGGGTGCTGATCGCGGCGGTCTGGGTGAGTCCCGAGGCGCGCGACGACGCTGCCGTCTACCGCAACAACCGCGCGGCGACACGCGCGGCGCTGGCGGCCGGTCGCGATCGCACGCCCACTCTCGACGAAGTGCTCGCGGCGCGCGAGCGACCGTGGAATCCGTTCTTCGAGCCGAGTTGAGCGCTGCGCGCGCTTCGGTTCCGCCCCCCGATGAAGGAGTCTTCGATGCGACCGTTCCGCTTCGGTGTCCAGTGCGCGAGTCTGCCGCCCGACGCTTTCACCACGCAGGTGCAGCGCATCGAGGCGCTCGGCTACTCGACGCTGTTCTGTCCGGATCACTTCTCGCCGCAGTGGGATCCGACGGTGTTGCTCGCGGGCGCGGCGGCAGTGACGACACGCCTGCGCGTCGGAGCGCTGGTCTACGGCGTCGATTACCGCCATCCGGTGATCTTCGCGAAGCAAGCGGCGTCGTTGCACCTGCTCTCGCAAGGTCGCCACGAGTTCGGCATCGGCGCCGGCTGGATGGAGACCGACTACCAGCAGGCCGGCATGCACTACGACTCGCCCGGCACGCGCATCGAGCGGCTCGAAGAGACGCTGCAGATCGCGCTCGGCATGTGGAGCCAGGACAGCTTCTCGTTTGCGGGCAAGCACTACTCGATCAAGGACGTGCCGAAGGCCGCGATGCTGCCGGCAGGGGAGCGCCCGCAGATCCTGGTGGGAGGCGGCGGCAAGCGACTGCTCTCGGTGGCGGGTCGTTACGCGGACATCGTCGGCATCAACCCGTCGCTGCCCGAAGGCAAGGTCACCGCGACGACGCCCGCCGATCAGAGCCCCGAGCGCGTGCGCGAGAAAGTGTCGTGGGTACGCGCCGCCGCGGAGAAGGCCGGTCGCGATCCGAACTCGATCGAGTTGCAGGCGCTCTCGTTCGTGGTCGCCATCACGGATTCGCCAAACGGCCTGCGCGAAGCGCTCGCGCGTTCGAGCGGCATGACGCCCGAACAGGTCGCCGACTGCCCGCTGTTCCTGACCGGCTCGGCCGGAGAGATCCAGGATCGCCTCGCGAAGCGCCGCGAACAGACCGGTATCTCCTACATCGTGATCCAGGGCGCCGACATGGAGCAGGTCGAACGCTTCGCGGCGGAAGTGATGGCGCCGCTGGGTGTGCATTAGCGCGCGGCCGTCCTCGGCCGTGGTGCGGAAATCATGCGGCAGCGCGCGGCCGTCCTCGGCCGTGGTGCGGAAACAATGCGGCAGCGCGCGGCCGTCTCCGGCCGTGGTGCGGAAACAATGCGCTAGCTGTTGCGCGATCGACCTACAGCGCGCCGAGCGGACGCGTGAAGAC
>CAYGWM010000187.1:1738-4916 GCA_964353555.1 uncultured Spirochaetales bacterium
AACGCGGCACCGCCGGCGGCCAGCGAGATGAAGCCGATCGGGCGCATCACCAGCACGTCGGCCGCGACTGCGAGCGGACCCCACACGCCGGTCGGCCGGTGCACCGCCTCGATCGGCCCTTCGGTCGTCACGTAGCTGGGCAACGCGGTCGGCGTCGAGATCGGAACCACGGCCTCCGCCGCGGGCTCGGCGGCGGTCGCTTGCTCGGGCATCGGCACGCCCACCTCATCGCGCGACTCGTCCGCGCGGACCGGTACGGCGATTGCCACCAGTGCGATGGCGAGCAGGGTGCGGAGCACGGCGTGCATGATGAATCTCCTTCAGCATCGCAGTCTACCAGTCTGCTGAGCGCGACCAAGCATTTGGCGCCGCCTCCGTGGTACTGGTAGCCGCAGCATGGCTTCCTCCGCCACAACTCTCGGCATCGATCTCGGCACCTCGGGCGTGAAGGTCGTGCTGGTCGACGGCGACGATCGCGTCGTCGCCTCGGCGACTGCCCCCCTGGAGGTCGCGCGCCCGCATCCGACCTGGTCCGAACAGGACCCGGAGGATTGGTGGAGCGCGGCGAATGCCGCGGTGCACGCCGCCGGCGAACAGGCGCCGGACGCGCTGCGCGCGGTTCGCGGGGTCGGGCTGTCGGGTCAGATGCACGGCGCGACGCTGCTCGACGCACAGGACGTCGTGCTGCGTCCGGCCATCTTGTGGAACGACGGTCGCAGCGCCGCGGAGTGCGAAGGCCTGGAGCGCGCGGTCCCGACGTCGCGCGCGATCACCGGCAATCTCGCGATGCCCGGCTTCACCGCGCCGAAGCTGCTCTGGGTGCGCGCCCACGAGCCCGACCTTTTTGCGCGCGTGCGCCGCGTGCTGTTGCCGAAGGACTGGCTGCGCTTGCGAATGACCGGCGACGCCGCGACCGATTGCTCCGATGCATCCGGCACGCTGTGGCTCGACGTCGCGGCGCGCGCCTGGTCGCCCGCGATGCTCGCCGGCTGCGGGCTCGACGAGCGCGCGATGCCGCGCGTCTTCGAGGGCACCGAGGCGACCGGCCAGTTGCGCGCCGACGTGGCGAACGCGTGGGGCGTCGGCTGCGTTCCGGTCGCGGCGGGCGCCGGCGATCAGGCGGCCGGCGCGGTCGGTGCGGGTGTCGTGCGCGCGGGTGATGCGTCGCTCGCACTCGGCACGTCGGGCGTGCTCTTCGTCGCGGGGGATCGCTTCCAGCCGAACCCCGCGCGCGCGGTGCACGCCTTCTGCCACTGCCTGCCGGGACGCTGGCACCAGATGTCGGTGCTGCTGTCGGCGGCGAGTTGTCTCGCGTGGGTGACGCGGCTCACCGGCGCCGCGAGCGAGGCCGCATTGCTCGCGGAAGTGGAGGCGCAGGATCGTCCCGCCGCCGGCGCGTTGCTGTTCCTTCCGTATCTGTCCGGCGAGCGCACGCCACACAACGATCCCGCCGCGCGCGGCGTGTTCTTCGGACTTTCGCACGACACCGATCGCAGCGCGCTCGCGCGCGCGGTGCTCGAGGGCGTCGCGTTCGCATTCGCCGACGCACAGCAGGCGCTGCTCGAAGCCGGTGCCGAGCTGCGCGAGGTGTCGGTGGTGGGTGGCGGCGCGCGCAGCGCGCTGTGGGTTCGCATGCTGGCCTCGGTGCTCGATCGCCCACTCGTGGTTCGCGCGGGGGCCGACGTCGGGCCCGCGCTCGGCGCTGCGCGGCTCGCGCGTCTCGCCGTGTCGGGCGAGCGCGCCGAAGACGTGTGCAGCGCGCCGCCGGCGCTGCACGTGCTCGAACCCGACGCTGCGCTGCGCGATCACTACCGTGCGCCGCTCGAACGCTGGCGTGCGCTCTATGCTCGGCTGCGCCCGGCCTTCGCCGATGCGCAGGCCGAATCTGCTCGAGGAGACGACTCGCGATGACGCATTTCCCGGAAGTCGAACGGATTCCCTTCGAAGGTCCGAGCGGCGAACACCCGCTGGCGTTCCGCTACTACGATCGCGACCGCGTCGTGCTCGGCAAGCGCATGGAAGAGCACACGCGCTTCGCCGTCTGCTTCTGGCACAGCTTCTGCTGGCCCGGCAGCGACGTGTTCGGCGCCGGCACCTTCGAGCGCGCGTGGCTCACCGGTGGCGACGACGCGCTCGAACTCGCCGAACTGAAGATCGACGCGGCCTTCGAGTTCTTGACCAAGCTCGGCGCGCCGTTCTTCTGCTTCCACGATCGCGACATTGCGCCCGAAGGCGAAACGCTGCGCGAGAGCCACGCAATCCTCGACCGGCTGCTCGAGCGGGTGGAAGAGCAGATGTCGCGCAGTGGAACGCGCCTGCTGTGGGGCACCGCGAATCTGTTCGGCCACCCGCGCTATGCGGCCGGCGCCGCGACGAACCCGGATCCCGAAGTGTTCGCGTACGCCGCCGCGCAGGTGAAGCACTGCCTCGAAGCGACCCAGCGCCTTGGCGGCGCGAACTACGTACTGTGGGGCGGTCGCGAGGGCTACGAGACGCTGCTGAACACCGACCTCGCGCGCGAACTCGCGCAGCTCGGGCGCTTCCTGCAACTCGTCGTCGAGCACAAGCACAAGATCGGCTTCACCGGCACGCTGCTGATCGAGCCCAAGCCGTTCGAGCCGACCAAGCACCAGTACGACTTCGACGCCGCCGCGGTCTACGCATTCCTGCAGAAGTTCGGACTCGAGCGCGAGATCAAGCTCAACATCGAAGTGAACCACGCGACGCTCGCCGGCCACGATTTCCAGCACGAGGTTGCCTACGCGATCGCCAACGGCATCTTCGGCAGCATCGACGCGAATCGCGGCGATCCACGCCTTGGCTGGGACACCGATCAGTTTCCGAACGACCCACGCGAATGGGCGCTCGCATGGTGCGAAATCCTGCGCAACGGCGGCATGCATGCGGGCGGCTTCAACTTCGACGCGAAGCTGCGCCGCCAAAGCCTGGAAGCGACCGACCTCTTCCATGCGCACATCGGCGGCATGGATGTGATCGCCCGCGGCCTGCTCGCCGCCGCGGCGATGCTGGAAGACGGCCGGCTGCAGCGCTTCGTCGACGAACGCTACGCCGGCTGGAAGGGCGCCTTCGGCCGCGAGATCCTCGGCGGCCGGCAAAGTCTGGAAGATCTCGCCGGCCACGTGCTCGCCAACGATCTCGAACCGCAGCCGCGCTCGGG
>CAYGWM010000188.1:0-4882 GCA_964353555.1 uncultured Spirochaetales bacterium
TTGTGTTGCGCCGGGGTTCCGATGCTGCACCATACGCGCACGCGGGCGAAGCCACGCCCTGCACGGCGGGCACCGCATGGCGGGTCGAAGCGGGTCTCGTTCGAAGAAGTCTGCTTCGAAGAAGACGCGCGCCGGCACGCAGGCCGCGTCCGTGGTCGCATGCTGGGAGGACGATCCCGGCGACCCGAAGACGCAGCCCGCGCGGATGCCGATCGAGGTGCCCGCGCCGTCGCAGTCGGCGACACCGCTCGCATTCAAGCTCCGCGGGTCTGCGCCGGCGCCCAAGCTGTATCCCGTCGGCACGCCCAACTTCCTCTACTACGCGGTGGCGTCGGCGCTGCGCCGCACGGCTTCGTTCTGGGGCGGCATGCTGCCGAGCGGAACCCGGTGGCAGGTCGGCGCGGTGCTCGCCGTGAACGTCGATGCCGGCGTCGATTTGAACGCGTTCTACACGCGCGGCGGGTTGGAGCCGGCCGGGCTCTACTTCTTTCACCAGGCCGTCCGGGGACGCGTCTTCAACTCGGGCGAGAGCCCCGACATCGCGAGCCACGAGATGGGGCACGCGCTGCTCGACGCGATCCAGCCGGATCTCTACGACACGCAGACGATCGAGGCGGCCGCGTTCCACGAATCGTTTGGCGACATCACCGCCATCCTCTCGGCGCTCCAGGTCGCCTCGTTCCGCGAAGAGGTGCTCCATGAAACCGGAGGGACGCTCAACCACACGTCGCGGCTCTCGCGGTTGGCGGAGCAACTCGGCACGGCCATCCGCATGCTACGGCCTGACGTCGTTGACCCCGATTGCCTGCGCAATG
Organism: uncultured Spirochaetales bacterium; assembly: GCA_964353555.1. Taxonomy (GTDB): domain Bacteria; phylum Myxococcota_A; class UBA9160; order UBA9160; family PR03; genus PR03. The sequence goes on from CAYGWM010000188.1 coordinate 816, forward strand.
CGAGCAACTCGTTGTTCTATCGCGATCCGCAGACGCTGCCGCCGAACGCGCCCGCGTCGCAGCTTTCGTCCGAGCCGCACTCGTTCTCGCGCGTGTTCACCGGCGGTTTCCTCGACGCGCTCGCCGGGATGTTCAAGCTGGCGGGCGCAGCGAGCTCCGCGCGACTCGAGCGCGTGGCGCAAGACATGGCGCGCATCGTCGTCGCGGGGATCGCGGGCGCGCCGGTGGTGCCCGACTACTTCAGCCAGGTCGCGGCGAGCATGATCCAGGCCGGCGACGCGGCGCCGTTCAAAGGCAAGTACCGCGACGCGCTGAAGAGCGCGTTCGTGCGTCGCGGCCTGCTCTCGCTGCAGGCAGCCGCGTCGCTCGGCGCGCTGCCGCGCGCCGCGCGCGGCCGGGTCGCTCCGGCCGCGGAGCGATCCGCCGGCGCGCGTCGCGCGCTGCCGATGCTCGCGATCCCCGCCGCGCACTACGGGCTCGCGCAACCGAGTTTGCTGGTGCAGAGCGCGGCCGGCCGGAAACGCCTGTCGGTCACCGGCTCTTCGCTGCAGCTCGGCCCGGTGGAAGCGCGCTCCGCGCAGAGCGCTGCGCAGGCCTACACGGAGGATCTGTTCCAACGCGGCCACGTCGACGTGGGCACGCACGCGCGAGCCCCGGGCGGCCTGGTGAATCCGTTCGCGTTCAAGACACACGTGGTCGCAGAGCGCGATGGCGCGCTGGTGCTCGAACGGATCACCTTCAACTGCGGGTTCCACGGATGAATGGGCCGCGTTCCATTGCTCCCCTATGCTGCCGCGATGACCCGGAGCGCCCCGACGAAGCGCGGCAAGACGAGCACCGGCAAGAAGTCGGCCGCGAAGAAGACCGCGAGCCGGAAGTCGCCGCGCTTCGTGCGCGATCTGCTGGCGCGCGGCGAGGCCGCGAAACCCGACGCGAAGGGCAAGCTGCCGCTCGAGGCGACGCACGTGATCACGTCGGAGCAGCAGCGCGGCAGCGTCACGGTCAAGCGGGTGCGCTTCAAGCTCTCGTAGCGGTCGCGCTCGTCGCTTTCGCAGCCGTAGGCTGCGGACTCCCGCTCACCGTCCGCCGCGTGACGAGTGACGCGCAGCCCACCCGCGGCGTGCGCTTCCTGGTGCGCCGACCGGCCTACGAGGTGGCGCTGCGCCTCGACGAGACGCCGGCGGAGAGGTGCCGGTTCGCGCTCTTCCTCAGCCAGTCGCTCGACGGGCAGCCGATCGAATACGAAGCCGAAGGCGGCGCGACCGTGTTGGCCGCGACCGACATCAGCATCACACTCGACCGCGACGGCGCCCTCAGCGCGGTTTCCGCTGGTGAGTCCGATGAGACGCACGCGTTCCTCGAGGCGGTGGCGGAGGTCGCCGTCTCGGCGGCGAAGCCGGCCGGTCCGATTGTGGACCCGGAGGCTCCGTGCCAGCGACTCGGCCAACAGGACCCGCGCTTCCAGCGCTACCTCGATCGGCACCGCGATCTCGCCGCGCAGCTCGCGAACGCGCGCGATGCGCTCGAGACGCGGCGGCGCGCCGTCACGGGCGCCACCGGAACGGCGAAGCTACGCACGATCACGTCGCTCGCGGACCTCGCCCGCGAACTCGAGACGCAGCTCGCGGGCGATCGCTTCGAACTCGGCGAGGACCAGTTCAACATCGCGGTCGGCGAGAGGGTCGTGCAACCGAGGAATCCCAACGCGATGCCCTGGGTCGAGGTGGTGCTGACCGAGGAGGGTTTCCCGTGAGGATCGACAGTCGGCCCAGATGGGTGTCAGCCGTGCTCGTCGCCGCGGCCACGCTCAGCTGCGGCACGACACTCGAGCTGCGCAGCATCGCGATCCCCGCCGAGCCACTCGCGGAGTGCAAGACGCTCGCGGACGCGGACGCGAAGAGCGCGTGCAGGCGCTTCAACGCGCCGGGTGGCATCGTCACCAACCAGCGCGCCAGCTACCAGGTCCGCACGCGCTCCCAGCTGCCGCTCTACCGCGCGCCGTCCGCGTTGCAGGGCGTCGATCAGAACGCGCTGCTGGTTTCGAATTACCAACGCCAACCCTTCGCCTCCGGCAAGCTCGCGCTGACGCTCGATGCCGCGCAGACCGTGAAGACGATCGGCATCGAGAGCGAACCCGGAGCGGTGCAGGCCGTGCAGTCGCTGTCCGAACTCGCGGCCGCGCGCGCCGAGATCCGCGCGGCGAGGAACAAGGCGAAGAAGGAATAGGAAGGACGCGCGATGGAGATCATCGCAACGGGCTCCGCGGATCTCTCGGCCCCGCTCGCCGATCCCACCTGCCGGCTGCGGATTCCGTTGCGCCTCGTCTTCCAGGACTTCGATCCGCGCACGTTGAGCTTCGTGGCGGCGCGCCCGTGTACCGATGACGGGCCCGCGTCGCCGCTGCTTCCCAAACCCGACGTGACGATCCAGCCGATCGGCAGCAATCAGACCATCGCGTTCCCTGTGACGCTCAAAGAGGAGGGTGGCCAACCCTTCAACACACTTCTGTTCTGCTTCGCGCTGGAAGGCGCGCCGCCGGACGACCGCATCGCCGGGCGCTTCGAGGCCGTGCTGACCTTCGGCTCGTTGCGCAGCATCGCGCTGCGGCTGGCGTTGCAGCAAACGCAGGTCGGGAAGCCCATTCAGGTCATCTGCGAGCCGCTCGGAGTGGCGGGCGGCTCGATGCTGCGCAACGCGCTGCTGATCGTGTCGTCGTGCGCGCTGCTCGGCCTCTGGTATACACGCAATGAAGACGCGGGCGTCGTCGGTCCCTACGAGGGCTGGATCCTCGCGAAGGCGAAGTTGAGCTTCTATGCGGGGCTGGTGCTGGGCTTCGTCGGCCTCCAGGTCCAGTTCCTGCGCCAGCTCGTGACCCATCTGGACGGGTGGCGCGCGTTTCTCCGCTTCCCGCAGCTCTATCTCGACACGTCCCTGATCTGGCTGCTCGGCAAGCGCGCGACCACGCTGCTGCTCGCGGTCGCGAACCTGGTGATCGCGGGCCGCATGCTGGCCGAGTGGCCCCGGTCGCTGCCGAAGTTGAGCGAGCCGCAGCTCGGCTATTGGAACGAAGCGACGGCGCAGCAGTTCCCCGGTCCCGCGCGCATCTGGCCCCCCGCCGCCGAATCCGTGAGCGTCCGCTGCGGAGCCGCGCCGAAGGATCGCCCCGCGCTCGGGCACCTGCCGGCGAATACCTGGTGGCGTCAGGATCTTTTCCGGGGCTCGGCGCCCGACTTCTCCGACTTCACCATCCACATGGATCCCGGCATGGGACCGGCCGCGAATGCCACCATTCCGGGGCGCTCGCTCGCGACGCTCGGCGTGAACGCGCAAGGGCTGCCGGCGGCCGTGGCGCTCGCCATCGACCGCACCGTGTGCGGCACCATCGGAGCATCGGGTCCCCAGGTACGCGTCGAAGAGGCGGGCCCTACGACCCTCCTGGTGAGCTGGCGCGAAGGCGTGAAAAAGGTCGACCTCGGCTTCGCCGTCGTGGGCATGCTGCAGGACCTGCAGACGCGAAGCTTCAGCGCTGCGGCGGCGTGTTTCGGCGACGCCGCGTGCAAGAGCCAGCTCGAACGGCGACTGCCGGCTGCGGGCGTCATCGATGCGGCGACGCTGATGGAGATCGTCGGCCAGACGATCGAGCCGCAACTCGCCTCGTCCGATCAGCGCACGGTGTCGGACGGTCTCGTCGTGCTGCGCGTCGTGCTCGCGCACTTCGCGCTGCGGCACGGCGAGGATCTGCACACGGTGGACCTGAAGCGGATCGCGGCGGATCTCGCCAAGATCGCGCCCAAGAAGAACGAGCCGCTCGCGATCGCGCTGATGGCCGTGGGCGTAGACCTGGGAGGTTCGTATCCCACCGATGCCTGCCTGCTCAACGATCTCCAGCCGGCGATCTCTACCGCAGGGGGAGCGGTGTACCTCGCGTATCTCGAGGCGGCCGCCGCGAAGGGCCTGCTCGACGACACGAGCCCCTGCTACGCCGCGCGCCGCGACTTCCTGAAGCTGCGCGCGACGACGCTGCAGAAGATGGCCGACTTCCCGGCCGTCATCGGCCGGGCGAGGGC
>CAYGWM010000189.1:0-4843 GCA_964353555.1 uncultured Spirochaetales bacterium
GACCTCGCCCAGGTGTGTCCCTCAACTCCACAGCCAGTCCTCGAGGAGGACCGTCCCCTTTCTCCTCCGAGACGGGGGAGATGCCTTCCGGAGTGATCAGCCAGTAGACGCGCGAAAGCCGCTTCGCGACCAGCAGTCGGCTGATGTTGTGCGCGAGCACCTTCAGCAGCACTTCGGCAACGACGGTGCCCTCGCGGCGAGAGCTGGCGCGTCGGTAGGCCATGACGGATTCGATGTTCGAGCAGACGGGCTCGACGGTCGCGATCCGTCGGTGGTAGCGATCCAGTCCGACTGGGGCGCCCATACGCGCTTGCATCGCCGCCCTGAGCCGATCGAGTTCGAGATTCGCCATGAGGGATCGGGTCTTCCCTTCGGTGCACTGGGGCCGCAGCGGACAGTCGCCGCAGCCGATGCCGGTCCAGACCATACGCCCGTCGGTGTGAGAAGTCGGGCCCTTCATGAGGCGGCCCGCAGGACACGTGGCCGAGTCGTCGTCCGCGATCACGAAGCGGTCGCGCCGGAACAAGCCGGAGCGCTCCTCCGGCTTCCGCGCCCCGTCGATGAGCAAGTCGATGCGATCGCGTACGCGCTCAGCGAAGGCGAGATCGGCCTGCGCGCAATAGCCCGCGTCGGCGGCGATCTGGAGGCCCGCAACGTCCTCGACACCGGCCCGCGACAGCGTCTTCTCCGTCTCGGCGACGATCGGCTCGAGCAGACCGTAGTCGTTGGTATCGGCCGTCACGAGTACGGCAACCAGAAACCGGGCCTTCACCCCCGCCGCCATCGCCGAGATTCGGTGCCCCAGAAGCCCCGCACCGTCGGGAAACTTCATCAGCACAGCCGATGGATTCGTCGTCACAACGCTCGTACGGCCACGGGCCTCGCATTCCGCAACCGCCCCCGTGTGCTTCGAGAGCTTCGCCTGGTGTCGCTCGCGATCGGCCTCCGAGAGCGTGCTCTCGTCCACCGCCGAAAGCTCCGCCAGCCGCTTCTTCGACCGCACCAAGGTCCGCACCGCCTTGGTCGATGCATGCGCTCGCAGCCGCATACTGTCCGCCGCGAGGTCATCGAGCGACAACAGCCCTGCGGCCTCCGCCATCGCCACCGTCTGCTCGATACACGCCGCAAACAGCGCCCCGTGGCGTAGCCGGAACTCATTGAGCGTCGAGCGCGAGATCCGGTGCCCGCCCGACAGCAGCCGCAGCGCCCCATCCGTCTCGAGCGCGCGGGTCAGCTTCGTCGCGTGGTGGATCCCGATCAGGCTCGCGTACACCCACACCGCCAGCACCGGCGCGGGGCATGGCCCCGTCGGCCGAGCGACGAGTAGCCCGTTTCGACCGACGTGAGATCCAGGCGGGCCACGATCCGGGCCACCGCACGGGCAAGATGCGCGGCCGGGACCTGCAGCGACGGACGGCCTGCAATCACGTCGAGCTGATCCGTCGAATCCAGCTTGAATCGCGGGTGCGGGTCGCGGCGGGTGCGCCGACGAAGGGGCCGCTCGGCAGGAGACGACGAGAGTGCGAGAGGTCTCATCCCCTCCTCTACACCGAATCCTGTCTGCATGTCAAGCTATTTTCGGCAACCCTGTCAAGGAATGGAGCCTCCGGCAAACCCGGCGGTTCAATGGGTCCAAGACTCCAAGAGCTTGCTCGAGAATCGCATTCGGTCGCCGTCCTCATGCGGCCAGAATGCTCCCACGCAGTGTCACATGCGGTCATAGGCGGAGCGAATCGGACAGGCAGCCTTCTTCCTACCCGTAGATCGTGAACTGATTCCGTGCGGGCACCGTCAAGGCGGTGCCTCGCGCGGGACGCGGAAGAGATGATGACGGCCGATCGAGCCGATGTACTCGAAGCCGGTCATCGCCTGCCAGGCATCCGGGGGCCCAATAGAAATCAGGGCGTGTGTGATTCCGAGCTCCCGAAGCGCATGCGAGTCTGGTGCGATTTCCAGCACGATGACGTCCTCGCTGCGCTTGACGAACCTCGGCGTCTCGACGGGTTGGAACTCGACGCCGACGTGGGCGTAGCGGTTGTAGACGTTGCGCCACGTCCCGCGCGGGTCGATGGCGGACCAGAGTTCGAGCTGCGGGATCGGGTGTACGCCGTTCACCACCGAAATGCCGAGGATCCGGAAGAGGCTCGCGAGCCGCGGCACCCCCGCGACGACCCAACGGCTCGGCCCCTCGGTGCGCTCGATTTCCAGGATCTGCTGCGAGAGCTTGTTCTCGAACAGGAAGGCGCTCCCGCCGCGAACGAGGGGGTTGTACCAGCCTGCGGTGGCGAGCGAGACCACGACGACGCCGACAGCACCCAATAGCCGAAGCCGCGCCGAGCCGAGCGCCAGGACGATCGCCCCGTTCGCGGCCGCAAAGGCAGCACCCACGAGCCACGAGCCACCGCCGAGCCGAGCCCGAAGCGTGGACGAACAGACGAGGAGCACGACGGTCCACGCCACTGCGACGGCCGACGAGAGCCACCTGCTGCGCCGATCTCCGACCACGAGCCAGCGCGCCAGGATCATCGCATCGGCTACGACGAGGCCGATCACGGCGCGTTGGCCCGGCACCAAGAAGAGCCCGGTCGCGCGTACCACCGGCTCCGGGAACCCGAACAGCATATAGCCTGCGATGGCGGTCCAGTAGAGACCGAGTCCGGCGAGGATCGGATCGAGGCGCGCGCCGCGCAGGATGTGCGCGACGTGCAACGCTAGTAGGGGCGGCCCCACGAACCAGCCTGCCTTGAGGCCGAGGTACCCGCCATCCGATCTGTGCCACCAGAGAGGCGCGCCGAGGTTTGCGTTGAGTAGATCCGCCAGGGATGTTTCTCCAATGAACGCCGTGCGCACGCCCGGGTACGCGGTCGCCCTCATCGTGGCGATCGCTTCGCCCGCATCCCGCGCAAACGCGCCGATCCCCAGCGCCACCAGCGCTGCAGAAAGCGCGAAGGTCGACGCGGTTGCGCGCCAGTGTCGATGCCCCACTAGCTCGCGACGTTGCGCGACTGCCCATGCCAGGATCGTCACGGCGCCGAGATGGGCGAGCACGACCTGGAAGGGCGGGTAGAGCGAGAGTGCGAAGCACAGCGCGGCTGCCGCGAGCGCAAGTCCGGCCGCCAAGCGCGCCACCGTGCGCTCCGCGCGAACCAACGCGATCGCGGACAGAAGCCCCGCGCCGAGGCTTGCCGTCATCGAGGCGGAGTTGAAGGACCAGAGCTGGAAGAACGGAGAGAGGGTGAGCGCGGCGCTCGCGAGCAGAGCTGGACCCACTCTCCGGTCGGTCACCTCGCGCAGCAGGTAGAGCCAGACCGTGAAGAGCGCGAAGATACGGCTCCACCACATCCACGAGAGCCCAACGTCGGAGCCGAGGAAGAAACCCCAGACTTCCGGCCGGAAGATTGTTGCCGGATGCGCAACGGGCAGAGCGAGGGGAACGAGCATGTCCTGACCCAGTCCCACCGTGGGGTTCACCCGGGGAAAGCCGAGCGTGCGCTGCGAGAGCGCGAGCGGCAGGTGTACGACGAAGTCGTCGCCGCGCTCCATCCGGGGGGCGCCGGCAAGCACCTCGACCGGCTCACTTCCGTCAACGATCGAGTGCCAAGCGGGCAGGGAGAAGCCATGCAGGCGGAGCGCGACGAGCGCGGCAAAGGCCAGCACGGAGAGGGCGGCCAGTGGCGCGCTGGGGACGCTGGGGACGGACGACGATGAAGGGCGAAACAGGTGCGTCGGTCGACTCTCCAAATCGCCCGAATCTTATCATGAAAGCAGAGCATACGCATCATAGTGCGACCAGGCCCTGCTGGTCGAAGGGGAATGGAGGTTGCGATGACTCCATGAAACTCGTCTGTCGTCCTGCGGGTGCGAAACCCGCCCGGCTAAGGGTGAGCCCGCCCGAGCCGGTAACGAGCCTGGCGACGGTCTCGGCAACGAGGCCGGCGAAGCGTGGGCACGCGAGCGTGTGGGCCGTGGGGTTTGCGGCCTCGAAATCTATGTCATCCCGGATGCCCAGGGTTCTGTTTTACCTGAAGGCGAAGACGACCTCTCCGCTTCGATGGGCGAGGAGTGGATCGTATCCGGCGGGGTGTAGGGCCACGGCACGCAGGAAGAGGACGGCCCAGAAACCTGGGAGGCCCTCGCTTCTCCTCGACACTAGCCGGTGATCCGTCTCCGACGGACCGCGCGTTCGCGGGCGCAACCCACACCGCTCGCACACTATGGACGGCGTCTACACGCGCCGGGCCGACGCTTTCGCGGATCACGCGGGCGCAGAGTTGCTCTAGTTCGCGCGGCGTCTCCGACTCGCCGAGAGACCCAGCACGCCCGTCATCACGAGCAGGCCGGTGCCGGGCTCGGGGATCATCGCAAGCCAAGCCTCGGTCTGGCCGCTCGGGTTCGTGCCGTAGCCGACAATCACCTGGCCGTCGGCGGAAGTCGCAGTTGCTCCCTCCAGCTTCCAGCCCGTGAGATCGAGCCCGAAGTCGTCCACGAGCATGTCTTGGACCACGCGCATCCCATGGAACGAGTCCCAGAAGAATGCCCTGGTTCCCGAGCTGAATTGGACGTAGCCCACAACCGCGGAGCCGTCCGCGGATACACCGATTGCTGTACTGGAGGTTCCGCCGGGCAGCGTGCCGAGACCGATCATGCCGGTGCCCGACGTCCAGCGGAACGCCTCAATGCCCGAGTGGTCGTCGCTGGACTGGCACGAATCCCGGCACTAGCCATCCGGTGCGGACGAAGTACCTGTTCTCGGGCCTGCTTGCCTGCGGAGAATGCGGCGGCGCATTCTACGGCGTGACAGAAGCGCGCCGAACGGCTGTGTTGCGGTTGGCGGGTCGACCGC
>CAYGWM010000190.1:0-4804 GCA_964353555.1 uncultured Spirochaetales bacterium
CGTCAGCTCGAAAGCTCCAGCATCCGCGCGAGCGGCACCAGCGCGCGCACGCGCACGTCCTCCGGCACGGTGACTTCCGGCGTGAGATCGCGCAGGCAGAGGTAGAGCTTCTCGAGTGTGTTGAGCCGCATGTACGGACAGCGGTTGCACGCGCAGCTCTCGTCCATGCCGGGGATCTGGATCAGCTCCTTCTCGGGCACCACCAGCCGGATCTGGTGGAAGACGCCGTCCTCGGTGCCGATGATCAGCGTCTTCGCGGGCGAGGCGATCGCGCGGTCGATGATCTTCTTGGTCGAGCCGATGAAGTCCGAGAGATCGAGCACCGCGGCCGGGCACTCGGGATGCGACAGCACTTCGGCGTCGGGATGGCGCACGCGCAGCTGTTCGAGCGCCTTCGCGTTGAACTGCTCGTGGACGATGCACGAGCCCGGCCAGATGATCAGGTCGGGACGCTTCGCTTCCTTCGCGACCCAGGCGGCGAGATAGCGATCGGGCGCGAACAGCACCGGGCGATCGCTGAAATGCGCGACGATCTCCACCGCGTTCGACGAAGTGCAGATCACGTCGGAGAGCGCCTTCACCGCGGCAGACGTGTTGACGTAGCTGACGACGACGAGATCCGGGTGCTGCGCGCGGTGCTCGGCAACGAACGCGGCGAACGCGTCGGGCGGACAGCCGTCGGCGAGCGAACAGCCCGCCTTCAGATCGGGAATCACCACCTTCGCCTTCGGGTTCAGGATCTTCGCGGTCTCGGCCATGAAGTGGACGCCGCAGAACGCGATCACGTCGCAGTCGACCTTCTCGGCGATGCGCGCCAGCGCGAGCGAATCGCCGACGTGGTCGGCGAGATCCTGGATCCCGTCCTCTTGGTAGTAGTGCGCGAGCAGCACGGCATTGCGCTCGCGCGCGAGGCGCCGGATGGCGGCTTCGAGGTCGTCGGGGATCGGGGCGGGCGGGGTCGAAGGGTTGGAAACCGCCATCGGGGTCAAAGCTAGCGCAAGGCGGACGTCGGCCGTGGGACCCGGCTCCGGGTGGGGTACCGACCGAATGGCGCTGGTCGCGAAGGTCGTCGCGTCCGGAACGTCCGTTCCCTCGGAGCGGAAGATTGCTTCCACTTCGCCGGATCCATCGCGTTGTGCGAGGCGTCCGGGCCCCGCTCCAGATCTTTGCAATCTCGATGAGTTGTGGGCTTCCAGCGGGAATGCGACCGTGCGTCCAGAGGTGGCATGAGGCTTGCTCTATTCTGGTCGACGGGCCTGCCCAGGGAAGGGGAACCCCGCCGAATCCGATTGCCCAAGGGGAACCAGGATGCGAATCGTGCTTTCACTCGCCCGCTCGATTGCGGTCTTATTGGTCGTCGGGGCCGCCTCCGCGGCTCATGCCATTCCGGTCACCTACAATTTCACCTCCGGCAGCGCGACGCTGACCGCCACGGTCGCCGGCTTCGGAACGATCGCGGTCGGTACGATCCCGCTGACAGGTACGCAGGTCACCTTCGACACGGGCCCGCCGGCAGGTCTCACCTCGTTCTTGTTCACCGCAGGACCGGCTGGTCCCTTGCCGATGTCTGGCGTCTTCAGCGGTGTCTCCGTGACGCTCGCTTCGCTCTCGATCGCTCCGGGCGGCGGCTACTCGAGTACCGCGACCGGTCCGTCCCCGAACCCGGGAACCTACATCTACAACGCGAGCAACATCGCGGTGAATGGCGTCGCGTCGCTCTCGGGCCTCGTGACCACGGGACCGACGGCGTTCGGCACGAACAACCCGTTCCTCAGTGGCCAGGTGGTGGTCGCCGGCGGTGGCACGCTCGGGCTGAACGGCATCACGCTCGGAACGCTCGCGATCCCGCCGATCCCCTCGATCTTCTTCCCGGGTGGCACCGCGACGCTCAAGGCGGACGTGCTGTTCACCGGCATCGTCCCCGAGCCGGGCACCGCGCTGCTCCTCGCCTCCGGCCTCGCGGGGCTCGTCGCCTCCCGTCGCACGCGCCTCTAATCGCAGGATCAGAATGGAAAGGGTGCCCATGATGCGTTTTCGATGGATGACGGCTGCGTTCGCGATGTTTGCGCTCACGGTCGCCGGTGCTCCAGCACTGGCACTGCCGCTTCCGGTGATCGGGGGCCCTGGCCTCGACCAGGGACAAATCTGCCTCTCGGGCAGCCTGTGCCCGGGAACGCCGACCTTCACGCTCGGCGGCCCGGCGCCGGTAGCCGGCTCCTTCACATACAACTCGGGGCCGGGCACGGTCGACTTCGTCTTGACCCTGACGGGACCCGCGGTCTTCGGCGGCGTCACCGTGTTGGCCGGCACCACGTTCTCGGCGATCGGCGTGCCGGTGGTTTCGGCGCCGCTCGGTGGTGGCGTCGTGGCCATCTCGCAGTCCGGCTTCGCGACGGGCCTCGTAGCCCCGCTGCTGTCGGCTCCACCGCTCGGGGTGATCGCGAACACGCCGGCCGTCAGCGCACTGAACTGCCTGATCGGCACGGGCGCCGACCAATGCGGCGTATCCCTCGGCGCGGGTGGCTTTACGGTGAACGCCGGCGGGCCCAACTACGACGTGTTCGTGACCTTCAACGTGAACGTGCCGGAGCCGACCACGATGGCGCTGGTCGGCGCCGGCTTCCTGGGCCTCGGCTGGGCGGGTCGCAAGCGACCCTGATTCGCTCTCGTATCTCGTATCGAGAAAGCCGCCCAGCCGGGCGGCTTTCTTCGTTTCGGGAACGCCTCCGTCTCATCGTGCTCCGCCGAGACGCTCCAGCTCGAGACCTGCAGCCTGTGCGCCGCAACGCGGACGACCGCTTGATTCCGATATGATGCGTATGGTGCTGCAGAAGACGCGAGCGATCTCTCCCCGAATGCGACGATGCCATGCGGTCCTGATCACCGTCGTGCTGCTCAGCGGGACCGCGCCGGGTTGTTGGCGCAGAGAACCCACGGGGCCCAACCTCGTGCTGATCAGCGTCGACACGCTGCGCCCCGATCGGCTCGCGTGCTATGGCGGGGCGGCCGACGTGGGCGTCGGGCTCTGCGCACTGGGCGATGCGGGCGTGCGCTACGCGTGGGCGTTCTCGACGGCGCCTTCGACGGCGCCCTCGGTCGCATCGCTACTGACGTCGCGGCTGCCGCGCGATCACGACATCACCGAGCTTGCGACCGGTCGTCTCGCAACGGAAGCAGTGACGCTCGCGGAAACGCTCGCCGCCGCCGGCTACACGACGGCCGCCTTCGTTGCCAATCCCGTCCTCTCGCGCGGACGCGATCTCGAGCGGGGCTTCACCGTTTACGACGACCGCATGCAGCGCCGCGAGCGCAAGCGCCCGCTCTTCGAGCGCGAGGCCAAGGAGATCACCGACGCGGCGCTCGCGTGGGTTCGCGCCGCGCGCGCGCCGTGGTTCCTGTGGATTCACTACCAGGATCCGCATGGCCCGTATGAGCCACCGGATGCAGGACTCGCAGAGGATGCGGACGATGCACGTGCGGACGCAGCGCTGCCCGTGCTCGCGGGTCAGTCCGGATGGCGCGGCATTCCCGCGTATCAGGCGCTCGGCGAGGCGCGCGACCCGGCTAGCTACGAACGGCGCTATGCCGACGAGATCCGCTATCTCGATCGGCAGATCGCGCGTCTCGTGGTGGGACTCGACGCGTATGGCAATCGGCCGGCGATCCTGCTCACGGCCGACCACGGCGAAGCGTTCGGCGAGGACGAATTCTGGTTCGCGCACGGCCACTCGCTCGGGGTCGACCAGATCCGCATACCGATGATATGGCGCCCCGCGAGGCGCGAGCCGGGACGCGTCGTCGCGACACCGGTGAGCAATCTCGATGTCGCGCCGACGCTGCTCGCCGCCGCAGGCGTGCCGCTTCCGGCGAGCTTCGACGGAATCCCGCTCGCGTCGCGCGAAGCCGGGCCGAAGCGGGCGCCGCTCTTTGCCGAACACCGATTGCGCGTCGCGGTCGTGGCGGGCGATCACTACTACGCGCGCGATCGCATCCCGCTGCCGGCGCCGGTGCCCGAGCCGGTGACGGGCGGCTTCGTGCCGCCGCTCCCCGCGCGCAGCGCGACGCTCACACCCGACGGTCGCTTCGGCGGTTACAGTGCGGTCGTGATGGCTCCGCTCGAAGACCTGGTCGCCGCGTTCCTCGCGCAGCCCGCGGCGCGCGGAGCGTCGCCGCAACGCGCCGTCGACGAGCAAACGCGTGAGGCGCTGCGCGCGCTCGGCTATCTGGAGTAGCGGCGCGATGCAATGGCGCGGCCGGGGCTCTACACGCGCTGCGGTTGCCGCAATGGCGCTGATGACGATCGGGTGCACGCCGAGCGAGCCGAAGACGAGCCTGTTGCTGGTCACGCTCGACACGCTGCGGGCGGATCACGTCGGCGCCTACGGTGCAGCGCGCGGCGTGACACCGTACCTCGACGCCCTCGCCCGCGAAGGCCTCGTGCACGAAGCCGCTTTCACGACGATGCCGACGACGGGGCCCGCGCACATCTCGCTCTTCACCGGGCTTTCGCCACGACGTCACGGTGCAGATCGCAACGGCATGCCGCTCGATCCCGCGCTCCGCGACCGAGAGATCGCAGGGAGGCTACGCAGCGCCGGCTATGCCACCGCCGCATTCGTCACGACGCACCTGCTGAACAACGCAGTGATGCACCTCGAAGGGTTCGAAGTCTACGACGGCGTACCGGACGTGATCCGGCCAGGGCGCGACGCGGTCGCCGCGGCGCTGCGCTGGCTCGACGTCGAGAAGCGGCGCCCGGTTTTCTTGTGGGTGCACATCTACGACGCCCACGCGCCGTACGGAA
>CAYGWM010000191.1:0-4803 GCA_964353555.1 uncultured Spirochaetales bacterium
CGCACGCCGCTCGGCTGCACGACGCGGAAGAGCGTCACCGCTTCGCGCACGCCCTTGAGCGCCTGCGGCCCGCGGTCCTCGACCACGAACAGTCCACCGACCAGGCGCTGCGTCGCGGCGGTGATCACCACCGTGTCGGACTCCGCCATGCCCTCCACGCGCGCGGCGATGTTCGTGGTGTCGCCGAGGGCGAGTACTTCGCTCTTCGCACCGCCGCCCATCTCGCCGATCACGACGGGGCCGGTGTGGATGCCGACGCGCGCGGCGAGGCGGATGCCGCGCGTCGGCTCGAGCGTGTCGTTCAACGTGCGGAGCGCGGTGAGAATCTCGAGGCCGGCGCGCACCGCGCGCTCGGCGTCGTCCTCATGGGCCTGCGGATGGCCGAAGTACACGAGCAGCCCGTCGCCGAGGTACTGCGCGATGTGCCCCGCGTGGCGCTGGATCGCTGCGGAGGCCGCCTGCTGGTAGGCACGCACAACGCTGCGCAGGTCCTCGGCGTCGAGGTGTTGCGAGAGATCCGTCGAGCCCACCAGGTCGCAAAACATCACGGTGAGCTGGCGGCGCTCGGCGTCGGCAGCCGGTGTCGCTTCAGACTCTCGCGCGCCAGCTTCGATCGGCGCGGCATCGAAGTCGGGAATCGGCGGCTCCGTCGAACCGATCCAGGCGAGCACCTGGCCGTCGCGCACGGCGACGCGCTGGATCTCGACCAGCTCCTCGACTAGCTCTTCCAGCGCGTCTTCGTCGAGAGCGAACTCGCGGCGCAACGCGCGCAGCGACACGCGGCGCTGTCCCTCGAGATGCGCGCGGGCACGTCGAACCGTGTCGAGAAAGCTCACGCGGGAGGACTCCCTCTTCCATGGCCTCGGCACCGCGCGTCCCGGCCGCGGTGTCCCACTCGACCGCAACGCGCCCGATCGTTCAGCTCGCGCGTTTCTTCCGCAGCTCCACGACCTTCTCCGCCAGCAGGATCTTGAGCAGCGACTGGTACGGGACGTCGCGATCCTTGGCGAGAACACGCAGCTCCTGCAGCAGGCGGCGCGGCAGCCGCACCGTCACCGGCTGCGTCGGCCGCTCGACGGCGGGATCGAAGTCGAGGCGCACGCCCGGACTCGACCAGTCGACCTCGTCCGTGCTGTCGTGCTCGAGCCAGTACGAGGCGACGTTGGCGTCGCTCACCTTCTTAGTTCGCTTTTTCATATGCTAGACGCTCCTTTCGGCTCATCGGTCGAGCCGAGATCACGCGGACGAGGTTGCGGCGGACCGTGAACGCCACGAGGAGGTGACGCCGGTCGTTCGTCACACCGAGAGCGAGGTAGCGTTGCTCTTCCCGGGAATGCCGCTCGTCGACCTGGCAGAGGGGATCGCTGAGAAGGACCTCCTCGGCCTCGGCTGCTGCGACGCCGTGTTTCAGCTCCGACTTGCGCCAGTTCGCCTCGTCCCATTGGAAGCCCTTCAGACCCCGGAGAACGAGCTTCATGCCGCCAGGCTAGCAGGGATCCCGTACATGATGAGGATGTACTGACCGGATCCGGGCCGGCGCGAGCCGTCATCCCCCGAGCTGCTCGAGCAGCGCCTTCGCATCCTTCAGGTCCCGCGTGTCGAAGCCTTCGGTGAACCAGGCGTAGAGCGGGGCGAGCAGGGCGCGGGCCGCGTCGCGCTTGCCCTGGCGCTGCCAGAGCCGCGCCAGGCTGGTGGCGGCGCGCAACTCGAACGTCTTGGCCTCTTGCCGCCGGGCGATTTCCAGGGACTGGCAGAAGAGCGCCTCCGCCTCCAGGGCCGCATTGCCGTCCATGTCGAGGAGAATCTCGGCCCGCAGCCGGTGGAACTCGGCATCGTACGAGTGCTGTCCTTGTGGCTCGGCTTGCGCGACGCCGAGTCCGAGCGCGCCGAGGGCCTCACCGTGGCGCCCGACCTTCCAGAGACTCTCGGCCAGCAGGACTAGGAACCCGGGCGCTCCGATCGCGGTCCCGATCCCAGCCAGCTCGACCATCGCCTGCTGCATCTCCGCGATGCCCGCCTCGGCCTCTCCCGATTCGACGCGCGCCCAGCCTCGCAGGAACCTTCCCTCTCCCAGGTACAACGGAAAACCGAGCTGCTCGGAGAGAGCGATGAGTTCTTCGGCGCGTTCCCGCGTCCGATCGATCTCGCCGCGCATGAAATGGACAACTCCACCCCAGAAGAGAGCGGTCGCCAGACTGAGCGGATGTTCCACGCGCTTCGCCAGCGCCACCGCCGCCTCGCTCAACGCCAACGCCCGGTCGGGATGGCCAAGGTACACGTGACACTGGGCCGCATACGCGAGGGCGAGGACGCCATAGTCGATCCCCACCGTGTAGGCCAGAGACCCATGCTCGCTGGGATTGTACAATTTGATGTTCTACTCGAAATGGTGCAGCGCCCGCGAGATGTGGCCCTGGAAGAGCAACGGTTGGCCGACTTCGTAGTGAGCTTCGAGCAGGTCGAACGCCTCGCCCGTGCGCGCGCGACGTTCTGCTCGTACTCGGGATGCGCCCATCCCCTGGCTGCGCCGAGCGGCACGCCGAGCGCCATCTGCAGCCCGAGTTCCATCTGATGGCGCTCGCGCGTCTCCGGCATCGTTCCGACGAGATCGAGGGCACGCCGCAGATGGGTGATGGCCTCCTCGTTTGCCGACCGCTGCGTCGCGCGCTCTCTCGCCCGCTGGTAGTGCCCGATCGCTTGCGCGACCAGCCCCGCCTGGTCGTAGTGCCGCGCGATCACCTCGGGCTCGGCCGCGACGCGCTCGGGGAAGCGCTCTTCCAGCACCTCCGCGATGCGCGCGTGGAGCTGCTGCCGGCTGCTCTTGAGCAGCGACTGGTACGCCGTCTCCTGGATCAGCGCGTGCTTGAAGGTGTAGGTTGCCTCGGGCGGTGTACCTCGCTGGTAGAGCAACTCGGCGTCCACCAGCTGCGCCAGTCCGGCGTGCAGGCGCGGCTCCTCCTGCAACGAGACGCTGCGCAGCAGCTCGTACGAAAACTCGCGCCCGAGGGCGGCGCCGCGCTGCGCCACCTCCTTGCCCGCGTCGAGCCGGTCGAGCCGCGCCATCAGCGAGTCCTGCAGCGTGCTCGGAATGGCGAGCTCCGTCAGCGGGCGGGTGAGCTCGTAGCGCCCGCCCTGCGCCTCGACGAGATCCGACTCGAGCACCATCTTGGTCACTTCCTCGACGAACAGCGGCACGCCGTCGGCGCGCTCGACGATGCGCTGCACCACCGCGTGGGGCAGCGGCACGCCGCGCGTCATGCCGCCGATCATGTTGGTGGCCTGGCGGCGCGAGAGGCGAGTGACCGCGAGCGATGTAAGGTGCGAGCGCGCCGGCCAGGGTGGCTCGAAGCTCGGGCGGAAGCTGAGCAGCGTCAGCACCTGCGCCGTCGGGCTCTGCGCCAGCAACAGCCCCAGCAGCTCGACGCTCGAGGGATCGCACCAGTGCAGATCCTCGTAGAGCATCACCAGCGGCTGCCGCTCCGCCAGCGCGAGGGTCCAGGCGACCAGCGCCTGCATGGTCTGCTTGCGCTGCAGCTCGGGGCTCTGCCGCAGCGGCGAGTAGCGATCGGGCAGCGGCAGCGAGAGCAGCGCGGCGATCAGCGGCACCACCTCGGGCACCGAGAGCTTGGCGCGCTCGATCGCCCCCTCGAGCCGAAGCAGCTTCGTCTCGAGATCGTCGCCCCGCTTGAACCCCAGTCCCTGCTCCAAGAGCTCGATCGAAGGGAAGAAGGCGCTGCCCTGGGTGTAGGGCGTGCAATGGCACTCGATCCAGCTGTGGGGCGTCCCGGCCAAGCGCTCGCGGAACGCCTGCAGCAGGCGCGACTTGCCGACGCCCGCCTCGCCTGCGATCAGCACCGCCTGGCCCTCGCTCTCCTGCGCCCGCTCCCAACGTTCGATCAGTAGCCCCAGCTCATGGTCGCGGCCGACCAGCGGGGTGAGCGTGTTCGGGTCCACGTCGAGGCGGCTGCGCATACCGGTCGCCTGGAGCACGGTGTAGGCGCGGATCGACGTGGCGATGCCCTTGAGCAGCGGGGTGCCGAGATCCTGTGTCAGGAACATGCCCGGCACGAGCCGCTGCGTGGCGCCGCTCATCACTACCGTGTCGGGCTCTGCGATCGATTCGAGGCGTGCGGCGATGTTCGTGGTATCGCCGAGGGCAAGCACCTCGCTCTTCGCGCCGCCGCCCATCTCGCCGATCACGACGGGACCGGTGTGGATGCCGACGCGCGCCGCCAGACGGATCCCGTGCTTCGGCTCGAGCGCATCGTTCAACGTGCGGAGCGCGTTGAGAATCTCGAGCCCGGCGCGCACGGCGCGCTCGGCGTCGTCCTCGTGGGCCTGCGGATAGCCGAAGTACACCAGCAGCCCGTCGCCCAGGTATTGCGCGATGTGCCCCACGTAGCGCTCGATCGCCTGCGATGCCGACTCCTGATAGGCGCGCACGACGCTGCGCAGCTCCTCGGCGTCGAGGCGCTGGGAGAGATCAGTGGAGCCCACCAGGTCGCAGAACATCACGGTGAGCTGGCGGCGCTCGGCATCGGTGGCAGTTGTTGCTTCAGCGCCCTCAGTAGCAGCTTCGATCGGCGTGGCAGGGTCGTCTTGAATGGCCAGCGGTGTTGCCCCGATCCAGGCGAGCGCGTTGCCGTCGCGCGTCGCAACGCGCTGGACGTCCACCAACTCCTCGATCAGCTCTTCGAGTCCCTCGTCGTCGAGGGCGAACTCACGACGCAGCGCGCGCACTGACACGCGTCCATGTTCGAGCAAGTAGGATTTCGCCCGCGCCGCCGTGTCGAAAAAGCTCAT
>CAYGWM010000192.1:0-4762 GCA_964353555.1 uncultured Spirochaetales bacterium
CGAGCTGTGCGGCATCGCCGCAGTCGGCGCGAAAGAAGACGAACCAATCCGAGCGGAACTGCGAGAAGTCCGAGATGTCGAGCCCGTGGATGCGGCCTTTCGGAAAGTACTCGTGCCACAACCGCATCGAAGGCGCGTCGATGACCGCGCGATCGGCGCCCTGACCGACCTCGGGTCCGCCAGCAGAGAGACCGATCTCAAGTAGATCGATCGGCTGATCGCGGAGCGGCTCGAACAGCATCTCGTACACGGTCGTGTAGGCATGCCCGGCGAAAGCGACCGTACCCTTGTCCGTGCGGAACTTGTTGGCGAGCGCGGTGAGTCTCATCGGGCCTCAGCGGCAGTGGCGCGTGAAGCGCGGCCTAGAGCGGTTCCAAGATAGCTTGCCGCACCAAGGTCTCGGCAAGTCCGCCGGCGCAACTAGCCCCACACCTACTTGCGGAAGTAGACGCACTCGCCGTCGACATCGACGAGCCTGTTCGCGGGGATTCCGCGCTGGCTCATCGTTTCGTCGACGGCCTTGCGGCAGCCCGCGAAGGTTCCATAGTCGTCGATGATGACGAAGCCGCGGTCGACGACGAGGTCATAGAAATTGTCGAGGCAAACCTTCGTCGATTCATACCAGTCGCCGTCGATCCGCAGGACCGCTAACGGCCCGATGGAGTTGCGCGCCGCCGGCACCGTTTCCTGGAACCACCCGACGTGGAAGACGAGCTGCGCCGGATCGATCCCGAGGCGACTTGTCAGGAACTCCAGCACCACATCGGCATCGGCACCGACGCAGGCGCCGATCGAGCGCAAAGATGAGGCCGCACCGAGCTGATTCAACGGCAAGTCCGGATGGTGTGAGCGAAAATCCCTGAGCACGTCCTGATCGTCCGCCAACGGCTGCGGCAAGCCCTCGAACGAGTCGAACACGTGAAAACGCCGGTTCCGATTCCCCGCTCTTCGGCTCGCGAGCGCCATGAGACCGATCCCGCCACCGGACCAGACCCCGCACTCTGCCGCGGCACCGGGGAGTCTCTCGTCGTCGATCTGGATCATCAGGTCGTATGTGCTGAGCAGCCGCTTCGCCGGCAGCATCGTGTTGGGCAGGACCCTTCAGATACTCATGGTGCGGTGCAGGTGAGCCCATTCGCGAAGGGGGACCTGCCCCGCCATCCTCGCCCACTTGTACGTTGAGTGCGCTGCGCGCGAGCGCTTGGAAAAGTCCTTCCAACCGTTCCCTTGCCCCAAGCGGAACCTCTCCAGCTCACAGCGTCGCGGCAGCCGCTAGCCACCGCTGCCGATTCTGAGCGCGGGAGAGTAGATCGCGGTCAAAGAGCGATCAACGAGGCGTTAGCGGGAGCGCCATCGGTCGCGACGAGCAACGGGGCGGGCGGACCTCCTCGCTTCAAGTCCTGGAAGAAGGCGCGGCAGCTCTCGGCGTGTTCCTTTGTCCGCGCCGCCACCGCTACTCCAGGTTGTCGCTACTGCTCGAGCATCCAGAGTCAGCCGTGTCTATCGCGCCGTCGTTGTCGTCGTCGTATCCGTTCGCGCAGGCTTTCACCCATCCGGCACTCGGGAAGTTGGTCAGCGGAGCGTCCCAGATCGTACTGGTCGCGGCGCAGGTATTGCCGGTCCATGTCAGGTGATCGTTCAGAGCACTATTCCCAGCCGGATACGTCGCGGGGAATACGCCAGCGGGACCTGGCTCGCCGTACCAGCCAATAGAACACTTGAGTCGGTTGTACGCGAACCGCCAATAGTCAACGCCTCCACCATTGCCGCTTCCGAGCAGTATCAGCCGAGCCGGAGCCCCACCCACGTAGTTGCGCTCGAATAGAATGTCCTGGACATGCGAGTAGTAGTCGCCCCACGCCACAGATGCTGTCGAATACTCGCCTAGGATGACGTTGTGATGCGCGTGCTGATGTTGACCTCCGTTCATCTCCAGACCGTCTCCGTGGCCACCCGGCGGGGTCCACGAGTTGTACCAGTAGTTGTTATCAATGACGGTCGAGTTCCCCATACCGAACATGTCGCCGCAGCGCGTGAGAATAGAGCGACGAAGGGTGAAGGATGTTTGTGCCAGGCTTCCATCGTTGTGGAAGATGCAATAGTTCGTCCCGGGCGAGGAACTACCGTCAACACCGCCACCGTCGAACTCGGAATCTTCAACCAACACGCCATAGTTCGTCGCATTGACCGGTGTTTTTAGCAGTGTCTGTGACACGCCACTGCCTGCATTGCGCAAGCGAGACTTTCGGATGGTCACGTTGTTCGCGGCGATCGTGATCGGCTGAGTGATGTCCTTCGAGTCGATTACCGTTCCGTCTGTCGTGATCGTGTACGGCCCGGTGTAGGCGGTCAGGGTGGTCCCGGCAGGAACGCCAACACTTTCGGAGTTATCGTCCGCGGTGGCGCACCCTGTATCCCCAAGGGCCTCATTTCCACCCGGTGCAAAAATGTCGATCTTCCCGTCGCCGTCGTTGTCGAGGCCGTCGTTGCACTGCGTTTGACCCTGCTGCGGCGGCGTTGAATCGGAGAGGAGAACCGGAGCCTGAGGCACTTGGGCTTCGGCCGGGAGGCGCGATGCGAGTAGCAAACATGCGCCCAAGAGGACTGCAGTGATTGTCGACTTCATTCTTTCAATCCCCTTGATGAGCGGAATGCGCCGGTGGCTGCTCCCCTTGGGTCGGACAGCCCGCTGATACGGTCGGTGATCAGCGTCACTTCGACCGCCAACCCCCTCGCCGGCGCTCGTCGTTCCGTGCGCTGCGAGCCCAGATAGCCTAGTGCGCTGCCCATGAACGTCGGATGACCTGGAACCGGGAGGAACCGGAGACGATCGTGGAACTTCGGCGCTCTTCGGGCATCGCCGACGGGACACGCTCGGCCATTCGGCGGTGTCCGTCATCAGTGGCCCGAGTGTGCCGCAAAGCCCGAGTACGCCGAGGCTGGATGTCGTTGCGACGGGGTGCTATCAGGCAAAGTTGCCGGTGTGTAGCGGGCCCAAGCTAGAGGCACGCGTCTTGCTCGGCGCGCTGTGCATGGGGCGAGGGAAACGAAGGGGCGTCATGATCAGAAGCCTGCTTGTCGCGATCGCACTCTTGGGCACTGCCATCGATGCAAGCGCACAGGATGCGCTCAGAGAGGCGCTCTTCGGCTACCGGCACGACACCTCACCGGCCGGGGAAACTCCATCCGCTGACCTGATGGCACTCGCTCTGCCCGCGCTTGGCGCCGAAGAGCCGCCTTGCGATGGCGTCCCCATCGAGGGTGAGTTCGTACTGGATCGAGACATTGCATGCTCTGTCACCCTCGGAGAGGGCGCGACACTTGATCTCAACGGCTTCACAATCGAGGGCTACGTCCGCGCCGTTGGGACCAATGCGACCATCAGAAACGGCACGATCATCAGGGCGGGGATCGATTTCGATCAGTGTGCCGAGTGCACCATCGAGAATGTTCGCGTGATCGAAGGGCAAGGCGACTTCGTGGTCCAGCCCGGTCCAAGCAACCGGATCACCGGATGCTTCTTTTCGGGCAACCCAGCAGTCGCAGTGGACCTCTTCTACTCGGGTGATTCTTCGACCATCGAGAATTCGACTTTCGAGAACAACAATATTGGAATCAATATCGCGCGGGACAAGTTCACCATCGTCTCGAGGAACAGTTTCCGCGATAACACCGTCGGTGTACGGCTGTTCGATGAGAACAGCGCGGCGTCCTACAACACGATCGTCGGCAATCACTTCTCGGGCAATGAACTAGGCGTTTACTTCAATCGAGGCGGGGACTGCCGTTATCCGAGTGTCGACTGCTTGGAAGGGAATCGGATTCTCAGAAATGAGTTTGCCGGAAACGGCGGAAGCGGTGTTCTCTTCGATGGCACTCGATGCGAGGATCCCGACTTCAACTGCGGTGACCCAAGCGCGTCGATCAAGGACAATGTCTTTCGGATCAACGGATTCTCGCCTCCTGGTTACCAGCCGATCGCCAACGACGGCATCACCGTGCTGGGGCCGACGAACGCGGTTGATGGAGTGGCTGTGGCGCACAACCTCTCCGTCGCGAATAACGACCTAGGCATCGAAGCACCAGGCGTCACCGACGGCGGTGGCAACCGAGCGAGCGGGAACGGGAATCCCCTCGAATGCGTGGGTGTGGCTTGCAGGCCCGCCCGGCAGTGCCAGGACGGCATCGACAACGACGGCGACGGCCGGACCGACTTCAGCATTGATGGATCGGGCGACCTGGGCTGCAAGAAGCCGACCTCGGCCACCGAGAGCCCGAAGTGCCAGGACGGCCTCGACAACGACAACGACGGGAAAATCGATTTCGACGGTGGTGCATCAGTGAACGGCGGGGCGCCATTGGCCCCCCCGGATTCTGCTCAATGCAAGAAACCGTGGAGCAATAGAGAAGCGACCCGTTGCGGCCGCGGCGCGGAGCTGGCGCTCGTGATGCCTCTGTTGGGTCTCGCGGCGAGTCGGAGACGCCGCGCGAGTTAGAGAAACTCCGAGCCCGCGCGATCCAGGAGGGCGTCGGCCCCCTCCTCGTGTAGACGCGCACCATTACAATCGAGCGGTGGCCGGTGAACGGCGCGCGAGCAGCGCCTTGCCCTTGAATCCATGCTCGCTCAGGACTTCCAACCCGCGCTCGATGACAGTAGCTTCGACCTCGTTGTGGACCATCTTGTCGTCCTCGCTGCTTTGCTTGGCAGCTTCCAAGGAGATCGGGCTGGCCCGCCATCTCAACACCACGCGGAAATGCGTCG
>CAYGWM010000193.1:0-4711 GCA_964353555.1 uncultured Spirochaetales bacterium
TCGCCGCTCGATCGCGTCGACCTGTTCCACTAGCAGTCAGCGGCTATGCTGGGCGACCGAGCGCGGGGGATTGCATGGCCGACAATCGCTTCATCGATTACATGCGCCAGGGCGACGAAACCTTCCTCACCACGAAGGTCGACGCGGTGCTGAACTGGGGCCGCAAGTACTCGATGTTCCTGTACCCGTTCGTCACGGCGTGCTGCGGGATGGAGTTCATGTCGGTCGCGGGTCCGCGTTACGACCTCGACCGCTTCGGCTGCGCGCTGCCGCGCTTCTCGCCGCGCCAGGCCGACCTGCTGATGGTGGTCGGCACGATCTCGCACCGGCAGGCGCCGGTACTGAAGAAAGTCTACGACCAGATGGCCGAGCCGAAGTGGGTGATCGCGTTCGGCGCGTGCACGTGCTCAGGCGGCCCGTACAACAACTACGCGACGCTCCAGGGAATCGACACGATCATTCCGGTCGACATCTACATTCCCGGTTGTCCGCCCCGACCGGAGGCCGTGCTCGACGGTCTCATCAAGCTGCAGGAGCGCGTGCAGGCCGAGCGCGTGCCGGCGGATGGGCGCCACCGCGAAACGGCGGACCTGCAGGTACCGGTCGCGCAAAAGCCGATCGCCTAGTCGGATGGGCACCCAGCCGGGCGGACAACCGGGCGGACAACCGGGCGGACGCTTCGATCTCGCGGTCGTCGGTTCCGGCCCCGGCGGATACGTCGCGGCGATCCGCGCCGCGCAGCTCGGCCAGCGCGTCGCGGTGATCGAGGAAGATCGCGTCGGCGGTGTCTGTCTGAACTGGGGCTGCATTCCGTCGAAGGCGCTGCTGTCCGGCGCCGAGCTGGTCGATCAGCTGCGCAATCACGGCGAGACCTTCGGCATCGTCGCCGGTGAGCTGCGCCTCGACTACGCCAAGGTCATCGACCACAGCCGCAAGACCGCCGATCGCCTCTGCAAGGGCGTGCAGTCGCTGTTGAAGAAGCACGCGATCACGCTGGTGCGCGGGCGTGGGCGACTCGCCGGCGCCACCAGCGTCGCGGTCACCGGCGCCGATGAGGGCGTCGTCGAGGCTTCCAATATTCTGCTCGCCACCGGCTCTAACGAATGGGTCCCGCCCGGCGTCACGGTCGACGGCGTGCGCGTGCTGACGTCGCGCGAGGCGCTCGAGTCGAAGACGATGCCCGCTCGCATCGTGATCATCGGCGCGGGCGCGGTCGGGCTCGAGTTCGCGTACGTCTACGGCATGTACGGCGCGAAGGTCACCGTCATCGAGATGGCCGAGCAGGCGCTGCCGGGCGCCGACAGGGAAATCGCGCAGGTGGTGGAGCGTGAGTTTCGCCGCAACAAGGTCGAGATCCGCACCGGCACGCGCTTCGAGGAGTTGAAGGTCGAAACCGGCGGCGTTCGCGTGACCGTGCGCAAGGGCGACAAGACCGAAGCGCTCGAAGCCGACCAGGTGCTGATGGCGATCGGCCGCCGTCCGCTGTCCGCCGATCTCGGGCTGGAAGCTGCGGGTGTCGCGATCGGTGCGAAAGGCTTCGTCACGGTGGACGACCATTTCGCCACCAGCGTCGCGACGGTGCGCGCGATCGGCGACCTAGCAGGTGCGCCGCTGCTGGCACACAAAGCGAGCGAAGAGGGCATCGCGGCGGTCGAGTTCATGGCCGGCGTGCAGCGCCCCGTGCTCGATCACCGCAAGATCCCCGCCTGCATCTACTGCCAGCCGCAGGTGGCGTGGATCGGCTACACCGAGGACGAGGCGCGTGCGAAGTTCGGCGCCGTACGCGTCGGCAAGTTCCCGTTCACCGCATCGGGCAAGGCCGTCGCGGCGGCGCACACGGCGGGCTTCGCGAAATTGATCGCAGAGCCGCGCTTCGGTGAGATCGTCGGCGCGCACATCGTCGGTCACGGCGCGACCGAATTGATTGCCGAGATTTCGCTCGCGATGACGCTCGAAGCGACCACGACCGAGATCATCGGCACCTGCCACGCGCATCCGACACTGTCCGAAGCGATTCTCGAATCCGCGCTCGCCGCGGAAGGTCGTGGCATCAACTTCTAGTGCGCGCGGTTGGCGCGCGTGGCGCGCCGCAGGCGAGCGACGATCCGTAGAAAGGCTCTTCGATGGCGATCACGGTCGAACTTCCTGCACTGGGTGAGAGCGTCGTCGAAGGCACGATCACGAAGTGGCTGGTGAAGGAAGGCGATCGCGTCGAGCGCGATCAGCCGCTCGTCGAGATCAGCACCGACAAAGTCGACGCCGAGATCCCGGCCCCGGAAGCCGGCGTGATCGAGCGCATCCTGGTGCCGGAAGGCGAGACGATCCCGGTCGGCGCAGCGCTCGTGACGATCGCCACCGGAGCGGGAGCCGCGGCGGCTGCGCCGAAGGCCGCGGCGGCGAAAACCGGCGAACCGAAGCAGCTCGAAGCGAAGAAGACGGCAGCAAAGCAGCCCGCCGTGGCGGCGCCGGCTGCACAGGCATCGGCTCCGCGCGCGACGCCGGTGGCGAAGCAAGCGGCCGCGGCGGCGGGCGTCGATCTGCGCGGTGTCGCGGCGACCGGCGTCGGCGGTCGCGTGACGAAGGACGACATCGCACGCGAGATTACCGCTTCGGCCGCACCCGCCGTGTCGCATCCGATCGGGGCGCCGGCGCCGATCCATCGCGTCGCTCTTCCCAGCACCGGCAATCAGCCGCCGTATCTGTCCTACCAGGTGCAGCAGGGGGATCGCGTCATCCCGATGACGCCGCTCCGCAAGATCGTCGCCGAGCACATGGTGCTCTCGAAGCAGGTCTCCCCGCATGTCGGCACCGTCGCCGAGATCGACATGGGCGCCGTCGTGCGCTTGCGCGACTTGCACAAGAAGGCGTTCCAGGCGCAGCACGGTTTCAGCCTGACCTTCCTGCCGTTCCTGGTGCATGCGGCGGTGCGCGCGCTTCGCGAGTTTCCGCGCCTCAATGCGTCCGTGCTCGAAGACGCGATCGTCGAGAAGCACGCGATCCACATCGGCGTCGCCGTCGAGACCGAGAAGGGCCTCGTCGTGCCGGTCGTGCGCGACGCCGACCGGCTCTCACTCGCCGGCCTCGCAGCCGCGATCGAAGATCTCTCGGCTCGCGCGCGCAACAAGAAGCTCTCGCCGGACGACCTGCGCGGCGGCACCTTCACCGTCTCCAATCCAGGTCGCCATGGAAACCTCTACGGTTTCGCAATCATCAATCAGCCCCAGGTCGGCATCCTTCGAATGGGCGAGATGGTGAAGCGTCCCGTCGTGCGCACGATCGACGGCGAAGACGCCATCGTGATCCGCCCGATCATGCACCTCGCGCTCTCGTACGATCATCGTGCCGTCGACGGCGCACCGGCGAACGCGTTCCTGCACCATGTGCGAGTGCTGCTCGAGGACGGCGGCATCGAGCTGTAGCCATTTCCTCGCGCGCCGCGTCTCGCCGATGCGGAGGTGCTCCGCTAGCCTGCGCGCCGCATGGGGGCACGCGTCGTCACCGTCAAGCGCCACGAGAATCTCGGCCTGGCCGAGCGCACCTATCTGCCGGCGATCTTGAAGGGCCTCGCGACGACGAGTCGCCACTTCTTCCACAACCTCGGTGGCTGGCTCTCGGGCAAACGCACCGCGTTCGTCGTCCAGTATCCCGAGGAGCGCGTCGACTATCCGGACGCGTTTCGCGGCATGCCGGTGCTGGTCGCACTCGAAGATGGGCTGCCGAAGTGCGTCGCGTGCGGGCTATGCGAGTTCGCGTGCCCGACCGACTGCATCACGATCGTTCCGGGCGAACTGCCCGAGCGCGGCATCGAGCGCTACCCCGAGGCGTTCGACATCGACATGTCGCGCTGCATGTTCTGCGGTCTCTGCGAAGAAGCCTGCCCGGAAGAGGCGATCGTGATGAGTCGCGAAGTCGAGCTGGCCAGCTACGACCGCAGCTCGATGCTCTATCACAAGCCCGAGTTGCTGGTGCCCGAGAACCTGCTCGCGCGCCGACTCGAATTCATACGCTCCGAATACGACCGCCAGCACGCCACGCCTGCGCGGAAATCCGGCTGATGGAGGACTTCGGCTCGGCGCCGCTGCGCAGGCTGCTCGATGCCTTCCCGGATGCGGTGCAGGCGACCCACGCGGATCGCGGCGACGCGACGGTTCTCGTCGATGCGGCGCGCATCGTCGAAGTGCTGCGATTCCTTCGTGACACCGCCGGCCTCGACTTCGACATGCTGATGGATCTCACGGCCGTCGACTATGCGGGCCATCCCGATCACGACGGACCGCGTTTCGAGATCGTCTACCACTTGCTCGCGAGCCAGCAGATGCAGCGCGTGCGCGTGAAGGCTGGCGTTCCCGAAATGCCGTGCCAGATCGATTCGTGCGTCGCGGTGTGGCCGGCGGCGAACTGGATGGAGCGCGAGGCCTTCGATCTGTACGGCGTGCGCTTCCGCAATCACCCGGATCTGCGCCGCATCCTGCTCTACGAAGAGTTCGAGGGACACCCGCTGCGCAAGGACTACCCGAAGGAGCGGCGCCAGCCGCTCGTCGGCCCGAGGAACTGACACCCCGATGGCTCATGCCCGCTCGCGCGTCGACGACTTCGACAAGGACCTGCATGCCGATCACCAGGTTCTCAACATGGGGCCGTCGCATCCGGCGACGCACGGCACCGTCAAGTTCCTGATCGAACTCGACGGCGAAACGATCGTCGATCTCGA
>CAYGWM010000194.1:0-4694 GCA_964353555.1 uncultured Spirochaetales bacterium
TGCGCGCGACTAGAAGCCTTCCACGCGGTGGATGTTCCACCAGAGCAGCCGCGGGAGGTGGCGGCGCATCCAGACCGCCACCGCCGCGTTGCGATCCGGGTACACCATCAGTCTGTCGCGCTCGAGGTCGCGCTCGATGGCGTCGAGCACCGTCTCGGGCCGGATCGGCGGCAGCTGGGTCAGGATCTTCGGCTGCGACTTCGCCTGGTCGAGGAGCGGCGTCGCGACGGGCGGCGGGCAGACGCAGGCGAAACGCACGCCGCTCGCGCGGTTCTCGTGCTGGAGCACCTCGGTGAAGGCGACCACCGCGAACTTCGATGCGTTGTAGGCGCCGAAGTGGAGCGACGGCATCCAGCCGGCCACCGACGCGAAGTTGACCAGGTCGCCGCGCCGGCGTTCGAGCATGCCCGGTAGCGCCGCATACGTGACGTTCACCGTCCCGCCGTAGTTGATCGCCATGATGCGGTTCACGAGCTCCGGGTCCTGGTCGAGCAGCCGGTCGGTCGGCATGATCGCGGCCGCGTTCGTCACACGGTCGAGCGGTCCGAGCTCGGACTCGATGCGCCGCACCGTCTCGGCGACGGCGCGCGCATCGGTGACGTCGACGGCGTAGGTCCGGATGTGCTCGTCGGCTCCGCGCGTCTCGCGGAGCCCTGCCTCGTTCACGTCGAGAGCCGCGACCGCTGCACCGCCGCTCGCGAGCCTGCGCGCCGCGAGCCGGCCCATGCCGCTCGCCGCGCCCGTCACCAACGCCACCTTGCCGTGGAATGCCATGCCGTCCTCCGTGGTGGCGGCATTCTCGGCGCTACGCGAACGGACTGCAACGAGCGCTCTGAGAATTCGACTGCCGGTCATCGGCGAGGGCGGCACCGCCTTCCCGGTCGCAGCCGGCCTGAACCTGACCGTGAAGGGTGCGCCCTGGCCGACCGGCGCGGACACCGTAATGGGTGGCGTGTTGCCGCTCTCGAATACGGGCACGCCTTGGCAGGGTGCTGACGTGTCCCTCGTCACTCTCCATTGCGCTCCCGCGGCGAAACGGATTCGAGTAGGCCACCGGTGTGAACCCGACCGATGCCCTCGGGATTGAAGCGCAGCACGACCGCGCGCCCAGCCGGGAGTTGCCAGCAGGCTCATTCTCGGACGAGAATCCCGCTCGTACCGCTCATGCTCCTCGAGCCGGACCAGTCGTCGAATCCGGGGAGGTTCGCCATGGGCACCCCCGCCGTCGACGGAAAGGCGGCCGTAGAAGGGACGGTCGATGCAAATGGACGCCATCTGGCGATCGAACCGCCTGGCCCGCCATGCCGGACGCCACTTCGCGCGAGCCTCCCGATACCTGCCTCCCGCGCTCGTGGATGCCCTCCGCTATCTGGCCTCCGATTGGGAATACATGCCGCAAGGCTGGCAGGTCGAAGACGCCGCGATCAAAGGCTGGAACGATCCCAGCGTGGCGAAGGCGCAGCAACAACACTGGCCCACACTCGTCCGCAACCTCCAGGGTCCCGGTCCGTTGGGCGTTTCGCACCTCCCCTGGAGCGAAACCCGCGAGAACCGCGCCGACCACAACGCGATGATGTCGTTCGGCTACGTGCTGGCACTGGCAGCGCGAAACAAGGACCGGCTCTCCGTGCTGGATTTCGGCGGCGGCGCCGGCCACTACTTCCTCTACAGCCAAGCCCTGCTGCCGGAGGTTGCGCTCGAGTATCACTGCCAGGACCTGCCCTCCCTCTGCCGGCTGGGCCGGGAGGTTCTTCCGCAACTGCAGTTCCACGAAGCGGAGAGCGAAGCGCTCGGCAGACGCTACGACCTGGTGGTCAGCAGCAGTTCCCTCCACTACACCGAAGACTGGCGCGGTGTGGCCCGCCGGCTCGCATCCGCGGCGGATGATTTGCTGTATGTCGCCAGGCTGCAGACCGTCGCCCGCGTCCCCTCGTTCGTGGTCGTGCAGCGGCCCTATCGCGCCGGATACCACACGGAGTACCTGAGCTGGTTCCTGAATCGCGACGAAGTCCTCCACTGCTTCGAGGAAGCCGGAATGGAATTGCGTCGGGAGTTCATCTACGCCGAAGACTGGTGCGTGAAGGGCGCTCCGGAAAAGGGCACATGTCGCGGCTTCTTGTTCCGCCGCCGGTCGGCCGAAGGGCATCGCTGACTCCCGTGTCCACCGAGCCCCTCTTCAGCATCATCACTCCCGTCTACAATGCCGGGCCGTTCTTGCTGCGCACCGTGCAATCGGTCCTGCGCCAGACTTGCGCGGACTTCGAACTGATTCTCGTCGATGATGGCTCTACCGACGACGCACTGGACACCGTCGCGGCCCTCCGCGACGATCGCCTCCGCGTGCTTCGCCAGCCACACGGGGGCGCGCCCGCGGCCTCGAACGCCGCCCTCGAGCGCGCCCGCGGCACCTACGTCGCGCTGCTCGATCAGGACGACTTGTGGGCGCCGCAAAAGCTGGCCCGCCATCGCGACGCCTTCCTCGCCAATCCCGACGTCGACCTCACCTTCACGTGGACATCGTTCATTGGCGAGGCGGACCAGGATCTGCACCTCCCCCCGCGCTGCTGGCACGGCGGTGTCAGCTTCGAACAACTGCTCGTCGACAACGTCATCGGTGTCACTTCCTCGGTGGCCATCCGGCGCGAGGTCCTGCAGAAGACGGGTATGTTCGACACCAGCCTGCCGCTGGTCTACGACCTGGACCTGTATCTGCGAATCCTGCAGCTGCGCCCCGCAAACGCTCTTTCGATTCCCGAAGTGCTGACGTTCTACCGCCGGCACTCGGTACAGATGTCGCGGGACTGGCGCACCCTCCAGCGCGACTGGCACGCGCTGCTGCAGAAACTCTGCAAGCTGGCGCCGGAGCAAACCGCGCGCCTGGGCAGCCGGGCCGACCTCAACATGACCCGCTACCTCGCCTACCTCGCCTACGAACGCCGCGCCTTCGATGACGGCTGCACGCTGTTGGCCGAAGCCTTTCGCCTCGATCGGCTTGCGTTCCTGGGCGACCTGCGAAATTGGAAACTGACCGCGGCGTGTCTTTCCGGCCGCCTGCTGCCCGGAAGCCTGCATCGGCGCCTCGAAGCGCTGGCCGGAATTCGTGGCTTCGCGGCGGTGCCCTCGGAGGGGGATCGGAACTGAGAAAGGATCGGGTATCCGGCGCGGCGGCATCGGCTTCTACACCGACGCGATCGCGCGCGCGATCAGGATGCTCGGCCGACGACGCGATACTGCGAGCCGAAGCGCTCCCGCACCTTGCCCGTGCGCGGGTCGACGAGCCATCGCATGGCGAGCTTCGCGGGCACGCGGATCTGCGTCACGGACTCGTAGGTGCCGAACACGAGATCCCACACGGGTGACGTCACGCCGTGGTTCGCGCGCGGGTTCGCGAAGTGGTGGTGGAAGTGATGTCGCCGCAGGAAGCGCCCGTACGCGCCGATGCCGGCGTGCGTGTGGGCGCGACGATGCAGCACTTCGTAGGTCACGTACATGCCGACGAAGCCCGTCGTGTAGGCGACGGCGATCGCCTCTTCGACGAGCAGACGCAGCAGCGCGAAGGTGAGCCCACTGATGGCGATCCCGACGAGCGCCTTCTTCCACGTCGGCGCGAAGTAGTCGCCCTCGCTGTGGTGGCGCGTGTGCTCGACGGAGAAGAAGTTCGGCATCGTGCGCCGGTCGTGCCCGAGGAAGCGATGCAGCGCGTACTCGAGGATCGACCACGTCGCGATGCCGAGCACGAACGCGAGCACCAGCGGAGCGGTGGGCAACGACGACATTTCAACCCCTTTTTTAAAGTCTAAGACCGTCGGCTCTCCCTCGCCAAGGAGCATCCTTCGAGTGATCTTGGTTCTTCGGATCTTGGATTGTGAGAGGATCTCCGCAAGGCGCAGGCCGAAGTCGGGCCAGCGGAGCGTGCGCGCCGCTTTCTCGAGCAGGCCGACCACCGACGCGAGCGGGAGGGGGCTCCTCGGGTCGTCGGGGGCGTCAGCTCACGGCAAGACCCCGGGGGCGCGAGCTGAGGGATCCGCGATGACCTGGGCCCATCGCTCACCAACGAGAAGATCATGCCTCTTCCGCAGCTCATCTTCGACCAGAAGGAGCTGCTGACCCTCAACACGCGCGTTGCGCCTTCGAAGGTTCCGTTCCTCTACTCCCTTTCGATGATCCGTTTCGCGCGCGCGTCCAGGGCCTCGAGGGACACAAGGGGGGCGCGCAGCGTGGTCGTCGATCTCTATCCGTTGCTGTGTAACCAGACGGTGTTCACCCCCGCAGTGCCGGCGCAGCGCCAGCAGCTTCAGCGGCGCTGGCCCGCCCATGCACCGATCATGAAGACGGCCACCGTCTACGCTGCCGCGTTCTGGTTCGAGAAGGGCTACAACGGGCAGGTCGCGTGCATCGACGGTCCCGTGATCTGGTCGTTCGACAACTCGCTTCCCGACAATCAGCTCGGCGTCCTCAACGCTTTCATGCGTGCGGCCGAATTGCCGTCCGATCCGGAGCTCGCCAAGACGGCCGTCGTCGAGGTCGTCGCGGATGCGCTCCAGGACGCGCATGGTCGATCCCGAGCAATTCAACGCCGATCAGCTTGCCTTCGGGAACGGGCTGGGCGGCCCCACCTGGGTGGTGCGGCAGGCGCACACTGACATCACCTTGGCGCCGGTGTCCGAAGCGTTGCTCGCCCTCTCCGCGCCGCG
>CAYGWM010000195.1:0-2599 GCA_964353555.1 uncultured Spirochaetales bacterium
CCGCTCAGCGGCGCCTACTTCAGCAATCGCGCGCAGGAGATCGGCATGGCGGAAGTGATGGTCTCCGCCGATTCCGAACTCGTCGGCACCACGGTGGTCGACGGCCAGTTCCGGACCCGCTTCGGCTTGACGGTGGTCGGTCTGCGGCACGGCCTCGCCGCGCAAGAGCGCGGGCTCCTCAGCCAACCGCTCCAGATCGGCGACACATTGCTGTTGATCGGCCGTTGGAAGGACATCCAGCGGCTGCGGGCGGATACGAGCAACCTGGTCGTTCTCAATCTGCCGACCGAGATCGACGAGGTGCTGCCGGTGACGGGCAGGGCGCCGCAAGCGCTGTTCTGTCTACTGCTGATGGTGGGTCTGATGGTCAGCGGCGTCGTGCCCAACGTGCAGGCTGCGCTGATCGCATGCCTGCTGATGGGCGCGCTGGGCTGCATCGATCTGAACAGCGCCTATCGCGCGATCCACTGGAAGAGCCTCGTGCTGATCGTCGGCATGCTGCCGTTCTCCATCGCGCTGCAGCGAACCGGCGGGGTCGAGCTGGGGGCCGATGCGTTGATGGCGATGACCGGCGGCGCGGGCACCGCCGCAGTACTGGCGAGCCTGTTCGCCGTCACCGCGATGCTCGGGCTCTTCATCTCCAACACCGCGACGGCGGTGCTGATGGCGCCGGTCGCCATCGCGGTCGCGGGCGAACTGAATGCGTCGCACTATCCCTTCGCGATGATCGTTGCGCTGGCGGCCTCGGCGGCCTTCATGACGCCGATCTCGTCGCCGGTGAACACGCTGGTCGTCGGACCGGGCAACTATGGTTTCGGCGATTTCTTACGCGTGGGCGTGCCCTTCACGTTGGTCGTGATGGTCTTCAGCATCGTGATGGTTCCGTTGCTGCTGCCGCTCTACTAGAAATGGCCCGACCCGAGCCGAAGTAGGTGTCGCCACATGTCTACACACAAGAGATCCGCTTTCGCTTTCAACCCCACGCCGTCGATCGAGCGATCCGCCCAGCAGAAGATCGGGGTGGGGTGCGACTGGTTTTGGTGCACGCCCGCGGCTAGAGGTGGCGCTCCACTTCAAGCCGCCCACCTCGTGAAGGGGAGCGAAGCTACGCCCACGCAGAGCGGGCGATCCTCACACGGGGGATTCACCTCTTGAGTGACGTCGCGATCACTTTCACGATCGTCGCTGCGGTCGTCGTGCTCTTCGTCACGGAGCGCGTCCCGGTGGTGATCGTGGCCCTCGGGACGGCGCTCGCGCTCTACGCCACCGGCGTACTCGATCTCGGCCAGGCCCTCGGCGGACTCGGGGATCCCGCCGTGATCTTCATCGCGTCGCTGTTCGTGGTGAGCGCAGGGCTCGACGCCACGGGTGTGACGGCGTGGGCCGGGCAGCTGCTGATCGCCTGGGCCGGGGAGAGTCGGGCGCGGCTGCTCATCCTCATCATGGTGTCGGTCGCGCTGCTGGCAGCGCTGATCAACATCAACGGCGCGGTTCCCGCTCTGCTGCCGGTCGTCGTGGTGCTGGCGGTCCGGCTCGGACGCTCGCCGTCACAGCTGCTGATGCCACTCGCGTTCGCGGCGAGCGCCGGGTCACTGCTCGCGCTCACCGGCACACCCGTCAACGTGATCCTGTCGTACGCCGCCGTGGAAGCCGGCGTCGGGCCATTCGGATTCTTCGAGTTCGCCATCGTCGGAATCCCGCTGCTGCTCGGGACCATCGCGATCGTCGTGCTGTTCGGAGAGCGCCTGTTGCCGGACCGGAGCGGTCGCTCGATGTCTCCCGATCTGAGCAAGCACGCGCGGACGTTGATCGAGCAGTACCGGCTCGACGACGGGCTCTTCCAGCTCCGACTGCGCTCTGGCTCGCCGTACCTCGATGCGCCGCCGAGCGCCATCGACCTCGCGGACTACCCCGGTCTCACACTCGTCGCTGTGCAGGCCGCGAACGAGCCGGGTCCATTGCGTCGGCCCACGCTCGCCGAGGGCGATCGGCTGATCGTGCGCGGCGAAGCACAGTCGGCCGCCCGTCTGGCTGCCGACAAAGCGCTCGCGTTCCGATTGGAGGATACGGCTGACGACGTCGTCGAGACGCTCTTCAACCGCGCATCGGGTCTGGCCGAGGTCGTGATCCCGCCGCGTTCCGCGATGATCGGGCAGCTGGTGTTCCCCGGAATGGTCACGCCTAGCGGCGACCTCATCATCCTGGCCGTTCAGCGCCGGGGCGAGGACCAGGGTCCGAGCGAAAGCACGCTGGCCGTCGGCGACACATTGCTGCTCCAAGGGACGTGGAAGGCGCTCGACAAGCACCTCGACGACCCCGACGTCCTCGTCGTCGACTCGCCGGAACTCGTCCGACGGCAAGCCATTCCGATGGGAGCCGGAGCGAAGCAGGCGCTAGCGGTGGTCCTCGTGATGGTGGTTCTGCTCGCCACGGGTGCGGTGCCACCGGTCGTCGCGGGCCTGGTCGCTGCTTGCGCGATGGTTTTGCTGCGCGTCCTCACGGTCGAGCAGTCGTATCGCGCCATCAATTGGACGACGGTCATCCTGATTGGCGCGATGACGCCACTCTCGACTGCGATGTCCCAAAGCGGTGCGGCCAA
>CAYGWM010000195.1:2699-4621 GCA_964353555.1 uncultured Spirochaetales bacterium
CCCGTCGCCACGCCGGTGAACCTGATCGTGATGGGACCGGGTGGCTACCGCTTCTCGGACTATTGGAAGCTCGGTCTTCCCATCATCTTGTGGTTCTTCGCGGTGGCGACCTTCTTCGTGCCGGTGTTCTGGTCGTTCTGATCGGGAGGCGGCGGTGCTCGGCGTTCTGATCGGACTCGGCATCCTCGTCTGGCTGTCGTATCGCGGCTGGAGCGTGCTCGTGCTCGCGCCGGCGGCGGCCTTTGCCGCCGCCATCGCTGCGGGGGAACCGCTGCTGGCGCATTGGACGCAGACCTTCATGGGCGCGGCCGGCGCGTTTCTCGCGCGCTTCTTTCCGATTTTCCTGCTGGGCGCCCTGTTCGGAAAGCTGATGGACGACTCCGGCTCGACCGCGGCGATCGCGCAGTTCATGTCCCGTCGTCTCGGCGAGCGGCACGCGGTACTCGCGATCGTGCTGGCCGGCGCGCTCGTCACCTATGGGGGCTTGAACGTCTTTGCTGCGTTCTTCGTGCTCGCACCGATGGCGCAAGCGCTGTTTCGAGCGGCCAGCATTCCGAGTCGGCTGATGCCGGCCAGCATCTTGCTCGGGACCTCGACCTTCACGCTGTCCGCCCTGCCGGGGACTCCGGCGGTGCGCAATGCGGTCCCGATGCCGTACTTCGGCACGACCGCATTCGCGGCGCCGGGCTTGGGAATCCTCGCGGCCGCACTGATGCTCGGCTTTGGACTGTGGTGGCTCGGACGCGCGCGGGCCGCGGCCCAGCGCTCCGGCGAGGGTTACGGCGACGCGCTCGTCGCCGCGGACGCAGCGGCCGACGACCTGCTGGTGCGCGAACGCGCCACGGTCGCCGGCGATTTCGACACGGCCGAGATCCACCGCGGCCGGCACACGAAGGAGTTCCCGAGCGCGGCCATCGCGGTGTTGCCGCTGATCGTGGTGATCGTGGTCAACTTCGCGATGTCGCTGCTGCTGCTACCCCGACTCGACACCAGCTTCCTGGCCGAAGAACAGTGGGGCGCAACGCCGCTCTCCACGGTGAGCGGCGTGTGGTCGGTGATCGTTGCGCTCGCCGCGGCGATTGCGACCACCGTGCTGCTGAACCGCCGACGCCTGCCTGCGCTGCGCGAGACCGTCGACGCCGGGGCCAACGCCTCGGCCCTGCCGATCGTGAGCGTGGCGAGTCTCGTCGGCTTTGGCGGCGTCGTCGCCGCGTTGCCGGCATTCGGTGTATTGCGCGACTGGGTGCTCTCGGTCGGCGGCGGACCCGTCGTCTCGCTCGCGGTGGCCGCCAACGTGCTGGCCGCGTTGACGGGCTCCGCCTCGGGCGGCTTGAGCATCACGCTCAACGCGCTGGGAAGCACCTACCTGCGGATGGCGGTAGAGCAGGGCATCGACCCTGCATTGATGCACCGCGTCGCCGTGATGGCCGCTGGCACGCTCGACAGCCTGCCGCACAACGGCGGTGTCGTATCGCTTCTCGCCGTGTGCGGTGCGACGCACCGCGATTGCTACTTCGACATCGCGATGGTCGGCATCGCGGGACCGATCCTCGCGCTGGTCGCCGTGATCGCCCTCGGCTCGGCGTTCGGTTCGTTCTAGGTGATCGCAGCCGGCTTCTCCGCAACTACGCGCATCCCCGGCCGCCCGGACCCGTTCCACGACGACGATCGCAGCGCGAGTTTCCCGCGGTCGGTGATTCGCCGTTACGCTCGCTCCGCATGAAGGCCGACTCGCCCCAGATCGACACGAACCTGGTGCTCGAGTTCCTGTACCGGCTCGGGCAGGCGTATCTCGCCTGCGGCGAGCAGACGGCGCAAGTGGAGCTGTTGCTGCGGCGCATCGCCTCCGCCTGGGGCATGCGCAGGTCGCGGGTGGTTGCGCTTCCGACGGCGGTCTTCATCTCGCTGCATGACGGCAACGA
>CAYGWM010000196.1:0-4556 GCA_964353555.1 uncultured Spirochaetales bacterium
GAATCGGCCACCAGCCGTACAAGAAGATTTCGAGCGGCCGCCACATCGCGACCCAGCCGCCGATCAGAAGGCTCTCCTTCAGGATCTCACCAGAACGCTCTCTGCTGATCAGGCCTGTGAGCAGATCGCCAACGACGACCATCGTTGCGAGAAAGACCAGGCTGATCAAGAGGGTTCGCCTGCCCTCATGCAACAACTGGCGCAGCCGCCGCCTGGCAGCCGCCGCGCGCATTCTGAAGAACTCATGAACGGCTTCTGGCAGAACGCGTTCCTCGTCGAATGTTCCCGCCTTCTGATCGAGATGAATGATCAACGCGAGGGGCCGGTCGGCGCGCACATCCTGGGCCCACTCGACGATGTACTCCTCGGCTCGCGGATCGAGGTCTCGCTGCCGGAACGGCGCCGGATCCATCGAGTCGAAGAGTTGTCTCGATTCGGCAAGGCGCAGGTCGAGCACTGCACAGTTGGGCGGGAATGCGGCTCCGCGATCGTCGTCGCTCATGCCGGAGAGGAAGCAGGCGGAGTCGGCGCGTCCTCCCGGCCGCGAAACCAGGTCACGTAGAGCGCCGGCAGGAAGACCAGCGTCAGCAGCGTGGCCACCAGCAGACCGCCCATGATCGCGATCGCCATCGGCCCCCAGAAGACGGTGACGGCGATCGGAATCATGCCCAGCACCGTCGAGATGGCGGTCAGCATGATCGGGCGGAAGCGCGAATCACAGCCATCGAGCACGGCCTGCCAGACGTCCTTGCCGGTCGCGCGTTCGATCTCGACCTGATCGATCAGGATCACCGCGTTGCGGGCGATCACGCCGATCAGCGACAGGATGCCGAGGATCGCGACGAAGCCCAGCGGACGGCCCGAGATCAGCAGCGCCGCGATGACACCGATGAGGCCCATCGGAACCACCGCGAGGACCAGGAAGAGCAACTGAAAGCTCTTCAACTGGATCATCAGCACCGTCAGCGTGATGAAGATCATCAACGGCACGACCGCGAGGACCGAAGCGCGCGAGTACGCACTCTCCTCCGCGACCCCGCCGACGACGACCTCGTAGCCGGGCGGTAGCTCGTCGTTCAGCGCAAGGACCTTCGGCGCGATCTCCTCGGCCACGGACTCCGCCAGTGCGCCGGGCGCCACATCCGACTGCACGGTGAGCGTGGGAACGCGATTGCGCCGCCAGATCTGGGGATACTCCTGCCCGGTCTCGACGGTCGCGAACTGCGTCAGCGGGATCGTGCTGCCGTTCGGAAGCGGGACTTGCAGCGTTCGCAGGTTCGAGAGCGCGATGCGCTCCTCCTCCGTGGCGCGCGTGATGACGTCGATCAAATAGATGTCGTCCCGCACCTGCGTGACACTCGATCCAGTCACCGCGGCGTTCAGCGCCGACGACACCGCCGCCGTCGAGAGGCCGAGCAGTCGCGCCTCGTCCTGATCGACATCGATGCGCAGCTCGCGCGCGGGCTCCATCCAGTCGAAGTTGATGCGTCGCGAGGCGGGATCGGTCGCTACGGTTTGCGCCACGCGCAGCGCGATCCCGCGCACTTCGGTGGGGTCCGGGCCGCTGACGCGAAACTGAACGGGCCAGCCGACCGGCGGCCCGAGTTCCAGCGGCGAGACGCGCGCGACGACGTTCGGGAACTGCTCCGCGAGCGCGGCTTCGAGTTTGCCCTGGAGCCTCTCTCGCGCATCGACGTCTTTCGTGACGATCACCGCCTGCGCGAAGAATGGATTCGGGAGCTGCACGTTGAGCGGCAGGTAGAAGCGGATCGCGCCGCGCCCCACGTAGGTGCTCCAGCGCTCGATGTCGGCATCGCCCTGCAGCAACGCCTCGAAGCGGTCCACGACGCTCTCGGTGGCGTAGATCGATGCGTTCTGGGGCAGGCCGAGATCCACCACGAGTTCGACGCGATCGGAGGGCGGGAAGAACTGCCTGGGCACCCAGCGGATCGCGTAGAGCGACGCAAAGAAGAGGATGATCGTCACCGCGATCGTCAGCCAGCGCAGCCGCAGCGCGCCGACCAGGAAGCTCCGGTACAGGCGCATCACGAGCGGCGGCTGGCCAGTACTCGGCTTGCTCGACTTCTTCAGCAGCGCGGCGCCGAGAAGCGGCGCGAACAGCACCGCAATCACCCACGAGAGGACCAGCGCGATCGCGACGACGGCGAAGATCGAGTAGGTGTACTCACCCGCAGAGCTCGCGGCGAACCCGATCGGCACGAAGCCCGCGATGCAGACGAAGCTGCCCGTCAGCATCGGAAGCGCCAGCGTCGAGTACGCGAAGCTCGCGGCGTCCTCCATGTTGTCGCCGGCGTCGAGGCGCCTCGACATCGCGTCCACCGTGGTCATCGCGTCGTCCACCAGCAGTCCGAGCGCGATGATCAGCGCTCCGAGCGAGATGCGCTGGAGATCGATGCTCATCATCTCCATCACCGGGAACACCAGCGCCAGCGTCAGCGGGATCGACAGCGCCACGACCGC
Organism: uncultured Spirochaetales bacterium; assembly: GCA_964353555.1. Taxonomy (GTDB): domain Bacteria; phylum Myxococcota_A; class UBA9160; order UBA9160; family PR03; genus PR03. The sequence continues at coordinate 2,482 of CAYGWM010000196.1, forward strand.
TCCCGGTCGGAGTCCGAGGCTGATGATGCTCACGACGAGAATGATCGCGATCGCCTGCCACAGCGATTCCATGAACTCACCGACGGCATCCTCGACGGTCACCGCCTGATCGGCCACGAGGATCGGCTCGATGCCGATCGGCAGCTCCGCGACGATCTCCGCCATCGCGCGCTCGATGTTCTTGCCGAGTGCCAGGATGTCGCCGCCCTCGCGCATCGCGATCCCGAGCCCGATGGACGGCTTGCCGTTCACGCGGAACAGCGGCTGCGGCGGATCTGCGAAGCCTCGGCTCACCTCGGCGATGTCGCCGAGTCGGAGGATGCGGCCGCCCGCGACGAAGTTGACGCCCTGCACGTCCTGCTCCGAGCGGAACGCGCCCGACACGCGAATCGACAGCGACTCCTCGGCGGTCTGCATCACGCCGGCGGGCCGCACGATGTTCTGCGCCTGCAGCGCCGCGATCAGCGCACTCCGGTCGAGGCCGAGACCGGCGAGCGTCTCCATCGAGAACTCGACGAAGATGCGCTCGTCCTGGGCGCCGAGGATTTCGATCTTTGAAACGTCGGGCACGCGCAACAGCCGCGAACGCGCCTCCTCGACGGCGTCGCGCAGCTCGCGATGCGAGAAGCCGTCCGCGAGGAAGCCGTAGATGATCCCGTAGGTGTCGCCGAAGTCGTCGTCGAAACCGGGCCCGACGATGCCGGCGGGCAGCGTGCCCCGGATGTCGCCGACCTTCTTGCGCACCTGGTACCAGGTGTCGGAAACCTCGGGGGGCGGCGTGTCGCCGCGCAGATCGACGAAGATGGTCGTGACGCCGGCGCTCGTGAAGCTGCGCAGATTGTCCAGATTCGGCGTCTCTTGCAGCTTGCGTTCGAGCCGCTCGGTGACTTGCAGCAGCGTGTCGTCGAGCGTCGCGCCGGGCCATGCCGCGCGCACGACCATCGTCCGGAACGTGAAGGCGGGATCTTCGTTACGGCCGAGGTTCCGATACGAGAGAATGCCCGCTGCGACGCTCGCGAGCATGAAGAAGACCACGAGCGATCGCTGCCGGAGCGCCCATGCCGAGAGGTTGAACCCGCTCACGGCGGCGTCGTGAGCAAGCGGACCTCCTGGCCCGGTCGCAGCGCCTGTACGCCTGCGGTGACGACGATGTCGTCGGGCGCGAGGCCCTGCGCGATCACCACGTCGGCGACGCCAAAGCGCAGCACATCGACGTTCAGCAGTGTCACAGTGTTTTTCGCTGCGTCGACGACCCAGACTGCCGGCCTGCCTGCCGTCGAGGTGAGTGCAGACGCGGGAATGGTGATCCCCTCCACGTCGCCGAGATGCAGCGTGCCGGTCACCGTCGAGCCGAGCCGCATCGCTTCGGGCGGATCTTCGAGAGCGACGCGCACTTCGAAGGTGCGCGTCACCGGATCGGCTTGCGGCGAGATCTCGCGCACGCGTCCGGTCGCGCGAACGCTCGGATTCGAGGTCAGGACGACGCTCACCACGGGATCGGCAGGCGCCTGCTCCTTGACGCGCGCCGGCACGTTGAAGAGCGCATCGCGCCCGCCCCCGCGCGCGATCGTCACGACCATGCGACCCGCCGCGACGACCTCGCCCGGCTCGGCGCCGCGCGCCGTCACGACACCCGCGGCGTCGGCCACCAGATCGGTGTAGGTCAATTGCTCGCGCGCCGTGTTCAACTGCGCCTGCGCCGCATCCACCTGCCCCTGCGCCGTTTGCCGCGTCTGCACGGCCCGGTCGAAGACCGCCCGCGAGGCGACTCCCTCTGCCAGCAGTCGTTGCTGGCGATCGAAGTTGTTGCGCGCCTCGGTCAGCTGTCCCATCGCCGCCGAGTGATTTGCGCGCGCGGCCTGCACCGCGTTCTGCTGGCTCACCGACTCGAGTCGCGCGATGAGCTGACCCGCGCTCACGCGATCGCCGACGTTGACGTTCCGCTCGATCATCCGACCGCCGGTGCGGAACGCGAGATTCACCTCTTCTTTCGCGTACACCGTGCCCGTCAGCGTGATCGTCTCACCGCCCATCTGCTTCTCGATCGTCATCGTGCGGACCGGACGGATCTCGGG
>CAYGWM010000197.1:0-4487 GCA_964353555.1 uncultured Spirochaetales bacterium
CTGGACCGCTCAGATTGCGAAGACGGCGAGAATGCCGAGCACGCTGCCGATCGCGGCGACCGCGTAGAGCAGCGAGCCGACGAGGGCGTCGCTGTGATGGCCGAGCATGTCGACCGCGAGCGCGCGGGTGTGGTGCGCGCCCTTCCACAGCGGCAGCGCGATGATCGCGAGCAATAGGACCCGACCGATCGGATTCGACGCGATCGCGTGGACGCGTTCGAACGCGAGAGCGCCGTCGGGCAGCAGCCCGAGCGGGCCAGCGAGCGTCACCGTCATCAGATAGCCGGGCAACAGCAGCGTGCCCACCATGATGCCGCCGCCGAAGAGCAGCCAGATGATCGGCTCGAGCCGGAGCAGCAGCGCTTTCACGGCCAGACCCCCCCGAGCACCGCGAGCAGCAGCGCGGTGATCACGATCCACGCGACGTAGAGCGTCGCGTGCAGCACGGCGGCCGGCGGCGGCTTCGCCGGACCAATGTGCGCCGGCTGCGCCTTCGGGAACAGCCGGAAGAAGCGCACGCCGACAAAGAGCGCCGAGACGAGCGCGATCGCGTGGAAGAGCAGATAGCCGGGGTGGCTGAAGCTCTCCATCAGCGCGTCCCACTTGGCCTGCCCGCCGCCGAGCGCCGTTGCTACGCGCAGCGCGACGAAACCCACGAGCAGGTAGACGATGCCGGTCGCATCGAAGAGCAGGTAGGTGAGCATGCGCGGTCGCGTCCAGAAATCATCGGGCACCGTCGGCGGCGCAGTGCGCGTGCTGCCCGGCTTGCGCGGCGTCATCGCCTGCGGATCGGAGGGGCGCGCCATCTCTACTTCTCCCGCTTCACGACGAACGACGTCGCCCAGTCGATCACCGCGTTGAGCTTCGCCTGGTTCACGGCCGCCGCGGGATCGACGTTCTTCGGACAGACTTCGCTGCACTCGTTGGCGTAGGAGCAGGAAAAGACCGTTCCCTCGCCGCGGAAGATCTCGTTGCGTTCACCAGCGCCCTCGTCGCGCGAGTCCATGTTGTAGCGGTGGCCGAGCGCGATCGCGGCGGGGCCAAGAAAATCGGGCTCCTTCGCGACCACCGGACAGGCCGCGTAACAGAGCATGCAGTTGATGCACATGCTGAACTGCTTGAACTCGGCGAGCTGCGCGGGCGATTGCTTGTTGGTGCCCTCTTCCGCCGCCTTCTCCTTGGCGACGATGATCCAGGGCTTCACGGCCTTGAATTTCTCCATGAAGCCGTCCATCTCGATCACGAGATCGCGGATCACCGGGAAGTTCGCGAGCGGCGCGACTTCGACGGTGTCGCCGTACTCGGAGAGCGACGTCTTGCAGGTGAGCTTCGGCGCACCATCGACGTTCATCCCGCAGCTGCCGCACACGGCCATCCGGCACGACCAGCGGTGCGAGAGCGTCGGGTCGATCTCGTCCTTGATGAAGTTGAGCGCGTCGAGAACCTTCCACTCGGGCCGGCACGGCACCTGGTAGCTCTGCGTCCTCGGCACTTGATCCTTGTCGGGATCGAAGCGTGTGACGACGAAGGTGCGCGTCTTCATTTCGCCGCTGCCGTCGTTCGCCATCAGTACTTGCGCTCCTCGGGCTGGAACCGCGTGATCGTCACGGCCTTCTTCTCGAGCCGCGGTCCGGCCGGCGTGAAGAATAGTATCGAGTGGTGCAGGAACTCGGCGTCGTTGCGGGTCGGGTAGTCGCGACACGCATGGGCGCCGCGCGATTCGCGCCGCGCCGCCGCGGCGATCGCAATGGTCTCGGCGACGTCGAGCATGTTGCCGAGTTCGAGCGCCTGGAGCACTTCGGTGTTGAAGACCTTGGAGGTGTCTTCGAGTACCAGGTCGGCGTAGCGGCCCTTCAGCGGCGCGATCTCCGCGACCGCCTGGTTCATCGAATCCTGCTTGCGATAGACGCCGCAGCCGCGCTCCATCGAGAGCTGCATCTCGTGGCGAATCACCGACATCTTCTCGCCGCCCTTCTTGCGACCGCGCAGCGAGTCGATGCGTGCGCCTTCGGTCTCGGCTTCGCCGCGCAGCCGCGCTTCGTTGCCGTCCGCGCTGCTCTTCGAGAACGCCACGGCTTCCACGCCGGCGCGCGCGCCGAAGACGAGGCACTCGGTGAGCGAGTTCGAGCCGAGCCGGTTGGCGCCGTTCATCGACACGCACGCGGTTTCGCCGGCGGCGTAGAGACCCGGGATCGGCGTGGCGCCGCGGATGTCGGTGTCGACGCCGCCCATCATGTAGTGCACGACCGGGCGGATCGGGATCGGCTCGTGGACCGGATCGACACCGATGTAGGTCTTCGCGAGCTCTCGCACGAAGGGCAGCTTCGCCATGATCTTCGCTTCGCCGAGATGGCGCAGATCGAGCAGCACGTACTCGCCGTAGGGACCCTCGAGGCCGCGTCCCGCTTCGATCTCCAGGATCTCGGCGCGCGAGATCATGTCGCGCGGGCCGAGTTCCGCCTTCTTGCCGACGCCGTAGTTGTTGCCGGTCGCGTTCGCGTGCTCTTCGGTGAGGAAGCGCTCGCCCTTGGCGTTGATCACGTAGCCGCCCTCGCCGCGCGAGGCTTCCGTGATCAGGATGCCGGTGCCGGGCAATCCCGTCGGGTGATACTGCAGGAACTCCATGTCCTTCAGGCCGACACCGGCGCGATACGCGAGTGCCATGCCGTCGCCGGTCTTGATCGTACCGTTGGTGGTGAACGGGAAACACTTGCCAGCGCCGCCGGTGGCGAGGATCACCGCGCGGCCGAGGAAGAGGCGCATCGCGCCGGAGCGGATGTCGATCGCGACGACGCCGCGACAGGCGCCGTCGTCGACGAGCAGCCGCGTCACGAAGTTCTCGTCGTATCGAACGATGCGATCGAAGCGCATCGAGTGCTGGAAGAGCGCGTGCAGCATGTGGAAGCCGACCTTGTCGGCGGCGTACCACGTGCGCGGCACGGTCATGCCGCCGAAGGGGCGCGTCGCGACGCTGCCGTCGTCGTTGCGACTCCACGGGCAGCCCCAGTGCTCGAGGCGGGTCAGCTCGGAGGTGGCCTGCTCGACGAAATATTCGGCGCAGTCCTGGTCGGCCAGATAGTCCGAGCCTTTGATGGTGTCGTAGAGATGCTTCTCGAGGCTGTCCTCGGAGCCCGGCACGTAGGCCGCGGCGCCGCCCTCGGCGGAGACCGTGTGGCTCCGCATCGGGTAGACCTTGGAAACCATCGCGACGCTGACCTTGGGATCCGCTTCGACTGCGGCGATGGCAGCGCGCAAGCCAGCCGCGCCACCCCCGACGACGATCACATCGTGCCGATAAACCTCGATCGCCAAATTCCCCTCCTAGGGGCTCGAAGAGCAGTCAGGGTCTAACGAATTCGGAAGCCGAAGAAAAGCAGATTCGCGCCGCGATTCGGCACTTCAATCGCAGCGGTGGCACTCGCCACTCAACAACCGGCGGGCTCTTGCTGCGTCACGCAGTGGATCGCGCCGAAACCGGAAACCAGTTCGGTGCAAGGGATCGCGACGATCTCGCGGTCCGGCAGCACTTCGCGCAGGATCGCGAGCGCACGGGCGTCGCTCTTCGCTTCGAAGACAGGGACCAACGCGACGCCGTTCGCCAGATAGAAGTTCGCGTAACTCGCCGGACTGCGATGGCCGGCCACCTCGATGCGCGGCGGCATCGGCAGATCGACGACCGTGAGGGCACGACCGCGCACGTCGTGCGCCGACGCGAGCCGGCGCCGGTTCTCCGCGAGCGGCGCGAAGTTCGCGTCGCTGGCATCGTCGCAACGCGCAGCGACCACGACGCCGTTTGCTACGAAACGCGCGATGTCGTCGACGTGGCCATCGGTGTCGTCACCCTCGATGCCGTCGCCGAGCCAGATCACATGGCGCGCGCCGAGGAACTCGGCCAGCACGCGCTCCATCGCGTCGCGGGTGCGACCGCTGCCACGGTTCGGATTCAGCAGACAGGACTCGGTGGTGAGTACGGTGCCCTGCCCGTCGCCGTCGATGCCGCCGCCTTCGAGCACGACCTCGGACGCGAAGCGCGGCAGGCCGAGGATCTTCTCGACGTGACGCGGTACGGCGTCGTCTAGTTCCCAGCCGGGATACTTCCGGCCCCAATTGTCGAATTGGAAGTCACAGAGAGCGCGACTTCCGTCTTGCTCGACGACGAAGATCGGGCCGTGATCGCGGCACCAGGCGTCGGTCGTCGGGTAACGGTGGAAGCGCACGTTGCGATCGGGATCGGCACCGGCGGCGCGGATCGCGTTGCGCGCCATCTCTTCCATCGCGTCGCCCGCGACGCCGATCTCGACGGCTTCGTGCGGCGCGAGCGCACGCACGAACTTCGCGAAGGTCGCACGCACGGCCGGCAGGCAGTCGGGCCACGTCTCGACGTTGTGCGGCCACGACAGCCACGTCGCGCGGTGGCGCTCCCATTCGGCGGGCCAGCGGTAGCCCAGCTGCAACGGCGTCGTGCGCCCAGTCATGCCGCGCGTTGC
>CAYGWM010000198.1:0-4443 GCA_964353555.1 uncultured Spirochaetales bacterium
CAGCCTGCGCTCAACAGCGGGGCGAGGCAAGAACGCCGAGCAATAGCCGCTTACGGTGATGACGACGTTGTGGTGTTGATCGACCCAGGCGCAGGTCGCGAGCTGACGCACCACCGTGCGATCGAGCTGCCGGCGGGCCGGGTAGTCGAGATCCTCGATGCAGGCGTTGGGGAGCCGCAGCTTCGCCTCGTGCAGCGCGCGGCCGAGGCGTTTGTTCTGGCGGTCGAGCCACTCGGCATCGACGAGCAGCGCGAGCCGTTCGTCAAAGCAAAGACTGCTGCTGTCCGGGCTTCGCTGCTGCTCGGTCCAGGCCGCCGCCAGTGCGTTCAGTCGCAGGGTCATCAGCTTCTCCATCGTCGGTTCGTTCAGCATGCACGTCTCCTTCGTTCGGTTGGGGGAGTTGGTAGTAGTCGGCGCCGCGCACGTTCTCGTGCGGGGCGGACGCTCCTCGCACAGCGTGCGCGGGCAGCGCCACGCGATCGAGGCCTCGTTTCAGGATCGAGTCGACATGGCGGTACGAGCGCGCGCGGGCGGCGACCGCGCCCTCGGCGGACACTTCAAAACCGGCCAACGGTGGACGGTTGATAACCGGCCAACGGGCGGAGCCGGGACGGGAGTCGTTTAGCGATTCGTGCTGGTCTCCTGCAAGGAGGAGGTGGTGGAGAGCTTGGTGCGCCAGCTCTTGGGTCCGCACTTGAGCACGTGGGCGTGGTGGAGGAGCCGGTCGAGCATGGCGGAGACGGTGGCGGTGTCGCCGAGCAGCTTGCCCCAGTCATCGACGGGTCGGTTCGAGGTGAGGAGCGTGCTGGTCCGCTCGTAGCGGCGCATGATGAGCTCGAGCAGATCCTCGGCGGCAGTGGACGGGAGCTTGCGCATGCCGAGATCGTCGAGGATCAGCAGCGGCACGGCGCTCATCGCGGCGAGGTAGTCCTTGCGGGTGCCGTCGAGCGTGGCATCGGCGAGTTCTTCGAGCAGCATGTGGACCTCGCGGTACGCGACCCGGTGTCCCTGCCCGATCGCGGCGAGGCCGAGGGCCTGCGCCAGATGGCTCTTGCCGGTGCCGGGCGGGCCGAGCAAGAGCGCGTCCTCGTGACGCTCGACGAAGCGGGCCGTGGCGAGGTCGAAGACCAGGCGCCGGTTCATCTTCGGGTTGAAGTCGAAGTCGAAGCGATCGAGCGCGGCCGCGGGATCGCGGAAGCGCGCTTCCTGGATGCGGCGGGCGAGCAGCCGATCCTGTCGCCGCGTGAGCTCGTCGTGGACGAGCGTCGAGACGAGGTCGATGGGGGCGCGGCGCTCGCTCTGCGCTTTGAGCAGCCGCACCTCGAGGGTGGCGGCCATGCCGGAGAGGCGGAGCTTGCGGAGGGCGTGATCGAGCTCGATGAGGTTCATATGGACTCTCCTTCTTGGGTGCGACGCTCGATGGCGTCGCGGTAGAGCGTGAGCTGACGGATCAGGGGATCGATCTGCGTGAGTGGGAGAGCCTCTGCGAGGTGGCGCGCGAGGTATCGCCTCACGAAGCCGTAGCTGGGCGCGCCGAGCTCGAGGGCCGCCGCGCAGGCCGCCTCGGTCGCCGCCACGCCGTGCTTCTTCGCCAGTTCCAGCACCCCGAAGATGCGGCGCAAGCCGGCCTCGCCTTCGTGGCGATGGAGGTGCTGGCACAACGCACCGATGTGGGGGCCTGCGCGCTCGGCGCGCGCGAGCTGCGCGAGCGTAGTCGGCGGGGTTTTCTCGGGGCGGTCTTCGTCGCGCATCCGTCGCCGGCCGCGCGTCGTGACCACGTGCTCGCGTACGAGAGCTCCCGTTGCGGGGTCGAGGATCCGCACGTGGAGGGCATCCCACCGCACCGCGACGCGCCGCCCGAGCCAGCCCGGTGGCAGGTGGTAGTAGGCACCCTCGACCTCGACGGCGCCGTCGAGGTGCACGGTGCACGTGCCGTGGTGATAGAAACGGAAGGGCTCGGCGGGAAGCGCGCGTAGATTCGGCTGCTCCTCGGCGAACATCGCGGCCACCTGGCGCTTCATCGTGCCGTGGATGCGCGTGTCGGCCCAGCGCTCCTCCCAGCGGTCGAGGTAGGCCTGCGCCGCCTCGGGATCCTCGAAGCGCAGCCCGTGCAGTGCGCGCTGTGCGTGATCGACGCCGCGCTCGACCTTGCCCTTGCGATCGGGGTGGCGCACGCGGCACGGCAGCGCGGTGACGCTGTAGTGAGCAAGAAGATCGCGATAGAGCGGGTTCACGATCGGGTCGTAGACGTCAGGAGCGAACACGCCCTCCTTCAAGTTGTCGAGGACGACCGTGCGGGGTGCGCCGCCGAGGCGGCGGAAGGCCTGCTCGTGCAAACGCGCCCACATCTCGCTGCTCGAGCGCCAGGCGAGTAGCCGCACCGACTTGCGCAGTAGCCGAGCGTCAGCACGAACAGCCGCATGCGGCGGTACTTCCCCGTCGCGGGGTCGCGCACCATCGGTCCAGTGCCGCCGTAGTCGACCTGGGCTTCCTCGCCCGGCGCGGTCTCGATCACGGGATGCGCCTCGGGCGCGTGCCCGCGCTCGGCGTGCAGCCGGCGCACGAAGCGCCGCACACTCGCGTAGCCCACTGCAAAGCCGTGGTCGTCGACGAGATCGCGCCAGATCGCCACGGCATCGCGCCGGCGCAATACCGCCTGCTCGATCCACTCGCGATACGGCTCGCACGCACTCGCACGGGGGCTGCGGCCGGGGCGCGGCGGCCACGACAGCGGCGCCGGCGAGTCGGTGGACACCTCGTTGGCCGGTTTTGCCGGCGGGGGGCGTCGTCCCCAGTGGCGGGGCGGACGGATCGCGATCCCCGCCGCCCGCAAATACGCGCTCGCCGTCTCCCGGCGAACGCCCGTCTCCTCTTCGATGCGCCGGAGCGGCCAGCCCAGCCGCCCCAGAGCTATCACCTGCTGTCGCTTCTGTTCGTTCAAGACGTTGGCCATCCGCACGAGAAGCCCCAGCTTCCCGCCTTCGTCAACGTCCCGCGCTCATCGCCTCCGTTGGCCGGTTTTCAGGTGTCCCTCGTTGGCCGGTTTTGGGTGTCCGCCGAGGACCGCGCGCGTGCACGCGGCCTCGAGCCGCTCGGGGCCGTAGCGCTTGGCCAGGCGCAGGATGCCGAGGCACGAGCGATAGCCCTGCTCGGGGTGCGGGCGATCGGCGAGGATCGCCTCCACCAACTTCTGGGTCTGGGGCCCGATGCTCGCCGCCCAGTGGACGATCCGCGACGGCGTCCACGCGAGGTGCTTCTGGTGGGCCTTCGGCATGTGCGCCGCGATCGTCGTGTGGCGGCCGCGCTCGCTGCTGCGCGCGTGAGCGGCCACGCGCTGGCCTCGCAAGAAGACCTCGACGGTCGCCCCGGTGAAGCGCAGCTCCACCTGCTCGTGGACGAGGGCGTGGGGCACGGAGTAGTAGTGGCGCTCGAGCTCGACGTGGTAGTCGAGGTTCACGCGCGCGGTCTTCCACTCGGCGTGCACGAAGCGCTCCGCGGGCAGCGCCTTCAACGCCGGTCGGTCGAGTCGCTCGAAGAGCTCCTGCCGGCTGGCCCCGTAGGCGCGCATGGTGCGGGCGTTGAGCAGGGCGAGCAGCGCGCGGATCCGGGTGTTCAACGCCGCCAGCGAGAAGAAGGTCTCGTTGCGCAGCCGCGCCAGGATCCAGCGCTCGGCCACCTGGACGGCGACCTCCACCTTGGCCTTGTCGCGCGGCTTGCCGGGGCGCGCCGGGAGGATCGCCGTGCCGTAGTGCTGCGCCAGCTCCTCGTAGGCCCGCTGCACGCCGGGCTCGTAGCGACACGCCGTCGTGACGCCGCTCCTGAGCTGATCGGGCACGATGGCGGCTGCGACCCCGCCCAGGAACTCGAAGGCCCGCACGTGGCTCGCGAGAAAGTCCGGCACGCGCTGGGTCATCGTCGCTTCGGCGTAGGTGAAGCTCGACGCCCCGAGCACGGCGACGAAGAGTTCCACCGCCGTCACTTCGCCCGTCACGGGATCGACGATCTGCGGGCGCTGGCCCGCGTAGTCGACGAACTGCTTCTCCCCGGCCCGGTGGATCTGGCGCATCGAGAGCCGCCGCCGCTTCAGCCAGCGCCGGTAGTACTCGCAGAACTGCGTATAGTGATAGCCGTCGGGATGCTGCTCCAAGTACTCGAGGTGCAGCAGCTCGAGCGTCACGCCGGGCCGCTTGTGCTCGGCGTGCACCAGGGCGAAGTCCGGCAGGAGGCGACTCCGGTCGCCTCCGGACGGAGCCCCGTATAGCCGCTCGTCGAGCGCCTCGTCCGAGAGGGCCAGGGCCGCCTCCCAGTCGAGCCCCGCCGCGGTCGCCCGCGTGAGCGTCGCGCTGATCGCGCCGACGCTCTTGCCCAGGCTCCGCGCCACCTCCCGATGGCTCCGCCCCAGGCACCACTTCTGTCGCAAAATCTCGCGCGTCTTCCGCATGG
>CAYGWM010000199.1:0-4281 GCA_964353555.1 uncultured Spirochaetales bacterium
TTTTCGCGCGCGCGTTCCAGCGTCAGGTCGATGCGCTTGTCGCCAGGCGCGACGGCCTTCGCGTGTTCCAGCATCGCGAGCGCCGTCTCGACGTTGCCCAGTTGCAGTTGCAGACGGCCCGCGGCATAGAGCAGATCGGGATCGTCGGGGTGGGCGCGCAGGCCGGCTTCCAACGCGGCGAGCGCGTCGTCTCGTTTGCCGATCTTCTCGAGATACGCGCCCTTGCTCTGCCAGCTGGCCGCGCGACCGTGGCGTTCGATGCCGCGATCGAGCACGCGCAGCGCGGCGTCCACGTCGTGATGCTGCGCGGCCATCTGCGCGACGCGGTTGTAGTCGGCGGGCGCGTCACGCTTGATCCAGGCGAGCCGTCCGAGCGACGCTTCCGCCGTTGCCACGTCACCGCGCGCGATCGCAGGCCCGAGCACGCGATCGCGCTCGATCAGCGACGCGATCGTCGAGAAGGTCCAGAGCGCTCCTACACCGAGAAGGATCGGCGCGAGCCAGCGGCGCTGGGGAGCGACGAGGACGGACGTGGAAAGATCCGGCGCTTCGCGCCGGATCAGCGCGCGCGCGACGCGGCCGTCGCGCAGCTTCCAGATCGCGCCGTCGATCATGAAGTGGTGGATGTTCACCATCGCTGCGACCAGCACGCCGGTGTCCTCGCCGGTCGCGAGGCCGCCGATGCGGCTGCCGGCGAGCCCGCTCGACACATAGAGGATGGCAGGGATGCTCCAGATCGCGGAGCCGGCGAAGACGCATTTCGCGTAGTAGCCGACGCGCGCGCCGGGGCTGCGTTCGCCGGCGTAGTAGGCGGTGATCCATAGGTACTGGGCGGCGTGTCCGGCGGCGACCCAGATGAACAGGAACGACGCGTTGTCGGGCCGGAACGGATCGACGCTCGACAACAGACCCAGTTCGCGACCGAGCGGAGGCAGAGAGAACCAGAGCATCTGCGTAGCCATCACCAGCGCGGTCGGCACCAGATCGGCGACCTTCGCGCGGCGCAGCAGATCGCGCGCTGCGAGCGCGATGCACGCGACGTAGGCGACGCCGAACACGCCGAACGCGTAGCCCCACCACGGCGTCGGAATACCGAAGCGCAGGAAGCGGTAGATCGAGCCGTTGTAGTCGATCGGCGCGTAGTCACCGCTGTAGGCCGCGCCGTGGATCGCGAGGAAGGTCAGGAAGTACGAGAGCACGAACGACGCGTAGATGAAGCGCTTGGTCTGCGGCGTGATCTCGACGCCGCGGCGCCGCAAGAAGAGCAGCGCCACGCCGTAGTTCTGGCCGGTGTAGTGCCACGGGCTCCAGGTGAGATAGAGCGAGAGCAAGAGGCTCCCGAGCACGGCGGAGTAGAGCCCTCCGACGAAGAGCGCCGCGACCACGAGCGACATCCACACCGCGAAGAACGCGTACGCGCGACGCTCGCTGCGCTGCTCGTAGACGCGCAGCAGCGTGGCGCCGTAGTGCGGCGTGCCGAAGAACACGCTGACCAGCGGCAGCAAGCCGAGCGGCAACACGGCGCGCAGCTGCGGACCGGCGAAGACCAGCGCCGTGAAGAACGCCATGTAGGCGACGCCGCAACCGATCAGGATGTCGGGGACGGGTCCGAAGAGCCAACGATTGCTTTGCGGCACGGCGGCGGCCATGGGGCGCATTCTCGCAGTCGCGTGCGATTCTGACCAGCACGAACCGCGGCGCGATCGTCGGGGCCTGCGCCGGGTGTCGCGACGCGTCTCGCGCCGGTATTCTCCGTTTCGGGCGGCTGCCTGCCGCCAATGCTCGACATCAGCCTCGTGCGTGAACCCGAGAACCGCTACGGGGCCGCCTTCTCGAAGAAGTACCTGCTGAACGACTCGCACCATGACGAGTTCCTGACCCCCGAGTGCGCCGCGACGAACGAGCCGGGCGTACTCTTTCAACGCAAGGACCAAGCCCAATGATCGATCTCTACACCGCCGCGACGCCGAACGGTTGGAAGGCCTCGATCGCGCTCGAAGAGCTGGCGATGCCCTACGAGGTGAAGGCGCTGCGCCTCGACCAGCTCGACCAGAAGCAGGACGCGTTCCTGCGCATCAACCCGAACGGCAGGATCCCGGCGATCGTCGATCGCGACGCCGGCGACTTCGCCGTCTTCGAGTCCGGCGCGATCTTGCTGTATCTCGCCGAGAAGGCGGGCAAGCTGATCCCGTCCGATGTGAAGGGCCGCTCGCGCGTCGTGCAGTGGCTGATGTTCCAGATGGGTGGCGTCGGCCCGATGCAGGGACAAGCCAATGTGTTCTTCCGCTACGCGCCCGAGAAGATCCCGTTCGCGATCGAGCGCTATCAGAAAGAAACGCGGCGACTCTACGAAGTGATGGATCGCCGCCTCGGCGAAGCCGAGTGCCTGGCTGGCGACTACTCGATCGCCGACATCGCGACCTGGCCATGGGTCTCGATCCATGAATGGGCCGGCGTCTCCGTCGACGGACTCGGCCACCTACAGCGCTGGCTCGAAGCGGTCGGCGCGCGACCCGCCGTGCAGCGCGGGCGCGCGGTGCCGAAGGTGGACCGCCCGCCCGACGCCGAAGAGATGAAGAGAGCCGGAGCGAAGATCCTCGGGAAGTAGCCCCGCGACGGCTCGAATCGCTCGACGTCGATGACGGACGCGACGTACATCGCGACGACGCAGATCCGCTCTCGCGGTGATTTCCCCTGCGCTTACCGCACCTGCTGGGCACCGAGCAACGATGAGACGGGCTCGCTCGCATTCTTCGCGTCCCCCGGCAGGTTTTTTCGGTGTAGTGGTGCTCATTCTGATCATCCCATCGGCAACGAAAACAGCGCGCAGGTGGGGCCACCCAACGGATGAGAGTCCGCTCGCCTCGTGACGCAGCCGTCGAGGAGCCGGCGCTCGGTCTCACGCGGGCATGATGTTCGTTGCGACTCCCATGGAACAGAGCGCGACGCTGCGCGCGGAGAAGTGGAAACATCGGCGGGGAGATCGATCGGGCCGAGGATTGCGCGATCGCCCCGCACGAGATGGGCTTCCCGCTAGCGCTTCCGCGTGGCGCGACCCGCCGAGCGCCGAGCGGAGTTGCTGGCTGCGGGGCCCGCGACGAAATGCGCCACGTCATCCACGAGCGCCTCGAAGCGCGGGCGGTCGAAGCCGCTCCCCGACACGAGCCAGTCGACGTGCGGAGGATCGTGCGACGCGTCGCGAAAGTGGCCGAGCGCGTCGAGATGGTCGGCGATGGCGGCGTGGATCACGTGTCCCCAGATCTGTGACAGCGTCGGCACGATGCCGTCGCTCGCTTCCGAGGACGGCGACGCGCCATAGGCGCGTCGCAGCGCTCGGATCTGCGGCGGCGTCAGTCGCCGAGCGTCGCGACTCGGCGTCGCCGCGATGAGCTGGTAGAGGGCGCTGTACACCGCATGCGTGACCTGCGCCGCCGGATCGAGACCCACCGCGAGCGTCGCGTGAAGGCTCGGACGTGCCGCCTGGGTTACGACCGCTCCGTAGCGAACACCGGGACGCGGCAGCACGGCGGCGTTGAAGACCTCCATGGCCTCGGGCGTGAGCTGGAGCATCAGCGCCTGGTCTCGGACGACGTCGCGCAGCAGCGCGCGCACGGCGCGGCGACGTCCCACCGTGAAGTCCTCGAGCAGCCGGCTGAAGAGCTCGTCGAGGAGCTCGCTGTTCGCGACGAGTTCGCCGAAGCGCAGCACCCTCGCCCCCATCCACAGCAGCGCCGAGATCGGCAGGTGCCCGAAGTGCAGCACGTAGATGGTGTTCAGCGACAGGATCTGCAGCAGCTGCTGGCCGCGCAGCGTCGTGAAGAACGATGCGAGTGGGGTGCCGTGATGCGGTGTCGCCACCGTGACGACCGTGCGGACGCGGCCCGCCAGCCGCTCCACGTCGACTGAGGTCGGCAACGCGACACCCAGGGCGGTGAGCAGCCGCACATCGAGGCCACCGCTCGAGTGGCCGATCAGGTGTAGCGGAGCGTCGCCCCGCTTTGCCGTCTTCGCGATCGTCTCGGCCAGGCGCGCGGCGCGAGTGGGGAGCGACGCGGTCGGCGGCGTCCGCACGATATGGATGCGCGCGTCGAGCCCCAGCACTGCGAAGCGCTCGCCGAGAGCTCGCTGCAGGTGCCCGAAGTAGGTGATTCGTCCCAGGTTGACGAACCCGAGGAAGCCCGGAACGAGGTAGATCTCGAGGGTGCGGTCCATGCGGCGCAACGAAGGAAGGTACTCGTTGTGGTGCGGGCGGCCACGGAAAATACCTTCAACGACTCGACC
>CAYGWM010000200.1:0-4202 GCA_964353555.1 uncultured Spirochaetales bacterium
CGCGTCAGGGCTTCGACGACTTGATCCTGTTCGGCGTCGGTGAGGGCGGGGAAGAGCGGCAGCGAGAGGGTGCGGTGCGAGGCGTCGGTTGCGACCGGCAGGTCTTCGGGGCGCTGCGGAATGGTTTCCCGGAAGAAGCGGTGCAGCGGCAGCGCGCGGTAGTGGACGCCGACGCCGATGTTTTCGGCGAGCAGCGCGCGCAGTACGGTGTCGCGATCGATGCGGATCCGGGCGAGGTCGAGTAGCACCGGGAAGATGTGGGCGGAGGTTTCGCCGCCGTCGGGTCCTTTGAGCGGCGCCACGGCGGGCAGGCCGCGCAGCGCGGCGCGATAGCGCGCATCGAGCGCGAGCCGACGCGGCTGCACGGCGGGCAACTTCGCGAGCTGCGCGAAGCCGATCGCCGCCTGCACGTCGTTCATGTTGTACTTCCAGCCGAGCGCGACGGCTTCCCAGTGCCGGTACTCGAGTCCGTCGCGGCGACTCGCGTCGACGTCGACGCCGTGCTGCCGCGCGGTCCGGATACGGCCCGCCCACTCGTCGCGCGCAGTCGTGACCATGCCACCTTCGCAGGTGGTGATGTTCTTGTTCGGGTAGAAGCTGAACGACGCGGCGTCGCCGAGCGTGCCTGCCGCACGACCGCGGTACCAAGTTCCGATCGCGTGCGCGGCATCTTCGACGAGCAGCAGCCCGTGCGCGTCGGCGAGCGTGCGCAGCGCGTCCATCTCGCAGGGCCAGCCCGCGAGATGCACCGCGATGATCGCGCGCGTGCGCGGACTGATCGCTGCGCGCACCGCTTCGGGATCGATCGTCAGCTGGCCCGGCAACACGTCGGCGAAGACCGGTCTGGCGCCCGCGTGCAGCACTGCGTTCGCGGTGGCGGGGAAGGTCATCGGCGACGTCACGACTTCGTCGCCAGGCCCGATGCCCGCGGCGTGCAGGATCAGGTGCAGGCCGGCCGTGCAGGACGCAACGCTGATCGCGTGGCGCGCAGCCACGTACTCACGAAATGCGGCTTCGAAGCGATCGCAGACAGGGCCGGTAGCGAGCCAGCCCGATCGCAGCACCGCAATCACCGCGTCTTCTTCTTCCTTGCCGATCGACGGGCGGAAGAACGGCAGCAGCGTGTCGCGCACGGGCGCACCGCCGTCGAGCGCCGGCCGACCGCTTGCTGCGTCGCCCCGGCTCGCGGCGCTCATCGGATGCTGTCCTCGCCGCGCGCGGGGCCGCGACGCATCACGAAGGCCGCCGTACCGGAAACGTTCTTGTAGACACGCGCCAGGTAGACGCCGAGCGTCCCTGCTGCAATCCAGACTCCGCCCACCGCGAACAGTGCTAGACAGATCGCTGGCCACAGCCAGTTCTGCGGTGCGAGCCACAGACAGAACAGCAGTCCCAACGCGCCGAGCACGAAGCTCGCGACACCCACCACACCGAGCAGCACCAGCGGCACCGTCGTGAAGCTGGTCACGAGATCGAGATTGATGCGAACCAGCGCGCCGAGCGTGTAGCGCGAACCGCCGGCGCCGCGCGGCTCGTGAACCGCATCGACCTCCGCGACCGGGAAGCCGAGCCACAGCGCGAGCGGGAAGATCGGCTTGCCGGGCGCCCACACCGGTCGCAGCGATTCGACGACTTCGCGCCGGTATGCCTTGAACTGGCCGCCGAAGTCGCGGATCGACGCGCCGGTGAGCACGCGCGCGAGTCCGTGCACGATGCGCGAACCGAGCCAGCGCCAGGTGCGCTCGTAGCGCTGCGCACGCCGCGCAGTGACGACATAGGCGCCCTTGTCGATCGCGTCGAGCAGCTTCGGGATCTCTTCGGGCGGGTTCTGCAGGTCGCCGTCGATCGTCACCACGACGCGTCCACGCGCCTCGAAGATTCCACACGCGAGCGCGGCCGCCTGTCCGAAGTTGCGGGTGAACTCGAAGACGCGCACGCGCGGATCTTCAGCTTCGATTTCGCGCAGCCGCGCGGCGGTGGCGTCGTGGCTACCGTCATCGATCAACAAGAGTTCGAAGCGCTCGCGGCGCCGATCGAAGACCGCGCAGATGCGTGTCACCAGCTCCGCAACCGTGCTCGCCTCGTTGAGCAGCGGCACGACCACCGAGACATCGACGACTTCGCCGCTCATGACGCGCGCGGGCTCCTTGCTGCCGCGCGCAGCACGCGACGCGCGCCGTCCTCGCCTTCGCAGAGCAGCAGGTCGAGCGCGGACAGATGCGAGACGAATGCGCCGTGCAGCTGCGAATAGACCGGGTGTTCGTAGCGATGGAAGTGCACGCGGAAGCCACGGCTTTCGAAGAGCGCGACGTCGAAGTAGTCGCGGCCGCTCTCGCCCTCGATCAACTCCGTCGCGCCGAGCACTTCCAGATACGTGGCGATGCGCTCGGTCGGGCCCGCGCCTTCGGGATGGCGCTCGCGAAAGCGCGCTTCGAGCCCCAGTTCGGATGAAATCAGCAGCGGCGTCGCGATGCGGAGCCGCTCGGCGAGGAAGCGGATCGTCGCAAGCGAGGCGTCGCGGAGTCGCGCCGCGTCATCGGGCAACACGGCTTCGAGCCCGTCGAGCACTTCTGCCGCCGGCCCGGCCTTCGCGTACAGATGGCGCAGCGACGCGAGGTGCTTGCGCTGCCACGGAACCGACGCCGCGAGCGACACCTCGCAGATCGGCTCGCCGCGGCGCGGCCGCGCCGGAAGCGTGAGCCAACGCGGGCCACTGGGCGCCTTGATGCGGTTGCGATGCGCCCAGCCTGAGGACGAGAACGGCATCTCGTCGGCGACGAGGAATGCATCGACCAACAGCATCTGATCGAAGTATCCGAGCCAGGGGAGGTAGCCGGGCTGGATGCCGGCGATCCGTGTCGCCAAGAGTTGTACCTACCGATGGGTCGGCCGATGTTATCATGCGCGCGTGCCCGCGCCCCCCACGATGCACGCTGCTGCGTTTCCTCGTCGCGTCAGCATCGAGCCGACCAATCACTGCAATCAGCGCTGCGTGCTGTGCCCGCGTCAGGGTTTCACGCGCCCGCTCGGTTTCATGCCGATGGCGCTCTTCGAGCGCATCGTCGATGAATGCGCCGAACACGACACCACCGTCTGGCTGCACTTCCTCGGCGAACCGCTGCTGCACCGCGATCTGCTGCCGATGATCCGCTACGCGAAACGCGCCGGCGTGCGACAGATCGGGCTCTCGACCAACGCGGTATCGCTGCACGGCGCCATCAGCGATGCGCTGCTGGGCAGCGGCCTCGATCGACTCGAGTGCTCGCTCGACGCGGGCGACCGCGACGGCTACCAGGCGATGCGCGGGCGCGATCACTTCGCGCGCGTCGAGCGCAACGTGCGGGAGTTCCTGCGGATCAAGAACGCGCGCGGTCTCGAACGGCCCGTGACGTCGGTGCAGTTCATGCGCACGCCCGAAGTCGAGGCGCAACTCGACGAACTCGTCGAAGCGTGGCGACCCGATCTCGGCCCGCGCGATTTCGTGATGACGATCCGCCCGGCGCCGTTCGGCGGCGCGATCGAAATGGAACGAGCGCGCGAAAGCGCGCAGCCGCGCCCGCCCTGTGGCTGGCTCTTCTCATCCGTGATGGTGCTGCAGGACGGAACGGTGCTGATGTGCGGCGCCGATTGGGACGCGCGCGCCCCGCTCGGTCACCTCGACGATGCGAAGCTCGGCGAGATCTGGCGCAGCGCAGAAGCGGAGCGACGCCGGCGCGCGCACCTGGACGGCCGCTTCGCGGACGCCGGTCCGTGCGGTAGCTGCCGCGACTGGTTGCTCGCCGATGGCAGCGGCTACTCCAATGCGCTGCAAGAAGTGGCGCAGCGACGCGTCATCGCCGCCGGGAGCTCGCGGTGAGCGTCGCGCGCACGCTGCTGGTGACGGGTGGCGCGGGCTTCATAGGCTCACGCTTCGTGACGCGCCATCTCGAGCGCTTCCCGAGCGACCGCGTGATCGTGCTCGACGCGCTCACCTATGCCGGCAATCTCGGCAACCTGCCGAAGCAAGCCGCGCGCGAGCATCGCCTCGAATTCGTACACGGCTCCGTGCGCAGTCCGGCGCTGGTCGAGGCGCTGGTCGAGCGCTCCGACGTCGTCGTGCACTTCGCGGCCGAGACCCACGTGCCGCGCAGCATCGTCGATTCGCTGATCTTCCTCGAGACCGACGTGCTCGGCACGCAGACGGTGCTGAGCCAGGTGCTGCG
>CAYGWM010000201.1:0-4153 GCA_964353555.1 uncultured Spirochaetales bacterium
CGGCGAGGATCGGGTCCGAGCCATAGCCGAGCCAGAGGTTCAGCAGGTAGAGCAGGTCGAAGTCGCTGGTGTTTTCGAAACGCGAGAACTTCAAGAAGATGCCGTCGTAGGTGTCGACCGGAACGACGAACGAGGGCGCGTAGCGCGGCTCCACGCGAGACCGTTCGAGGTGGTTGATCAGGTTCAGAACGCTGCCGGGGCTCGACCCCTGCTGGGCTGCGTAGCGGAGGTAGGACAGCTGCCTCGCGTGGAACGCGGCCTCGTCCAGATCGCCCGTGCCTACCAAGGGACTGTTCAGAAGTCCCCTGCAGTCCAGGCCCAACAGCGCCAGCGCCAGAGTCATCGCCGCGGTTCAAAATCGAGCCTTCCGCTGCCGCATTGCGCTTCCGCTGGTGCTGCTCACCAGCAGGCTACCGGAGTACGCCGAGGAGGCGGCTGGCGAAGACCGCCCCACCGGATCTCGGCGTCGCCTCACGCCGCCCGGAATCGCCGGCTGAGCGTGTCATGCCGACGCCTTCCCGGGCGCATCGAAGAAGCGCCAGGCCGCGTAGAGCGACGCCGCCGACAAGAGATGCCAGAGCGCGTGCCCCTGGAGCCACGACGCGGGATCGCACCAGGCGCGGCTCACGTCGAGGGCCCGCATGCCGTACCCGACGCCGATCAGCCCGAGCGGGAGTAGCGCCGCGGCCAGGCTTCCCGCGCCGGCGCGCATGCGGCGCGCCATGGCCCACGCGACGACGAGGCCCAGCGCGACCATGGCGATCGTCGTGTCGAGCTGCCACTTGAAGATCGCGAGCAGGCTGCTCCATCCGACGTAGGCCGGCAGCACCCTGGACCAGCAAAGACCCCACGCATCGTGCACGCCGCGCGCCGCCACGGCGCCGAGTGCCACGTACATGCCGACGACGTCGAGCCACTGCAGCTCGCGCGTCACGGTGGCGTGGAACAGGAAGCTTCCGATCCCGAGTACGCAACAGGCCAGCGCGAATGTAACGCTACCGGGTGTCCGTCGACGGAACAGCGCGACGAAGCCCACCAGCACGAAGGCGAGGTTCGACCAGCTGTTGGTGGGCTGCTGGATCACCGCCCGGCGCGCGAGCGCGCCGCAATGCGCGCTCGCCTCGCAGTATTCGGCGCAATCGCCCGGCGTGAGCCGGCCCCAGACTTCGGCCGACCGGTACGGAGAGAGCACGAGCGCCCCCACCACGGCGATCGCGGTCGTCACCACGAGCGCCAGCGCGAGCGCGCGGAGTTCGCCCGCCGGGACGGGGAGTGCGGAAGTCGATGAAGCCACCGCCGCCGATAAGAGCCTGTGCCGCCGCGTCGCGCAACCGCGCCGGCAACAATGAGAAGCGGGGATTCCGGGGCCGATAGGATCGGCTGTGGCAAGCCCCGCCCGGGAGCGAGTGCCAACGGGCGCGCGCTGAGCGCAGCCTCGGGTCGACCTCCTAGCGCGTGGTGGTTCGGGCCACAGGTCGCCCGAACATCGCGAGGCCGAAGAGGCCGAGCGCCATCAGCGCGGCCGCAGCCGGCTCCGGCACCAGGGTCGCCGTCACGAAGTGGCCATCGCTGCTCAGCGTACGAGCGCCCACGCCCGGGTAGTTGCCTGCGGTGTAGCTCGTGGCGTTGCCCGCGAGGCCCATGCGCACCGCGGCCTCGTCGCCGTTGTTGCCCTGGCGAGTCGAGGTCGCGCTCGCGCTGAAGGCGAAGGTGAGCGTGATGTTCTGGTTCGCGCCGGTCCCGACGCCGGTAATCACGGCGGTCCCTGTCTGGTTGAAGGGCGTGTTGCCTCCGCTGGTCCCGGTGAGGGTCGCGACGGCGCCGAGGCCGAGGCTGCCCGCGAGGGTGCCGGTTCCGGTGCGGGTCCCGGTCACTGCGCCGAGGGCGGCCGTCGCGCCACCGTTGCCGTCGTTCACCAGCGTGAGGGCGCCGAGGCGGCTCGTATCGAACGTGAGCATCCAGGGAAGCCCGGCGGTCTGGTTCACGGCCAATGTGATCGTGTAGTTCGCCGTGTGGTTCTCGGTGATCGATGCGTTGTTGCCGATGTCGGTGCCCACGACCAGCGCGTAGCGCGTCTGGAACGCGAGGGCGCTGCTCGAAACCACGGCGACCGAGCTCGTGCGAATCTGCGTGACCGGAGGCGAGTTCGTATCCACGAACTGGTTCGCGCTGTTCGTGCCGCCGAGCGCAACGCTCAGGCCCGCGATGGAGAGCGCAACCGCCGGCGCCGCGCTGGCCACCACCAGCGCGAGTGCCAACGCTGCGGCGCAGAGCCCACGAAATGGCCGGATGCTGGACGAAGAGGGGGTGGAAGTGATCATGACTTGGACTCCTGTCGAAAGCGCGTCGCCGCTGACCTTGTTGCCGTTCGTGCCGTTGCCCCCCAGACGACCACTCGGCACTGGGGCCTTTTTCGGACGGTCTTGAACGGGTCTTGACGGGAATGCCCGTGATTCGGTGATCCGGATCACGCACTCGCACACACGCAGCCGCTTGCGTGCGGGCCAGTCCGTACGGGCTGAAGTGTCGAGGAGTTGCGCATCCGATGCGGGTGGTCTTGCGCCTCAGCGGCGCCGAGCAGGGCAAGCGCACAGAGCGCGATGCGCGAGCCGCATCGACGCGCAGCGCACGTCCTCCTACGTGCCTGAGCCCACGGGTCGTAGCTGCCGATGCCTCCGACATCGGCAGGCGTCTTCTGATACGCATAGAAGTGACCATCACCCGCTGAGCCGAGCATGATCATGCCGTTGCCGAAAGCGAGCTGCGCGTGGGCGATGCTGCCGTTCTCCCCGGGAACGACGAGATGCCGCTCGAAGCCGAACGCGTCGCAGAGCCAGTCGATCGCCTTCGCCGCGGCGCGTTCGAGCGCCGGGGCCTCGACATCCGCGATCGCGACCTTCATGCCGGAGTTCGCGAAGCTGCGGGCCATCGCGAATCCAATGCCGCTCGCCCCGCCCGTGACGAACGTCGCCCAGCCAATCACATCCTACATCGCAACCCCTGTTGGCCGGATCCCCGTGCCCGCTTAGACGGCCCGCGATACTCATGGCATAGTCACTGCCACAAAAGCAACCGCGGACGAGCGGGGGCCGGCGACGGCTCCGAAGGAGCATCCGATGGCAGAAACCGCACTCACCTTCGAAGTCGGGCGGTCCGACTGGAAGCAGACCCGCTTCGTCGAGGGGCCGATCCCCGAACTCGCACCGGGGCAGGTGCTGTTCCGCGTCGACCGCTTCGCGTTCACGTCGAACAACATCTCCTACGCGCTGTCGGGCGACATGCTCGGCTACTGGCGCTTCTTCCCGTGTCAAGAGGGCTGGGGTCGCATCCCGGTGATGGGCTTCGCGGACGTGATCCGCTCGACGCATTCCGGCGTCGTGGAGGGCACGCGCTGTTTCGGCTTCTATCCGATGGCGCGCCACCTGGTGGTCGAACCGGGTGCCGTGTCGGCTGGTCAGTTCATGGACGCCGCTCCGCACCGCGCAGGCCTGATGCCCGTCTATGCGCAGTACCTGCCGACGACGGGCGACGCGGTCTACGACGAGCGTCGCGAAGACCAGATCTTGTTGATGCGCGGTCTGTTCATGACCTCGTTCCTCGCAGATGATTTCCTGGCCGAGCAGGACTATCGAGGCGCGCGCGCGGTGCTGATCTCGAGCGCGTCGAGCAAGACTTCGATCGCGCTGGCCTTCCAGTTGAAGCAGGGTGGGCGCGCGCGCGCGATCGGGCTCACCTCGGCGCGCAACGCGGAGTTCGTGCGCGGGCTCGGCTTCTACGACCAGGTCATCCTATACGACGAGGTCGCGTCGCTCGCGGTGGAGCCCGCGGTATTCGTGGACATGGCCGGCGACGGCGCCGTCACCGCCGCCGTGCACCGCCACTTCGGCGACGCGCTGCAATACGACTGCACGATCGGCGCGACGCACTGGTCGGCCGAACGCAACAGCGCGGACCTGCCGGGCCCGAAGCCGGAGTTCTTCTTCGCGCCCGGACAGATCGTGAAGCGCTCGAAAGACTGGGGACCGGAGGGACTTTCGCAGCGCCTCGCCGCGGCGTGGACAAAGTTCTGTGACGCCAGCGACGCGTGGCTGCACGTGGTGCGCAGCAGCGGACGCGAGTCGCTCGAGCGCGTCTACCAGGATACGCTCGCGGG
>CAYGWM010000202.1:0-4151 GCA_964353555.1 uncultured Spirochaetales bacterium
CTACGAACTCGATTGCATCGTGTTCGCGACCGGCTTCGACGCGATGACCGGCGCGCTGCTGTCGATCGACATCCGCGGCAGGGCAGGCCAGACGCTCCACGACAAGTGGGCCGCGGGTCCGCGCACCTATCTGGGCCTCGGCACCGCGGGCTTCCCGAACCTCTTCCTGATCACCGGACCGGGCAGCCCGTCGGTTCTGTCGAACATGGTCCCGTCGATCGAGCAGCACGTGAACTGGATCGCCGACTGCATCGCCTACCTGCGCGCGCAGGGACGCGAACGCATCGAGGCGACGCCCGCTGCCGAGGACGCGTGGGTCGCTCACGTCAACGAGGTCGCGGGGATGACGCTCTATCCGAGCTGCAACTCGTGGTATCTCGGGGCCAACGTCCCCGGCAAGCCGCGGGTGTTCATGCCGTACCTCGGCTTCCCGCCCTACGTGGAAAAGTGCAACGAGGTCGCGGCGAAGGGCTACGAGGGCTTCGCGCTCGGTTGATTGGTTCGCGCGCGAGGCCGCGAGAAGCGCGTGCGGTAGTCGCGCGGTGCAACGCCGAGGCGGCGCCGGAAGCTGCGCCACAGCGAGTCTTCGCTGCCGAATCCGGCACGCTCTGCGACGCCCGCGAGCGCCCAATCGGTCTCCTCGAGATAGAGCTTCGCACGCTCGACGCGTACGGCTTCGACGAAGACGCCCGGCGTCACGCCGGTCTCGTTGCGGAACACGCGTGCGAAGTGGCGCGGGCTCATCCCAGCGCGCTTCGCGAGCCGCTCGACACGCAGGTCGCTCGCGGGGTGTTCGTGCACCCACGCGAGCAGATCGCGGATCCCGTCACTCGCCGCCTCCTGCGCGGCGAGGCTCTCGCTGAACTGAGACTGGCCGCCCGGCCGCCGCAGGTAGAGCACGAGTTCGCGCGCGACCGCGAGCGCCGTGCGGCGGCCGAGATCCTCCTCGACGAGCGCGAGGCAGAGATCGATCGCGGCCGTGACGCCAGCGGAGCTGTAGACGGGCGGATCGACGACGAAGATCGCGTCGCGTTCGACGCTTGCGCCGGGAACCGCGCGCGCGAGTGCATCGCATGCGCTCCAGTGCGTCGCGACGCGGCGCCCGTCGAGCACGCCCGCAGCGCCGAGCACGAAGGCGCCCGTGCAGACGCTGCACAGACGTCGAACCGCGTGGCGCCGCCGGCCCACCCAAGCAGGGATGTCACCCTGCGCGACGATCTGCTGCACGGCGGGTCCGCCCGCGACGATGAGCGTGTCGATGCTACCGCGGAGGCTTGCGAGCGGCAGCGTGTCCGCGATGCGCAGGCCCGAGCCCGCGACGATCGTTCCGCCGCGCGGGGAAGCGACGACGATGCGGTACGGCGTCTGCGCTGCATCGCGCCGAAGGTTTGCCGCGGCGAACACCTCCGCGGGACCGACCAGATCGAGCGTCTGCACGCCGGGGTAGCCGACCAACACGACGAGGCGCTCGCGTGCGCGCGGCGCCGTCATGGCAGGATCTGCGGTCTGAATGTCATGGCTGCCAACGCCCCGCACCATACCCTCGTCTCGTCGTGCGCGTCCAGGGAGGAGTTTCGATGCGTTGCTTCGCGCCGCTACTCGTCGCCGTGCTCGTATTGCGCGGGCTCGCTGCGCACGCGGCGCCGCCGGTCATCGCGGTCGTGGCCGACAACGACGGCACCGAGACGACCGACTTCCCGATCCCGTTCGGCGTACTGTCGCGATCGGGCGTCGCGGAGGTGGTGGCGGTTGCGCTGCGCGAAGGTGCGGTGGCGTTGCACCCAGGGCTCCAAGTCGAGGTGGGCGAAAGCATCGCGTCCTTCGATCGGCGTCACCCGGATGGTGCTGCGTTCGTGATCGTCCCGGCGATGATGAATCCCGAGTCGCCCGCGCTGCTGGCGTGGCTGCGCGCGCAGGCGGCGCGCGGCGCGACGCTCGTCTCGATCTGTGACGGCGCCTGGGTCCTCGCCTACGCGGGACTCCTCGACGGCCGCGAGGCGACCGCGCACTGGGATTCCCTCGACGAGCTCCCGGCGAAGTTTCCGAAGGTGCAGTGGGTGCACGATCTCCGTTGGGTGGACACCGGTCGCATCATCACGACGACCGGCGTCTCGGCGTCGATTCCCGCGTCGCTCGCGCTGATCGAGCGGATCGCCGGACGCGAACGCGCGGCCGAGGTTGCGGCGAGCCTCGCGGAACCCGCGTGGAGCACGGCACACGACACGAGCGCCTTCGGGCTCGATGCGACGCGGATCCAGACCGCCACCACGAACTGGCTCGCGTTCTGGCGTCACGAGCGCGTCGGCATTCCGATCGCGGACGGCGTCGACGAGATTTCGCTGGGACTCGCGGCCGATGCATTCGCGCGCACCTGGCGGGCCGAGCCGGTGCCGCTCGCCGCGTCGAAGCGCGTCGCGACCCGGTACGGGCTGCTGGTAGCCGCGCGTGGCGGTCCGGTTGACCGGCGATACGAGCTGCCGCCGACGGAGCCGTTTGCAGCGCCACCGATCGACCAGCTGCTCGCAGACATAACGACGCATTACGGCGTCGATACTGCGGACTTCGTCGCGGTGCAGCTGGAGTATCCCGGTCGCCGCTGACGGCGAAACCAGTACGCGGAATTGCGCGCCGGCTGGTCGTTACCCCGGGAATCTCTCGAAGGTGGGAAGTTCATGGGCGTGTTGCATCCAGCCGAGCCGCTCGGCTGTCTGGATCTGCACGGTCGGCGGCAGCGCCTCGGGATCGTCGAGTGTCGCGGATTGGATGTCGACGATACCGGGCAGCATCTCGGCATTGCGATAGAAGAGGCCGGTGCCGCAATTGGCGCAGAAGCTGCGCATTGCGGCGCCGGACGAGTTGACCGTCTTCGGGCTGCCCTGCGTGACGGTCACGTCGCTCTCGGCGAACGCCGCCCACGCCACCATCGGAGCTCCCGAACTGCGCCGGCAATCGGTGCAATGGCACAGCGCGACATGCCTGGGCGCACCGGAAGCCTGGTACCGAATCGCGCCGCAATGGCATCGGCCGCAGTGGGTCATGGCAACTCTCCTGTTGGGTGGGCGCCGACAGACATTCATGGAAGCATCAATGTGTAAGGCCGGGAGCGCCAGTGCAGCGCTCAACCAGTTCATCGATCTCCACGCGTGATGGAGTTCCTCATGTCGATTGGACCGACGCGACCCGAGCCCTCGACGAGGCTCCCCAGACTGATTCAGCTCGGCTTGCGCGCCAGGATCGAGACCATCAGCGGCACGCGATCGCGCTGCGCTTCGGGGAGCCGCCACATTCGATTCGACTGGTAGCGTCCATCGGCGCCTACGGTCCCCGGTCCCACCTGATGACTCGGAGGGCCAGGCGCTGCGCGCGTTGCCGCCTCCATCCACGGAAGCGCCTGCCAGGGGATCTCGCGGTGCTCGTGCACGAACTCGATCATGAGCCCGGCTGCGAGGATTGCAGTGATGGTCTCGCCGAGGCCGTGGTTCCACTCGCAGTTCTTGCGTCTTGCGAAGCCTGGCCCATCGACGTAGGTGGACTCGCTCTCCGAAACCAGCGGCTCGGCGAGCTCGAAGTAGCGCTCTCGCACCACGAGTTCGCCGTCCGAGCGCTCGGCGTCGAGCGTCCAGAGCATGGGATGTCCCTCGTACAGATAGAGGAGTCCGCTCGGGCGTAGACAGGACGCTGCGACCTCGGCCCAGGCGCGAATGTCGGGCAGCCAGTTGAGCGCACCGATGCCGGTGTAGACGATGTCGAAGGTATCGCCGAGCGTCACCGGCGCATCGTAGACGTTCGCGCAGACGAAGCGGCCCGGAATGCCGCTCTCTGCGGAGAGGCGGCGTGCGGCTTCGATTGCGGGAGCGGAGAAGTCGAGCCCGGTGACCGTGGCGCCGAGCCGCGCCCAGTTGAGCGTGTCGATTCCGAAGTGACACTGGAGATGGAGCAGCGTCTTCCCGCCGACGAGCGGTCCGAGTTCGTCGCGCTCGACCGGACAGAGCGGCTTCTCGCCGCGCAAGAAGCCCGCCCGGTCGTAACCGCGCGACGCTTCGTGAATCGGAACGACGCCGTCCCACCAGGCGCGGTTGGCTTCGAAGTGCGGATCGTGCTTCGGGTCGCGCGCCATCGGCGCCGACTCTACACGCTCGGCCGCTCGCGCA
>CAYGWM010000203.1:0-3986 GCA_964353555.1 uncultured Spirochaetales bacterium
CCTCATGCCGTCCCACCTTCTCCCTATGCTCTCTGTGTAGACAGAGGGAGCATGAGTCGATGGTCACTCGAGGCGCGCACTACGCGGTGGGGTCCTGATGAGCGCGAACGAGCTTCCGCGGCTCTCGAAGTCGAAGTTCACGAAGGGTCTCCAGTGTCCGAAGCTCCTTTGGTGGAGCGTCCACGAGCCCGATGCGCCCGAGCTGGTACCCGACGAAGCGCAGCAGCGCGTGTTCGCGCGCGGAACGCGCGTCGGCGAGCTGGCGCGGAGCCACGTGCCTGGCGGCGTGCTGATCGATCTTCCCTACATGCAAACCCGCGAGCGCGTCGCGGCGACGGCCGCTGCGCTCGCCGCCGGCGCACCCGTGATCTACGAGGCGAGCTTTCTCGAGGACGGCGTCTTCGTTTCGGTCGACATCCTCGAGCGTAGCGGCGACGGCATCGCGCTGACCGAGGTCAAGTCGACGCTCGACGTGAAAGAGCCGCACCTCGCCGACGTCGCGATCCAGCTACACGTCGTGCGAAGGGCAGGGCTTCCGGTGCACCGCGCGGAGGTGATGCACTTGAACCGCGCGTGTCGCTTTCCCGATCTTTCCAATCTCTTCGTGCGCGAGCCCGTGACGGAACAGCTTCACGCTCTGCTGCTCGAGGCTCCGGCGCAGATCGCAGCGCTGCGCGGCGTGCTCGCTGGCGCGATTCCGGACGTCGCCACCGGCGCCCACTGCACCGCTCCCTACGAGTGCCCGTTCCTGGAGCGCTGCTGGCCGCCGCTCCCCGATCACCACGTGAGCACTCTCTACCGGCTCCAACGCGCAAGGGTCGAGATGCTTCTCGCGCAGGGCTGCGTGACGATTCGAGACCTGCCGTCGGACTTCACGGCGAGCGCAGCCGCGATGCGACAGGTGCGGAGTGTTCGCGCGGGAGAGCGGATCGTCGAGCCCGGCCTGCGGAGTGCGCTCGAGACACTTCGGCCGCCGCTCGCGTACCTCGACTTCGAAACGGTGAATCCGGCGATCCCGGTCTGGCCCGGATGCGCACCGTACGACCAGATCCCGGTACAGTTCAGCTGCCACGTCGGCAACGGCGAGGGCGCGTTCGCCCATCACGCCTGGCTCGCCGACGGCCCGTCCGATCCGCGGCGCGCGCTCGCCGAGGCGTTGCTCGCTGCCTGCGCCGGCGCGCAGACCGTCGTCGCATACCACGCTCCCTTCGAGAAGCGCTGCATCGAGATGCTCGCGGATTTCCTTCCGGACCTGGCATCGGCACTGCGCGATCTCGCCGCGCGCATCGAGGATCTCCTCCCGATCGTTCGCAATCACGTGTACCACCCGGAGTTCAACGGCGGCTTCGGACTGAAGCGCGTACTGCCCGCGCTCTGCCCCGGTCTCGGCTATGACGACCTCGAGATCCGGGGCGGCGACACCGCAGCCTCGTCGCTCGAGGCGCTGCTGCTCGACTCGGACGCCTACACGGACGCCGAGCGTCGAGCACTGCGCAACGCACTACTGAGTTATTGCGAGCGGGACACGCTCGCGATGGTGCGACTGCACGAGCAGCTCGCCGCGATGGCCGCCGCGGCGGAGGCCGCCAGAAGCCCGCGGCAGACGCCCGGACGGGTGAATCGAGGGAACGAACCCTAGAAAAGAGATAACTTCGCACTCCGTCTGCGTCTATTCCGAGCCGCCCAAGCCCATGCGGGCCCGAGGTGACGAGATTCCCGACTCTCAATCCCCCGTGCGAAGAATCAAGAGCACGTCAGAGACACCGGTTCGGCCCGACCCGCGCCCGCGCTGGATGACCGCGCTCGCTGTCTTCTGCCTCGTCACCGTCGCCGTTCTCGTCCCCCGCGATCTCTTCTTCCCCGACACCCGCGACGTCGAGGTCTGGTTCGGCTTCGAGCTGCGCGGCACCTCCGCACTGCTCACGGCTCCCCTTCACTGGATCCTCTTTCTCGTCGGCGCCTACGGCTTCTGGTTCCAACGTCGCTGGATCCTCTCCGCCGCCGCGGCTTATGCGTTCTACGTCGCTCTCAGTCATCTCGTCTGGAGCGAGGTCAGTCCCAATGGGCACGGCTGGGTCGTGGGGCTGGCGCAGGCACTGGTGCTCTCGATCCCAGGGGTGTTGCTGCTGCGCGCCGGGCGCGTCGCGGGGCGCGGCCGCAAGCTTGCGTGAGTCGCGGCTGAGCGGTCCGAATCTACTGAGCGCGCTGCGCGTCGCGTGCGTGCCGGTGCTCCTCGCGCTCGCGTGGCACGGCGCGGTAGAGCTCTTCCTGGTCGGCTTCGCGCTCGGGCTCGTGTCCGATGTGCTGGACGGTGCGCTCGCGCGCCGGCTCGGCCAGGCGACCGATTTCGGTGCCAGGCTCGATCAGTGGGCCGATTTCGCGCTCTGGGTCTCGCTTCCGCTCGCGGCCTGGTGGCTCTGGCCGGCGATCCTCGCGCGCGAGGCAGGCTATGTGGTCGTCGCGCTCGTCTGCATGCTGCTGCCGACGGCGATCGCGTATGGGAAGTACCGGGCGGTCCCGGGCTATCACACCTGGTCGGTAAAGTTGGGCGCGGTGGCGTTGGGGACCAGCGTGCCGCTGCTGCTGCTCTTCGACGTCGCGTGGCCGTTTCGCGCCGCGGCACTGTTCCAGATCGTGTGCGCAATCGACGAACTCGGCGTCACGTGGCTACTGGCAGAGTGCCGCCACGACGTGCCGTCGGTGTTCCATGCGCTGCGGATTCGGCGCGGGTAGCGCCGTTCCGGAGATCAGGCCGCGAGAGGTCCGCGATGCGGTCGAGGAGCGCTTCGTGGATCGGGCTGCGGTCATTCGGGCGCCGACCACGCCGCCAGCACGGGCGTGAGCGCCGCGGCGATGGTTCGGTTGCCCTCCGCGGTCGGGTGGCAGAAGTCCATGTAGAGCGCCGCGCCACCCGCGCGCTCGAGCGCGTCCAGCGGGAGCACGACGTCGAGGTCGAGTGCGCGCGCCCGGGTCGCCGCGCGCTCGACGAGCGCGCGCGATGACGCGCTGAAGCGACCGCCGTCGAAGACGTGCCGCGAGGGAACGATCAACACCAGCAAGCGGATGCCGCGGCGCGCCAGGTAGCGCTGGATGCCCGCGAGCGACTCGAAGATGCGTTCGAAGCCCCGCTCGAGCGCTGCTTGGGTCAGCAGGTGCCGATCGACGCTCAGCGCGTAGAAGCTGACGTCGGAGTCGGCCGCGAAGAGCGGGTTCGGATCGAGCCGCTGCTGGAGACGGCCGATCGCCCGCGTGATCTTCGCATACACCTTGGTTCGGTGAAGCGGCGAACCCGAAGCGCCGCGAAACCCGAGGATGTTGCCGTCCCAGCTCAGGATGTAACGGTGGCCGTAGATCTCGAGCGGTAGACCGTCCTCATCGAGTCCCGCGGTGCGGACGCGCGCTTCGTCCGATACGTCGTTCAGCAGCTCGATCTCGACCAGCACCGCGTCGGGCGCGAAGCGCGGCACGTCGACGCGCAGATGAAAGGTGTGGATGGTCGGCGAGTGGCCGCGCGCCATCGTCAGGATCTCGACGCGCCGCGCGCCGGTGGCGTTCAGCGCCGCCTCGCTCTGGTACGCATAGGTGTCCTGCTCCTCGAGCGCGAAGCCGGCCGCGATCGAGTCGCCGTACGAGAGCACCCGGAACGCTCCGGCCGGCTTGTCGAGCGCGGTGGCCGCGCTGCGCCGCAGACCCAGACCGCTGCCGTCGGTGCGCGAGCGGAACACGAACGGGGAGCCCCACTCCGGGACCACCTCGTACGGTCCGCGCACACCGAGTCCGCCGTACAACGCCGTGAGCACGAACTCCGCCGCGACCAGCGTCAGTACGATCGACACGACCACGAGCCCGACCCGCGCGGCGATGGCCCGGAGCGCGCTCCATCCGGTGATCCCGCCGTCTGCTGCCGCTCGCATTCGCCGAGCATGAGTGGCAGCGCGGCGTCGCACAAGGCCAGCGAATCCCATCACGTTGGCGCTCTCGCCCAC
>CAYGWM010000204.1:0-3957 GCA_964353555.1 uncultured Spirochaetales bacterium
TAGCGGCCCCACCTGTGTTGGAGGATTCTACGCGCCCGATGGGAATTCTGACCCGATGGCTGTACCTGAGGCTGCTCGGGCTGACCGCGCTCGTCGCGATCGGCAGCTTCTGGGCGCAGGCCGGCGGGCTGATCGGCCACGACGGCATCTGGCCGGCGGCGCAGACGATGGAGTCCTTGCGGCAGGGCCACACGCCCTTCCTCGCCGCGCCTACGCTGTTGTGGATCTCGAGCTCCGACACGATGCTGCACGCGCTCGGCGCGTTGGGCGTGCTGATGTCGGTCGCGCTCGTCGCGGGTGTCGCGCCGCGGGTGATGCTGCTCGGCTTGTGGCTCGTCTGGCGCTCGCTCGTCACCGTCGGCGGGCCGTTCCTGTCGTTTCAATGGGACATCTTGCTGCTCGAGACGCTGCTCCTCTCCGTTCCCTATGCGCCCGCTGGGTTGCTGCCGAGGCTCAGCGCCGAGACCGAGGCGCCCGCGTGGGCGCGCTATCTGCTGATCTGGCTGTGCGTGAAGCTCACGTTCGAGTCGGGCCTCGTGAAGGTGCTCGGGCACGACCCGTCGTGGATCCCAGACCTCACCGCGCTCAGCTACCACTGGTGGACGCAGCCGCTGCCTACCTGGACCAGCTTCGTCGCCAATGCGATGCCGCTGTGGCTCGACCGGGCGCTCTGCTTCGTCACGCTGGTGCTCGAGCTCGCCGTGCCGCTGTTCGCGTTCGGGCCGAGGCGCGCGCGGCTCATCGCGGGCGCTGGAATGCTGCTGCTCCAGAGCGGCCTCGCGCTCGCGGGCAACTACAGCTACTTCAACCTGCTCGCCGCGGTGCTGTGTATCCCGCTGCTCGACGACGCCGCGCTCGAGACGCTGAAGCCGCGCGCGTGGCGCTTTCCGCACTTGTCTCCAAAGCCCGCGGCCATGCGGCCGTGGCAACGGCGCGCCGGCTGGGCGCTGGTGGGCGTGGTCGCGCTGCTCGGCACGCTCGCCTTCAGCCACCGGTGGATGGGAGTCGGAGTGCCGGCGCCAGCGCAGTGGGTGCTCGAGCAGCTCGACGGGCTCGACGTCATCAACGGCTACGGCGCGTTCGCGAACATGACGAAGACGCGGCCGGAAATCATCATCGAGGGCAGCGCCGACGGCATCGAGTGGAAGCCGTACGAATTCAACTGGAAGCCCGGCCGCGTCGACGCGCGGCCCAAGTGGGTGGCGCCGTGGCAGCCACGGCTCGACTGGCAGATGTGGTTCGCCGCGCTCGGCCAGTGCCGCGCGAACCCGTGGCTGCTCAGCACCCAGCGGCACCTGCTGCTCGGGACGCCGCGCGTGCTGGCACTCTTCGGTGACGACCCGTTCGAGGGCGCGCCGCCCAAACGGGTGCGCACGCTGCTCTACCAGTACCGCTTCGCGCCACTGGGCGAAAAGGGCGTCTGGTGGTCGCGCACGTTCGAGCGGCCGTACTGCCCGGCGCTGATGCTCGACGCGGAGGGCCAGCTCGTCGCCGCGGAGCAGCCTTAGAGCGTGGCGCGCGCGTGAAAGTGCTCGACATGCCCGGCGCATGCAGTCGCGCTGCTCTTCAATGCCGCGCGCATCGATCGGGTTCAGGTCGGGGAGCCTACTCGAATCCGTTTCGCCGCGGGAGCAAGAGAGACCGCTCGCGTGGCGACCCGTGTTCGCGGCGCTGCGTTTGCTCGTTGCCGGGCCGACGCTTTCGCGAGTCAGGCGGGCGCAGGGTTGCTCTCGTTCGCGAGGCGTCTCCGGCTCGCCGCGAGACCCAAGAAAGGCATCACCAGCGCCAGCTCCGCGCCGAGGCCGCAACTACCGCCCGCGTTGTTCGGCGTCTCCTTGTTCCGATACGCCGCCGCGCAATCGGCGTCCGCCGCCCCAACGGCGGGTGTCGCGGGGTTGAAGTGCGCGTCGATCAAGCCGTCTCGGGGGTCGATGTCGAGCGAGTCGCCGCCGTCGAAGTCGATGCCGGGCTGGTCGTCGTTGTCGAGTCCGTCCTGGCACTGGGGGTTTTCGGCGGACCCGTACGGGTCGTGGCAGCCTGGGTCGCTCTGCGCGACGTTGATTGCGTAGTCCGTCCATCCGTCGCCGTCGTTGTCGGCGCCGTCGTCGCACGCCAGCGCGAGCGACCTCTCGGAATCGTCGAGCGCATCGGCGCAGCCCGGGTCGGCGAGATCGGCAAGGCCGTCGCCGTCGTCGTCGACGCCGTCCTCGCACTCGGTCCGCGCGAGCGCTTCCGCCGCGGCGAGGGCGTCGACGATCCCGGTGCCGCTGTCGCGGTCCACGCCGAGCGCCTCGATGTCGAGCGCGGTCTCCGCGAGCGCACCGCGGATCTCGTCAGGGGGCACGCCAGCGCCGCCGCGCAGTTGGAGCAGGAGCGCCGCCGCCGCGGCGGCGTGCGGCGCCGCGGCTGAGGTTCCGCAGAAGACCGCAAAGCCCGGCGACGCCGTGCTCACGCAGTCGGCCGCGGCGAGATCGGGCTTCTGGCGCACTTCGCCGCCCGTCGCCAACAGGTTTCCGGGCGTGATGGGAGTACCGTCGGCCTCGTAGAAGACGCGGCGCGGCCCGTCGGAGCTGTAGCTCTGGACCGGCTCGCTCCCGTCGAACACGTCGCCGGCGCCGCCGGCGCCGCGCACGTCCACGGCCGCCACGCTCACGGCGCCGCGCGCCGCCGAGTGCCCGCTCGTCTGGCCCGCGGTCGCGATCGCGAGCTGGCCGCGCGTCGCACTCAAGTGTAGGAAGCGCTCCGCCCCCGACGCGCGCGTCACGATGAGCTTGCGGCCCGCGTCGTTCACGCCCGACGACGAGATCAGCTCCACGGGATCGTCATTTCCGTCTTGCACATCGGTCGAGGCCGCGACGACCGCGTTGCCCGCTTTGTTCGTCAGGTAGAGGTCGTAGTCGTTGCCGGAGGCGGCGAGCGGGTCCGACCACTGGAGCGTGAAGGCGTACGGCGAGTCCTGCGCGATCCCATTGCCGAAGACGCCGCCGCCGAAGTCGTGGGCCGGGTCGCCGCCGACCGTCGCGGCGCTCACGACGAAGTTGCCCTCCCAGACACCCGAGGTGCTGTCGTCGAGGTTGCCTTCGTTGCCGGCCGCCGAGAAGTAGAGCGCGCCGTCGGCCACCACCGCGTCGACCGCTGCCGCCACGTCGTCGTCCTGGAACACGCCTTCGGCGAAGTAGGCCACGTCGTCGACGATCACGTCGGCGCCCGCCGCGCGCAGAGCCAGGATGTTCGCGGCGAAGGAGGCCTGGCCGTTGAAGGCCGTGGCGAAGAGCAGGCTCGACCCGGGCGCGAGGTCGTGGACGATCTCGAGCATGGCCGCGCCTTCGCTCCCCGAGCCGGCCTGCCCCGGGAGCACCGTCACGCCGGGCGGCAGGTCGCCGGACGCTTGGAGCGAAGCAAGCGGCGCCACCCCGTCCGAGAGCACGCCGACCGCGACCCCGCTCCCGTCCACGCCGAAGCTCACTCGCGCGGTGTCGGCGCGGTGCGCCACGTCGCCCTCCGAGACGTCGAGGGCGTGCGTGATGGCACGATCGGCAGGGCGGACCCGGCGCACCTCCGGGAGCTCGGCGAGCGCCTCGATCTCGTCGATCGGGACGCGCGCGCGCAGCGCCCCGAGCGCGGGCACCAGGCTCACGACAGCGCCGCCTCGGGCCTCGAGCGCCACGACGACGGGCTCCGTCGGGTCCGCGTCGATGTCGACGAGCGTCGCCCCGTCCGCATCCACCTCGACGCCGCTGCGAAGCCGATTGATCCCCGGCGCGATCGGGAGCCCGTGGTGCATGCGCGCCATGTGCAGCAGCCGCGAGGCGATCTTGCGCTGCGCCGGGCTGCGTGCTGCCTTCTCGGCCTGGAGCGCGCCGATCTGGGCGGCGAGCTCGGCAGGGAGAGCCGCGGGCTGAGCCGACGACGGGAGCGGATGCGCGAGGATCGCGAGCCCGGCGAGCGCGAGCAGCG
>CAYGWM010000205.1:0-2188 GCA_964353555.1 uncultured Spirochaetales bacterium
TAAGCTCGGTGATAGCGCGAAGCGCGGCGATCCGCGCGTCGAAATGCGCGCCAGAACCAAACTCGACAAACTCCCGCGAGTTTTCGATCCAATGCGATATTGCGACGAAGCTCGGAATCCCAAGATCGCTGGTGACGTCGAGAACCCAAAGCTGGCGTCCGGCCTCGGCAAGCTGAGCTTGCACATCACGGATGTAGGAATCCTCAATCTGTTCGAGGTCCAATTCCGCTCGTTGAAATCGATTATACCACCAGATCGCGTATGAATCCCGCTCCACCAACTCCAAGAACCCCTGGACGATAGCCTCCTCCAAGGTATTACCGGAAGCGCATCCGTTGGAGTCCGCGGCGGTCTGGTCGGCCCCGGGGCCGTTGTAAAAGTGATAGAGAAGACTGGTCGGAAGGTGCTTGAAGCGCTTGTCGCGGAGAGACCAGGCTGGCGACCATTCAACTTCAGCCGATCGATTGAATGGGGTCGGCGCATCCTCGCGATCCGCCGCCGTTGATTGGCTTCGCGCGAACTGTGCCTCGCTGAACAGCATGATGTCGTTTGGAAGAATGGCGTCGCCGGGCGGGAAGGCGCTGAATGCCCGTGCGGCTCTGATCTCGTCACCCTGGAAAATTCCGGAATACCGCTCGATGGCCTCCATCAGCGCGCTCGCTTCCGCCTGCTCAGCCGTGCTGCCTTTGCCGTAGCTGTCGCCGGTCAGTCCCGCCTTGAGCTCACGAACCGTCTCGGGGCGGGGCGAAAAATTGTGCCTTGCGATGTAGCTGCTGTTCAACGACAGGTCGGATTCGAGTTTTTCAAGGCGGGAGACGACGCCGGTGAGGGGGCTGACGTGCTTTCGAAAACTCGCGATGGTCGCGGCTGGCGAAACGGTCCGATACCCTCCGCTCGTCATCACCAGTTTGCCGCCGGCATTGAGATCGACCGGCGCCGGCGCACGGCGCGGATCGCGCAGCTCATCTCGGCCACAGGCGGGGCATTGCGGGCGGGGCGCCACGTAATGCCTCACGATGGTGGAGCCCGACAAATCGATACTGATAATGTGATCGCTCAGATCGGTCCGGAAACCGGTAGCGATCGCCTTGGCGATCTCGACGGCCGCCAGCTGCGTCGCGCTCTGCCCGACAGCGCTTCGCGCAAGAGGTGAAATCGTCACGCAGTGAGCCTCACTGCGGTCTAGGAACGCCTTGACCTCACGGTTCAATTTCATCCGATCGGCGAGACAGGTCCAGCAGGCGCTCCTGCCTGGGCTGAAGATTGGCCCCACCAAGGGAAACATTCCGACCGGCTGGAGCAGGAGCCATGGCGTCTGGTCGGACAAATGCCGCCGGTTCCGGTCGGCAAGACGTGCTTCGAGATAATCGCTCACCAGCGTGATCGTGAAGTCAGCAGACCGCTTCACGACGCGAACGCCCAACTCATTCAGGGCGGCGCCAAGCTCGTTTGCGCCCGGCGCGTCGATCGATTGGATGCGGACACGGGTTTCTTGGAAATTCTTTTCGACGATCTCCGGCGACAGGCCTAAGCTTGACCAATAAGCGGCAACGGCGCCGACGCTAAAAGGTTCTTTTAAGTAAACAAAACGACGGTCGACCAGCCGCTTCAGAGCTTCGTGAATTCTGTCCGTCGGAAAATGTCGCTCCAGTTCGTTAACTAACGCCCGGATACTTCTTCCAGATCCAATTGCGGATGCAAGCGCGCAATAGAGCTCTCCATGAAGAAAAAACTTTCGGTCCTCGGAATACAGACACACTGCGTCCGGCGGCAGCACAAAAACAGTATAATTCGGCGCAAACCGACAAACGTCTTTGCTGGAACCATCTAGCACCTGCAGCCGCCGCAACCGCACCGGCATGATCGGCAGCCGCATCCGCGGCAGCCCCTACAACCTCTCCAGCCGCATCTGCACCCTCTGCAACCCCACCATGCGAGCTGCTGGCCGCCCCGCAGTGCTGCGGCCGCGTGTTCCCTATCAAAAGCATAAAAAGTCGCCAAGCTTACGTCAGAGACTTCCTCCTCTTGGAGATCGAACGACGTTGACGTGGCGTTGTGCGATGGCAGGTCCGTTGCCGGCCCGCTTGTTGCCGCGGATGCGCTGCCCGCCACCGATAACGACAGCCCGACTAGTCCGACCGCCGATGCGACTTCGCCTTGACGCTTTCGCTTCGATGAGCGCTGCATG
>CAYGWM010000205.1:2288-3936 GCA_964353555.1 uncultured Spirochaetales bacterium
AGCCGGTCGAATCGGGACAACGACATGGATACTTCTGATGGTTGTTTCGTTTGGTACGAGCTGATGACGACAAACGTTGAGTGCGCCAAGGCGTTCTACACGAACGTCGTCGGTTGGGGCACGCAAGACGCCTCTAGTCCGATCATGGACTATATCTTATTTACTGCTGGAGGGGTCTCGGTCAGCGGGCTGATGGGAATGCCGGAGGATGCAAGGAAAAGAGCCGCGAAGCCGAGTTGGATCGGATACGTCGGCGCCAATGACGTGGATGCTGCCGCTGACCGAGTTAAGCGCCTTGGCGGCGCCGTTCATGTTCCGCCAACGGAGATCCCGAATGTTAGCCGGTTTTCGGTCGTCTCTGACCCGCAAATGGCGTCGCTTGGCTTGCTGAAATGGCTGAAATCGGGGCAAGACAAGTCCG
The DNA here is from genome assembly GCA_964353555.1 of uncultured Spirochaetales bacterium. Lineage (GTDB taxonomy): Bacteria > Myxococcota_A > UBA9160 > UBA9160 > PR03 > PR03. Next base: position 2,710 of record CAYGWM010000205.1, read on the forward strand.
CCGAGGTTGACGCGCCGGGACGCGTCGGATGGTACGAGCTGTTCGCCACCGATCGGGAAAGAGCGTTCGATTTCTACAGAGAGCTTTTTGGTTGGCAGGAGGCTGACGCCCATGAGATCGGCGCAAGGAACGCTTATCAGCTCTTCTCCTCCCGAGGGCGAACGATCGGCGGAATGATTGCCAAGCCCTCAACGGCACCGGCCCCCTTCTGGCTATTCTACTTCAATGTCGACGAGATTGACGAGGCAGCGAAGCGTGTGAGGGCTGGTGGCGGCGAGATCCTAAGAGGTCTGATGAAAGTGCCGGGCGGCAGTTGGACGCTCCATTGCGCGGACCCTCAGGGTGCCTCGTTCGCGCTGGTGGGAAAACGCATCCAAGATGGCGTCGAACGAGATCCCGCCTACGAAGTTGGCTGGTCCACCGAATGGCGCGGGCTTTCATTAAAGGGCAGACTATTGACTGTCAGGACCCCGCCCCGATCGTGAACCTGTCCTCGTCGCAATCTGAAGTTGCGCCCCTATTATGTCCTACCGAGAACCTCGGCAGCTTCCATGTCCCGCTCCCGAGTTGTCTATGCGCCACTCTTCGGGAAGAGAGTGAGGGATGCAACGCATTTCAGGCAGCTAAAGCAACTCTCCACGAAGCGGTTCGCCGAACGATCGGCATATCGCCTTTTCCCCCCGCCGTGGGTGACCATCGAGGTTGGTGACCAACGGGTCAAGTAACTGAACCCACCAACTTCTGCAGGGTTGGTGACATCGAGCGTCGCCGCTGCGGATGCGGATCGTTCAAAGCTCTACGGCGCCGAGCACCATCGGGATTGACTCGCGCCGCCAACCTTCAACCATTAGGCAACTGAACGGGAGTTGGACATGAAACGCCTCTTTATTGCTGTGCTGTTGTCGGTATTCGCCCTTGGCTCCGCGTTTGCCCAGGAGCCCGCCTGCGAAAGCAAGGCCGTCGGCAAAGACGGCAAGCCGCTTGCGGGCGCGGCGAAGACGAGCTTCATGAAGAAGTGCAAGACGGAGGCGTGTGAGCCGAAAGCCGTCGGAAGCGACGGCAAGAAGCTCTCGGGCGCGGCGAAGGCGAGCTTCATGAAAAAATGCCAAGCGGGCGCCTGAGCGAGTCAGCTTGACTGAGCACAGATGAGTTCGATAGGCCGCGCACTTGTCGCGGTTCGTCAGCGCACGCACCGGCGACGGGCGAATGTCGATAGGATATTATGTC
>CAYGWM010000206.1:0-3902 GCA_964353555.1 uncultured Spirochaetales bacterium
GCGGTCAGTCCAGGTGTGTCCCTCTAGTCCACAGCCCGTCCACCCGGAGGACCGTCCCCTTTCTCCTCCTGGTGGGCGACGAAGATTTCGCGGGTGTGTTCGGCGAGGGCTTTGGCGTCTAGGCCGTGGAAGCGATCGGGGGGGATCGGGTCGAGTACGGTGATCCCGATCGAGTGGCGACCGCGCAACACGAAGCCCTTCTTGGGCAGGATTTCGCTGGTGCCCGACAGCACGATCGGCAGCAGTGGCAGGTTGGTGCGCAGCGCGAGTTCAAAGGCGCCGGTCTTGAACGGTTGCAGAACGCCCGTCTTCGAACGCGTCCCTTCCGGGAACATCATGATCGACGAACCCGAGCGCAGCGTCTGCTCGCACGCCGCCATCATCCGCCGGACGCTTTCGCCATCACCGCGACGCAGCTTGACGTAGCGGTTCAACGTCATGTTCCAGCCGATGAACGGAATCCGGAAGTTCTCGATCTTCGAAACCCACTTGAAGTGCCGGAAGATTCGGAACAGCACCAGGATGTCGAGCAGCGAGAGATGGTTCGCGACCATCACGTAGGTGGCGTTGGGATCGATCTTCTCGCGCCCCTCGATCGTCACCGGCCACTGTGGATTGACCCACGTGTAGAGCGACGCCCAGAAGCAGGTGAAGAGGTGGAGCACCACGAGGCGCCGATCGAAGAGCACCGTCACGGCCCAGGTCAGCACCGCGAACGGGAACAGTGCGACCGACGACAGCACCAGGAAGCCCCAGAAAACGACCGAGGAGAATTGCTGCCACACCATCGAACGCGAGTCTAGGGCGCGCGAGCGAAATCCCGCCAGCAGGACGCAGGTCCGTTACCGTGGCGTCGAGGGAGGCGCTCCATGCAACCGAACCGCTTCGATATGCCGCTCGAGGAGGCGATCACCACCCAGCGCGCGGTGCGTCGGCTGAAGCCCGATCCGGTCGATGACGCGCTGCTGCTGCGCCTGATCGAACTGGCGCTGAAGGCGCCGACCGGTTCGAACGCGCAGAACTGGGAGTTCATCGTGGTCAAGGACGCCGCGGTGAAGGCGCAGCTCGGGCACCGCAATCGCCAGGCGTGGTCGCTCTACGGCTGGCTCGGCCGGCGTGCCAGCCGCGGCAACGCGAAGATGAACCGCCTGCTCGACGCCGTGCAGTGGCAAGCCGATCACTTCGAGGAGATCCCGGTCGTGGTGGTGGCCTGCCTGCGCGGACCGCGGCTGCCGTTCCCGAACGCCGCCGCGACCAGCTACTACGGCTCGATCTTTCCGTCGGTGCAGAACCTGCTGCTCGCGGCGCGCGCGGTCGGACTGGGCGCGGCGCTGATCACGCTGCCGCTGTGGAGCACGTTCTCGGCGCGACGCATTCTCGGGCTGCCCTGGAACGTGACGCCGTGCGCCGTCATCCCGATCGGATGGCCGGTTGGCCGCTACGGTCCGACGACCCGACGACCCGTGGGCGACGTCGTCTCGCTCGACCGCTTCGACAACCGGCCGTGGCGTGGCAAGGCGGCTTCGGAGATCTAGCGCATTATTTCGCACCACGGCCGAGGACGGCCGCGCGCTAGCGTTTCTCGGCCCAGCCCAACGCCGCCTCCACCGCGTGGAAGACGTAGCTCTGCTCCTGTACGCCGTGGAAGAGCGCCGCCCCCGGGCCCGTCGCGTAGATCGGCACGTCTTCGCCGGCGTGCGTGTCGTTGCGCGTGGGAACGGTCGACTCCTGCAGGTAGTTCGGCTGCCGCGCCTCGGCGTTGCTGAGCCGCGGGCGCCCGTTGCGAATCCCCGCGTAGCCGGTGGGAGTGTGCGGGTACTGCTTCGCGCCTTCTGGTTGCTCACGCGAGCGACCGGTGTAGCCGGGTCCGTTCGCGTACGAGAGCGTCGTGAACGGCAGGCCGAGCATGTCGTGCAGCGGCGTCAGCTCGGGGGCGCCATGGGCGTCGTTGCCGCGCGCGAGTCCGAGGATGTCGTTACCGCGTGTCGGGTAGCCGGCCATCGTCAGCACGTGGCTGTGGTCGGCGGTGACGACGATCAGCGTCTCGCGCGGGTTCACCAGCGATAGCGCGGCACGCACCGCGTTCGACAGTTCCACGGTCTCGCCGAGCGCACGAAAGGCGTTGCCGAAGTGGTGGGCATGGTCGATGCGTCCGCCTTCGACGATCAGCACGTAGCCGCGCGGGTTGCGCGCCAGCAGCTCGATCGCCTTCGTCGTCATCTCGGAGAGCGACGGCTCGCCCGCGGTGTCCTCGCCGCGCTCATATTCGAAGCGCATGTGCGACGGCTCGAAGAGTCCGAGCACCGGGCCGACCGTAGTGCGGCCGAGCTCCGCGAATTGCGAACGGTTCCAGACCCACGATCCCTGCGGATGGTGACCACTCCACGCGGCAATCAGGTCGCGATCATCGGTGCGCGCGCCGGTCTCTCCGGGGTGTTCGGGATCCTTCGCCCGCTTCGGCAGAAACTGCGCGCGGCCGCCGCCGAACACCACGTCGATGCCGTCGCCGATCTCGAACTCGACGAGCTGGCGCGCGATGTCCGGAAACCCCACTTCGCGCGCATCGGGCGGGAGCCTCGAGTCGTCTTCCCAGTCGCGGTGCGGCGCATGCGCGTAACAGGAAGCCGGCGTTGCGTGGGTGACGCGCGTGGTGGTGACGATCCCGGTCGAGAGACCGCGCGACTCGGCGTCTTCGACGAACGTTCGCGCGCGGCTGCGTTCGACGCTCGTGTAGTCGCCCTGCACGCTGCGTTCGTCGAGACCGACGACGTCGGCGTTGGTCTTCACGCCGGTCATCATCGCCGTCATCGTCGCGGCCGACTCGGAAACCTGCGCGTTGACGCTGTAGGTCTTCGAGAGCGCGACGTACGGGAAGCTCTCGAAGGCCAGCTCGTACTCCTCGCCCAGTTTGCCGTGGCGCTGGCCGTCGAAGATGCGCGCGGCGGTGATGGTGGACATGCCCATACCGTCGCCGACGAACAGGATCACGTTCTTCGCCTTCGGCGCGGAACCCGGCGAGAGCGCCCGCGCGCGTGCGACGGCCGCGCGACCCGCTGCGCGCCAGGCGTTCTCTTCCTCGCCGAACGCCGCGTGCGTCGCGGCAAGCGACGCCGCGACGCACGCGATGGCGCCGAGCGACACAGAGCGGCCACGAGACGCACGCGACATCGAACCCTCCCGGACCGGCAGAACGATACCGTGCGACGCTGCTTGCCGATGCCCCATTCGCGTGAATCGCATAGGCTCGTCACGTGAACGCGGTCCGTCACCGTTCGTGGCTGGCATTCGCGGCGGCGCTGCGGGGTTGCGGCGCGCCACCGGACGCCGGGCGGACGGTGCGCCCGCGCTGCTGCTGATCCCCGGTCATACCTCGCGCATCGAGGAGTACGACGGACTCGTGCCCATCCTCGCGCGTCGCCATCGCGTCGTCGTGCTCGACTATCCCGGCAGCGGCTACGCCGAGAAGCCGGATCGCGAGTATGCGCTCGCGCTCTACGAAGACGTCAGCACCGGCCTGCTCGACGCGCTCGGCATCGAGCGCGCGCATCTCGCCGGCGGCAGTCTCGGCGGCAATCTGGTGCTGCGACTCGGCCACCGCTACCCGCAGCGCTTCGAGCGCTTGGCGCCGTGGGCGCCGGGCAGCGCCTGGAACGCGAACGCGAGACTCGGGCGCGTACTGCGTGCGATTCGCGGCTATCCGCTGTTCTGGCCGACCGTCTTTCTGCAGTCGCGCTACTGGTACGGCCCCGCGTGGCCGGGTCGCGACACCGCGCTGGCTGACACCTTCGCGTACTACCGCGAAGTCATGGGTCCGGGCTTCGTGCGCATGTACTTCGAGATGGCGGCGGACCAGGTCGAGCGCACGCTCTTCGAGATCGCCCCGCAGATCCGCCAACCGGTCT
>CAYGWM010000207.1:0-3677 GCA_964353555.1 uncultured Spirochaetales bacterium
GACCCGCGACGAAGCCCGGCACCATGCCCGAGTAGGCGGCCACCGGGCGGTCCACGACCAGCGTCGTGTGCACGCCGGGAAGCGGCGCCATCGCGAGCCGGCGCAGCACCTGCACGTGGGCGTGTCCGCCGCCGACCAGGACGAGCTCGCGTGTCACTGGTAGATCCTACCTTTCCCCGCCGGAGCGGGTGGGAGCAGGACCCCCTTTCAAACCGTGCGTGCGGATTTCCCGCACACGGCTTGCCGACGGTCTCTGCGGGGCGGCTTGCGCGGGGTAGCGGACGCTCGTGCGCAATTGGTGCAGGCCCATCGTGAAGAGCCGCTCGAACGACCACCGACTCGGACGGAAGCGCGCCCGCTGTCCACCCCGACGCCACAACCACCGCGTGATCCGCTCATGGACGTGAGCGTCGATCTGGTTGAAGCGCGCGTCCGCATTGCCCGTTCGGAAGTACTGGCCCCAGCCGCGCAGCACCGGATTGAGGGATGCGATGATCTCCATCACATCCCGCGCTCCGGAGCGCCGCGCGTCGGTGAGTTCGTGAACCCGGCGCCGAATGCGCCGCATCGCCCTAGGCGAAGGCCAGCGCTGGAGGTAGTGCTTCGAAGGTGCCCGCAAGATGCTCCGCCGCTTGCGCAGCGTGCAGCCGAGGAACTCGAAGCCCTCCCTCCCCCGTCGCAGATCCACCAGTCGCGTCTTCTCCGGATGTAGCTCCAGCCGCAGCGCCTGCATTCGCTCGCGGATGCGGCGCAACGCCTCCTTCCCCCCCGACTCCGAACGACAGAGCACGACGAAGTCGTCGGCATAGCGCACGAGGAGGCCGAGATGCGTGCACTCGGTCTCCCACCAGCGATCGAAGGCATTCAAGTAGATGTTGGCGAGCAACGGTGAGATCACACCGCCCTGGGGTGTCCCCGCGAGCGTCTCTCGCACCGTCCCGTCTTCCATCACCCCAGCTTCGAGCCACCTGCGGATCAGCTTCAGGACGCGCCGATCCGCCACACGCTCTTCGACGAGACCCATCAGCACGCGCCGATCGATCCGATCGAAGAAGCTCCGGATGTCCGCATCGACAACGAAGTTGTGACCCCGGTTCGCTCCTTCTCGGATGGCTTCCAGGGCCTGCGTCGCGCTTCGCTTCGGCCGGAATCCGTAGGAGCACCCACGGAAGTCCGCCTCGAAGATTGGCTCGAGCACCAGCTTCGCCGCCGTCTGCACCACGCGATCCCGCACCGTCGGGATTCCGAGTGGCCTCTGCCCACCGCTGCTCTTCTCGATGTATCGCCGTCGTACCGGACTCGGGCGATACCGACCTGCTCGCAGCGCGGCCTCGATCTCGGCGAGCCAGCGGGATACGCCGTACGCCTCGACGGCCTCGATGCTCTCCGCATCGACGCCCGCCGCTCCGCGATTCGCGCGCACTCGCCTCCACGCTTCCCGGAGGACGTCACCCCTCCAGATCCGGTCATACAGCGCATGGAAACGTCGCGTCTTGCTCCGCTTGGCACACCTCCAGAGCGTGCGTTGCAGTTCTCGCACTTTGTCTTCGGGGTCGTTGGGCCTTGCGGCCATGCCCTCGCGCTTACCTGCATCCGCACGCGCGACCGAAGCAGGGGCCCTTCCCTCCACCGCCTTGTCGGCGGCTTCACCGGTACTACGACCCCCTCGGACTCCCTCCTCGCACGACGCAGCTTCACGCTCTGCGCTTATATGCGTCGCTTCACCCGACGCGGGCCGCGAGGGAGGGCCTCTCCTGTTCCGTGTCGACCTATCGCTGCGTGTCGCCGCCAATACCCCGGAGAGACCCAACGCAAGCTCCGGAACTCCTGCGCTGTGCGTGGCCTTCGCCGCGAAATGACCGGCTCGGCTCTCTCGATCACCTTTCGGCTGAGAATCTGACGAGGCTTGCTCGGCGTTCACTGCACGTTGCAACCCGCAGCCTTGCTCCCTGTCTCTTGCACCAGGCTCTTGACGCCCCGCTCGGGCCGGAGCGATCTCTCGCTCCGCCTGGGGCCTGCTACCGGGCGCTCCGGCGCCTACCCGGGCGGGACTCGCACCCGCAAGCTCGACACGACGTGACGACTGCTGCTCAGCTTTGCCTCGAAGCTCGTCGTCGCCAGGACGCACCATCGACAGATCCTACTTGGCCCCGCCGGAGCGGGTCAAAGAGTGTCTTCGTCTGCGGCCGGCCCGCTCCGGACTTTGCGGAGCACGCGCTGAAACTTCTGTCTGCTGCCCCGCCGAGCCCGCTTCTCGAGATGCTCCTCCGTCATGAGCGCGGCGAGCTTCTCCGCGACCGCCGTGCTCACCAGCTGATTGATGGAGATGCCCTCGCGGCGAGCCAGCTTCTTGATCTCGTCGTGGAGCGAGTTGGGAAGCCTGAGGCTGAGCGTGCTCATTTGAGAACCCCGATGGTTTGAAGCAATTCCTGAGGCGTGACGGCGCGGACCGAAAAGGGACGGCTCGATTCGAAGTCTCGCTTGTTGAACGTGACGATGTACCGGCAGCCGGCGGCAACGGCAGCCTCGAGGACCATGTCATCGCCCGGATCTCGCAGCTGTGGACGCCAGAGCAAGAAGATGGACTGCCGCCTTGCCACGGAGCAGATGTAGTCGAGGACATCGGAGGCGTCCCGCCGGGAAAGACCGAGAGAGCGAGCCTGCCGGAAGAGTGCCGCCTCGTACTCCAACACGAGCGGGACCGAGACGCAGATTTGAAAGCGGCCCGAGTCGATCTCCGAGAGAAGACGGAATGAAGCCCCCCGGTTGGACCGAAGGGCTGAAACGAAAACGTTCGTGTCGAGGACGACTCGGGGCACCACGCGCCGGTATCGTATTTGATACCGCCCGCGAACTCAACCAGACGCAATGAGGCTTACCATTCCGGGGCTGCAAAACGGCTTCACGTTCAGCTGCGAACAGCCGACTGAGCGAGGCGAAGGAGCGTGGTCGTCAGCTGCAACGTGAGCATGGGAATTAGCGGGATCTAGTCGGTCCGATACCGAACCTATGGCAGCTCGCACCTGGGAGCGAGCATCAACGAGAACGGACGTGGTCAAGCAACGCGTCGGTGTCGCGCGCGCAGGCCGAGCGGCGTAGATCCCGCTGCGAGCCAGAGCAGCAACGCGCCCGGCTTCTGTTAGGCTCGCGCGCATGGCGGACCGGGGCATCTCGTGGGGAGGCGTGCTCGCGCGGATCGCGGGCGCGCTGGTGATCGTGCTGCTCAGCTACAACCCAAGCGGCCACTCCTTTTTCCACTGGGCGCTACGCGGCTTCGGCGACTTCGGCCCCGACAAGATTCTGGCCGGTGCGTTGCTGGCCGCCGGCTGGGTGCTGTGCATCCGCACGGCCTCGACCTCGCTGGGCACGCTGGGCCTGGTGCTGAGCGCAGCCATCCTCGGCTCGCTCGTCTGGATGCTGTTCCGGGCCGGAATCCTCGACCCCGATCAGCCCTCGATCTTCGCGTGGGTGGCGCTCGTCCTGATCGGCGCAGTGCTCGGCATCGGCCTGTCGTGGTCGCTGCTGCGGCAGCGAATCACCGGGCAGGTCGAAACGGACTGACAGGCTGCCAGAGATCGGCTTGGCGGAACGCACGAGCCGACCAGCGGCGGAAGCGAACGGATCCTGATCGATTCGCACGCCGATTTCGGCGCGACCGCGCCTGGGCCACACGATCG
>CAYGWM010000208.1:0-3647 GCA_964353555.1 uncultured Spirochaetales bacterium
CGCTAGCGCGCGGCCGTCCGCGGCCGTGGTGCGGAATCATGGGCTAGCCGCTAGCAACCTTCCCTCCTCACGATTCCCGATTCCAAGTTTCGAGTGGCGGTAGGTTCTGGACGTGGGTCCGGTCGCAAGACCGGGCCCACGCTTCATTTGGACGCGGAATTCAGCCCGCGCGCTTCTCCGCAAGGACCCGGCGGATCTCGGGCAGCGCGCGGCTGGCTGCTTCGGCGCCGCGCTCGATCAGCTCCTTCGGACGGTAGAACTCGATCCACGTGAAATCCGAGAGGTCGGGCGTGATCCGCACATCGGCGGAGATGGCCTTGTAGAGCCCGAGTTCGTGCTGGAGCTGCTGGATCGAGTTCATCGTGATGTCGAACAGGTTGGGCAGATCGCGGTCGCTCGAAAGATAGGAGAGCGGATTCCAGCGGCTCGCGCGACGGTAGGCGCGCGCGAGCGCGGTGCTGACGCCGCGCTTCAGCGGCGGCACGACGTTGACGCCGATGCACAGATCGGCGCCCATCTGCTGCGCGACGTCCACCGGCACCGGATTCACGATGGCACCATCGACGAGCACGCGGCCCTGGTGCCGGATCGGGCTCCAGATCACCGGCACCGAGGCGCTCGCACGAAAGGCGAGGTCGAGCCGCCCGGAGCAGATCGAGACGCACTCGCCGCTTTCGATGTCGGTCGCGACGGTGCGGCACGGGAAGCGGAGCTCGCTGAAATCCTCGTACTGAATCATCGGGCTGAAGATCGCCATCAGCCGATCCCCAGCGAGCAGCCCAGGGCGCAGCAACGTGAGATCCAACGCTGAGAGTGTGGTGCGCACGGTGCCCACGCGCTCTGCGATCTCGATCATCTCGTCCGGCGTGAGTCCCGCTGCATAGCCGACGACCACGATCGAGCCCATGCTCGTCCCGGCCAGCAAGTCGATCGGGATTCCGTCGTCCTCGAGAACCTTGAACACGCCCAGATGGGCCAGGCCGAATGCGGCGCCGCCACCCGCGGCAATGCCGACCGTCGCGCCGAGCAACTTGTGCGCGAGTCTTCGCAGCGGCGGCGAAGCCGGCGAGCGCGGCGATGCCGCGAGCCGGCGCGCCTGCTCCATCGCGTCGCCGCGTCCGAGGTTCGGGTCCTCCGGCAATACGAAGGGTTCGCAGTGGCTGATCGGGATCGCTTGCGTAGCGGGATCGTGTCGATTCAGAACGCGCAGCGGTGCGCCCAGCGGGCTCGGATCCGGCGCGAGCGGAAGATTCCGCACGAGTTCGATCTGCCGATGAGCCGCTTGCCGGCACGCGCGGAGCAGCGGCTCCGGGCCGCCACCCGCGTCGACGACGATCCAGCGGAAGCGCGAACCGAGCCGCTCGAAGACTGCCCCGAGAGCACGCTCCGTTGCGCCCTCGCTCGCCTCGCGCCGAACCGACAGATCGAGCGTCGCAACCCACGCACCGGCTTCCCGCAGCTTCCGTTGCAGCTCTTCCTGCGACGCCGAGACGAGCTTCTCGAGATCAGCCGGGCCTCGCTTCACAGCGCGGGCCGGCGCCGAAACGCGCACCAACAGCGTATCGGAGCGCAGCGCGGCGCCGAGGAAGACGGCGACGCTGGCCGCAACGAGGCTCTTGCCGGGTATTCCCGGCTCACCCGTCACCACGACGGTGTTCGAACGGCGCGCCTCGATGCGCCGGCGACCCGCTGCGGCGAGCCGCTTGCTGAGCGACCGCGTCAGGAACTCGAGCACCTTCGCGTTGGAGAGGAAGGTCCGGTCGAAGTCTTCCTTGCGCAGCGACAGCAGCGTCGAGGCACGCGCCGCCGTCACCGTCGCGGTGCGCGCGCCCCCGAGCAGCAGCGACATTTCGCCGAGCACCTCGCCCTTGCCGAGCCGGTTGATCACGCGCGGCGGGTCGCTACCCCAGACTTCGAGCTCACCCGACGTCACCACGAGGAAGCGGTCGCCGGGATCGCCCTCGGTGCAGATCGTCTCGCCTTGCGCGACGCGCTCCTCGGTCAGCAGTGCGTCGACCGCCGCAAGCTCTTCGGCGTCGAAGGCGCCGAAGAGCGGAATCTGCGCCAGCAGTTCCTGCCGACCCGTCATGCGCGATCGCCCGCGCCGCGCTTGCGTCGCCGCCTCGGGGGCGAAACGCCCTGGTGCGCGAACTTTTCCAGCTCGGCGATCTCGGTTCGCACCGCGTCGACGAGCTGATCGGCGTCGGGGAGGCGATCCGGGTCGACGAGAAGGCCCCAGTGCAGGAAGCCGCCGTAGCTCAGCATGCCGATCGCGAGCGTCTGGCCCGGCCAGAGCGGCGGCGCGGGATAGACCTCGAGCATCGGCGCGTCGAGGCAATAGAACGGATCGGACGGGCCGCGGATGTTGGTGATCATCAGGTTCGTCGAGTTGCGCGAGAGCAGGAACTCTACGGCGCCCGTCATCACGCTGGGCACGATGAGTTCCGCAAGCGCCGTCAGGACTTCCGCTCCGAGCGCCTGCTTCGAGGCCTTGAGCCCCTCCATGGTGTTGCGCGTGGTCTCGATGCGCGCACGGACGTCCGCCTCGCCCACCGCGAGCGGGGCGACCAGCAGCGAGAGCTTGTTGCCAAGCGTGCCGCGCTCGACATCGCTGCGCGTAGAGACGGGGATGAGCGCACGAAGCTCGATGTCGTCCACCGACATGCCGCGATCGGACAGAAAACGCCGCAACGCGCCGGCCACGATCGCCACCGCGACGTCGTTCAACGTGCCGCCGAAGAAGTTCTTCAGTCCCTTGATGACGTCGAGTTCGACGCGCAGTGTGTACAGCGAGCGATTCGGGCCGAGCGTGGCATTGAGCGGTGTGTCGACGCCGGCGCCGAACAGCGCGCGGCCACTCTCGGCGACGCCGAGCACCCGGTCGCGCGCCGAAGCGAAGAGCGCACGCGGAGCGCGCACCCCCGCGCGCACCGCTCCGAGCCAGCCGAGCGAGAGGCCCGCGCGGTGACGCAGGTCCGACTCGAGTAGCTCGCGCGGCGTCGGCGCCGGCCGCGGCTCCCACTCGGGCGGATCCGGCACGAGCGACGACGGCGTGAGACTCAGCATCAACATCATCATGTCGATCCCCGACACACCGTCGATCAGCGCGTGATGCGCCTTCAGCACCGCCGCGACGCGCCCGTTCTCGAGCCCGTCCACGATCAGGATCTCCCAGAGCGGGCGGCCGCGATCGAGCTTGTGAGACAGGAACTCCGTCACCAATTCGTCGAGTGCGCGGGCGTCTCCGGGAGGCGGTAGCTGCACCAGCTGCAGATGGTGGCGCACGTCGAAGCAGTCGTCGTCGACCCACACGGGCTGCCCGCTGATGGGCGTCCACATGATCCGCATCCGGTAGTGCGGCAGCATGTCCATACGCGACGCAATCACCGCGCGGATCGAATCCACCGGCAGCGAGCCATCGGGTCTGCGGATCGGGCTCACGTCGAAAATCGCGGTGGCGCCGACGTGCAGCGGGGTGTTGGCGTTCTCCATCTCCAGGAACACGGCGTCCTGGGCCGACAGTCGTTCGTGGTAGCTCGTCATGGAGGCCTCCTAGTTCGTAGGAATCGATCGACGCTCCCGCCGGGGGCTTGGACCACGATGGGGCTCTGGCGGCTGGAATGCTGTGAGCCCGCCCACACCAACGC
>CAYGWM010000209.1:0-3631 GCA_964353555.1 uncultured Spirochaetales bacterium
GTCCGCGCCGGTGCCTCGAATAACCTGACAAAAAATAACCTGACGCCCGGCACCGCTCTCACCACTCTCAGAGGCCGAAGACGCGGATGGCGTTTTCTCGGAGGAACTTTGGCCAGACGGCGTCCTTGAAGGGGACGTGCGGCATGTCGGCGAAGATGCGTTCGAGCGAGAGGCCCATCGGGAAGTAGCCGGCGTAGAGGATCTTGTCGGCGCCGCGCGTGTTGGCGTAGTCGAGGATCGCCTTCGGGTAGTACTTCGGCGCGAATGCGCTGGTCGAGTAGTACAGGTTCGGCCACTTCAGCATCAGCTTCACCGCGAGGTCGGTCCACGGCTCGGCGCCGTGGCGCATCACGATCTTCAGGTCCGGAAAGAACCAGCAGACTTCGTCGAGGTACTCGACCTTCTGCGCGTCCATCGGGATGCGCGGGCCGGGGACGCCGACACAGATGCAGATCGGGATGTCGAGTTCGCAGCACTTCGCGTAGACCGGGTAGAAGCGCTTGTCGTTGATCGGAACCTGCGGGAACAGACCGCACGGGAACGCGCCGACCGCCTTGATGCCGAAGGCGTCGTGCAGGCGACCGATGTCGCGCAGGTCTTGCATGCCGCGATTCGGGTCAGTGCCGCACGACGGGATGAAGCGATCCGGGTGTTGCTTCAGCGCCCGCTTGCTCGTCTCGTCTTCGAGTGACACGCCGATCAGCGCGCGCTCGATGCCGTACTTGTCCATCTCGCCGAGCGTGTACTGGATGTAGTCGTCGTGACGGCCGGTCTTCGGCACGTCCTTGAACATGTACTCGACCGGGAAATCGAACGAGTCGAGGCTCTCCTTGTCGCGGAACAGCGGGCGCATGAAGTCGTAGCTGGACTTGGGCTCGGGGCTCGGGATCCCCATCATCAGATCGATGATTCCGAGGTCGCGGGGCATCGGCATGCGGATCTCCTTCGGGCGGGGCGCGTAGGATACGCGAGCGGGAGCCGGCTACTCTGCGTTTCCCTTCAACCCGCGTGGACGATGGCGAAACAACCTCACGACGATCCCGCTGCGAAACCCAACGCCTCGAAAGACGCGGGGCGTCGCGCGCCGAACGTGAGGCCGCAGCCGTGGTGGATGGTCGTGCTGATCGTCGTGACGGCGAACTTCCTGGTGATGCGCGCCTGCTTTCCCGAGCCAGCCTCGATCACGATCCCGTACACGTTCTTCAAGAAGCAGGTCGTGGCGGGCAACGTCGAGGAAGTCACCGGCCTCGGGGATTCGATCCGCGGGACCTTCAAGACGGAGGTCACCTATCCGACCCCGGACGCACAGGCAAAGCTTCCGTCGGAACCCAAAGTGCCGGCCTGGCTCACTCCCGACCCGCGCGAACCGCACACCTCGAAGCGCTTCGCGACGGAGCGACCGGCCTTCGCGGATGCGGGCCTCGAAACGCTGCTCGAGCAACAGGGCGTCGTCATCGACGCGCGCGACGAGGACGCCTCGTCGTGGTTCAAGGTGCTGGTCGGATTCGGGCCGACCTTGTTGCTGATCGCGGCGTTCATCTGGATCAGCCGCCGCGCCGCCGCGGGAGCCGGCGGCGGCGTGTTCGGGCTCGGCCGCAGTCGCGCCAAGCGCTACAGCGAGGAACAGCCGAAGGTCACCTTCGACGACGTCGCCGGCATCGAGGAGGCCAAGAACGAGCTGGTCGAAATCGTCGACTTCCTGAAGAACCCCGCCAAGTACCAGCGGCTCGGCGGCACGATGCCGAAGGGCGTGCTGCTGGTCGGTGCGCCGGGAACCGGCAAGACGCTGCTCGCGCGCGCGATCGCCGGGCAGGCGGGCGTTCCGTTCTTCAGCCTCAGCGCGTCTGAGTTCATCGAGATGATCGTCGGCGTCGGTGCGGCGCGCGTGCGCGATCTGTTCCAGCAGGCCCGCGAGGCCGCGCCCTCGATCATCTTCATCGACGAACTCGACGCCATCGGCCGCGCCCGCGGGAGCGGCGCCGCCCTCGGCGGTCACGACGAGCGCGAGCAGACGCTGAACCAGATCCTGACCGAGATGGACGGCTTCGACCCGCGCGAAGGCATCATCGTGCTGGCCGCCACCAACCGGGCCGACGTACTCGATGCGGCGTTGCTGCGGCCCGGTCGCTTCGATCGCCGCGTCGTGGTGCAGCTTCCCGATCGCGCCGGGCGTGCTGCGATCCTCGCAGTGCACACGCGCAAAGTCCCGCTCGCACCGGACGTTTCGCTCGAGCGCATCGCCGCCGAGACCCCCGGACTGGTTGGCGCAGACCTGCGCAACCTGGTCAACGAGGCAGCGCTGCTGGCGGCGCGCAAGGGAGCGAATGCGGTCGGCCCCGAGGACTTCGCGGAGTCGCTACAGAAGATCACGCTCGGGCCGGTCCGGCACATTTTGTTGAATCCCGCCGATCGCGAGCGCACCGCGTATCACGAGTCGGGGCACGCGCTGCTCGGCATGCTGGTGCCGCACAGCGATCCGGTGCGCCGCGTCTCGATCGTGCCGCGCGGCATGGCGCTCGGTGCGACGTATCAGATACCCGTGGACGATCGCACCAGCTACGGCGAGGACTACCTGCGCGCGCGGATCACCAGCGCGCTCGGTGGTCGCGCGGCCGAGCAGCTCGTGTACGGCGTCGTCACGACGGGCGCCGAGAGCGATCTACAACAGGTGACCGAGATCGCGCGGCGCATGGTGCTGCGCTGGGGAATGAGCGAGCGACTCGGCCCGATCAGCTTCGTTGCGCCGCAGGACGAGGGTTTGCCGCCGGCTTTCCAGCAGCGGCCCTATAGCGACGCCACGTCGGAGCTGATCGACGGTGAGGTCCGCCGCATCGTCGAAGAGTGTCACAGCGAAGCCAATCGGCTGCTGGCCGAGAACCGCGACAAGCTCGACGCGCTCGCCCGCGCGCTGCTCGCGGGCGAGTCACTCGACGAGCACGAGATTCAAGCCGTTACCGGCCTCGCCGCTCCGCCGGTGCCGGACGACGTGGCTTCGCGGCTGCGAGTGACGACCAACTAGCTGAGCTGCATCGATGGAAGGTCAGCGCGTGATGGCAGCGCGAAGCCGATCCACGATCGAAGTAGCGGTCGCGCGCGCATCGGCGAGGATCGCGTCCGCCGAGTGCTTGATCTCCTCCCACGATCCCTCCGCCGCGGTCGCCACCCTTTTCAGCTGGCTCTTGACTTCAGCTCGCTTCGACTTGAGCACGCCGAGCTGCGTGCGCGCCTCGACACGCAGTGCGCGAATCCGCGCGCGCGCGTCGGCCTCGATCGCCTTCTCGGTCTTGCGCAGACCCTTGGTGATCTCACCGATCGACTTCTCGAGATGCTTCACACCCTGCTTGATCTCGCTGTAGGCGGCCCTCTCCGCGCCTGACAGTTTCGATCCTGCTCGGCGGCTTGCACCCTTCGATCCCGAACCCGACTTGGCTTTTTTCGCGGCCATGCTGATCTCCAGTTCGTGTTGGACGGGGGAAAGTAACGCGAGCATACGCCCGTCCCAAGGGCAGATGCACCGAAATGGGATGCGCGCGGTCGGTGGGTCGGCGAGCGCGGCGCCTGTGGGGTGAGAGACGCGCGCTCTTCAGCCGCCCCGGCACGTGTTGCGTTGGGGACGTTCGTTGCGTCGAGG
>CAYGWM010000210.1:0-3374 GCA_964353555.1 uncultured Spirochaetales bacterium
GGGCGGGCGCCGATCTCGACCGATGCGACGTAGCCGAAGTCGACCATCAGGTTCACGCCCGAGACGAAACGCGAGGCGTCGGAGTTCAGCAGGATCAGCGGCTCGGCCATCTCTTCGGGCGTCGCGTTGCGGCCGATCGGCGCGAGGAAGTGCTTCTCGAGAAAGTCCTTCGAGACCTGCGCGTGAAAGCTCGCGAGCATCGGCGTGTCGGTGGGCGAGGGCGAGAGGCAGTTCATCCGGATCGCGCGCGCGACCAGCTCGACGGCACGCGTCTTGGTGTAGAAGATGATGCACTGCTTCGAGAACAGGTAGCCGTTGTTCTTGTCGGCGTTGGCTTCCAGCCAGGCCTTGCCGGCGTCGAAGTCGGTGGTTGCACAGCACCCCTTCACCGCGTCGAGATTCTTCTGCCAGCCCATGCCCGCGATCGACGTGATGCTCGCGACCGCGCCGCCCGTCGGGATGCGCGGCAGAACCGCCTCCGTCAGGTGTCGCAGGCCGACGAAGTTCACCAGCGTGGTGTCGAGTGCGGAGAACGGCGGGCCGGGCAGGCCTGCGCAGTTGAAGAGCCGATCGACGTGCGCGGGCAGCTTCGCCACCGCGGCGTCGATCGACGCGCGATCGCGCAGATCGACGCGGGTTGCCTGCGCGACCTTCGCCTCGATCGGATGTACGTCGAGCGCGTGCACCTCGGCGCCGAGATCCACGAGCGTGCGCGCCACGGCGGCGCCCATGCCGGTCGCCGCGCCGCTCACCACCACCGTCTTGCCGCTGTAACCAAGAATGTCCCGCATCAGGACTCCTTTTCTGTGAGGCCGCAGCGTACGCGGCCTCCGGGTCGCACCGCAATCACCGCGCGACACGGGTGCTGGCCTGTGAAATTTCGGCCAAAGCAGCATCATCCGGCCGGCTTCGCTGGGCGCGGCCCGAGCGCCATCGAGTCACCCACGGAGGATGCAATGCCGGTCGACCTGCAAGAACTCGAGGCGATCAAGCGCCTCAAGTACAAGTACCTGCGCTGTCTCGACCAGAAGCTCTGGGACGAGATCGGCACCTGCTTCACGCCCGATGCCCGCTGCTGCTACAGCGGCGGCAAGTACGCCTTCGACGGCCGTGACGCGATCGTCGACTTTCTGCGCAAGGCGATGGGCGCGCCGAGCTTCTACTCGAGCCATCGCGTCCATCACCCGGAGATCGAGTTCACCAGCGATACGACAGCCGTTGCAACGTGGGCGCTCGAAGACCAGGTGATCGAAACGAAGGCGCAGATCACGATTCGCGGCGCCGCGTTCTATCACGACGAGTACCTGAAGGTGGGGGGCGCGTGGTTGATCCGCTCGACCGGCTATCAACGCACCTTCGAGGAGATGGAATCGCGCAAGGACCGTCCGAGCCTGCGCCTCACGCAGAGCGCGTGGGAGAAGATCGAGTCGTGAGCGGTGAGGACCGGCCGCAGATCCTTCCGCACTTCGACGCGACCAAGATCTCGGGGCAGGACGCCTGGGAGCAGAAGCGAAGGCTCGCGCGCGCGATGCGACTGGTGATCGAGCGACTCGTCCCGAGCAACGCGCCCGAAGACGAATTGCGTCGCGCCGCCGACGCGCTCGAACGCTACGCCGAAGCGCTGAACGCGCACCCGCGCCTCAAACACTTTCACGGGTATGCAGAGTCGGCAAACGCCGGCGACGTCGGCGCTTTCTTCGATCAGAGTCCGATGATCGGGCTCGCCAATCCGCTCGCGCCGCCGATCACGATCGGTCGCTCGGGGCCGCTGACGGCGATCGCATCGGTCACCTTCGGCACCGCCTACGAAGGGCCGCCGGGTTGTGTACACGGTGGCTTCGTCGCGGCGGCCTTCGACGAGGTGCTCGGCTACGTGCAGTCGCTCGGCGGCAATCCCGGCATGACGGGACGCCTGACGGTGCACTACCGCAAGCCGACACCGCTGCACACCGAACTGATCTTCGAGGGCGAACTGGTGCGCACCGAGGGCCGCAAGAACTTCTGCACCGGCAGGGTACGCGCAAACGGCGAGCTCACTGCCGAGGCCGAGGGCCTGTTCATCGCGGTCGACCGCAGCCGCTTCCAGGCGCTGCTCGAACAGCGCGAGCGGCGCGAGGAGAAGCGGGACGACGGCGCGAAACCCGACGAGGGCAATTGATCGGCACGGCTGCCACTAGAGGTGGCTCCACGGAGGATGCTGCGATGAGCGAAGCTGAAACGCACGAGGTCCACACGTTCTGCCGCGTCTGCGAGCCCGCCTGCGGACTCGTCGCGCGGGTCGCAGCCGGAAAGATGACCGCGCTGTCGCCCGACCGGGAGCATCCGGTGACGCGCGGCTTCGCGTGCAACAAGGGCATCGCGGGCGCCGAGATCCATCGCGACCCGGATCGCCTCGATCACCCGCTGCGAAAGAGCAATGGAGGCTTCGAGCGCGCGAGCTGGGACGATGCGATCGGCGACATCGCGTCGCGGGCGCGCGGCATCGTCGATCAGCACGGCCCGAACGCGGTCGCGTACTACATGGGCAACCCGACCGCGTTCAACACGCTGGCTGGCCCGAGCGTCGGGGCATTCTTCGCACAGCTCGGCGTGCGGCGTGCGTTCTCTTCGGGCACGCAAGACTGCGCCAACAAGTTCGCGGGAAGCGAGGCGGTGTTTGGCTCGAGCACGATTCACCCGATCCCCGATCTCGAGCACACCGAGTTCCTGCTGGTGCTCGGCGCCAACCCGCGTGTCTCGCACGGCTCGTTCATCTCGGTCGCGGATCCAATGGAGCGGATGCGCGAGGCGAAACGCCGCGGCGCGACGATCTATTTCGTGAACCCGCGCCGCATCGAGTCGGTCGCGAACAGCACCGGCGACTGGATCCCGATCCGCCCCGACACCGATGTCTACTTGCTGGCGGCATTGCTGTGCGAGATCGAGACGGCGGGCGGCTTCGACGAGCGCGCGCTCGCGCAGCACGGCAAACACGTCGATGCGTTCCGCGCGTTCATCCAGCGCTTCCCGGCGGCACGCGTGGCAGACGTGACGGGCATCCCGGCCGACACGATCCGGCGACTTGCACGGGAGTGGAGCGCCGCCGGCGCGGCGTCGGTGCACATGTCGACGGGCGTCAACATGGGCCGTCAGGGGACGCTCGCGTACTGGCTGGTGCAGATGCTGTCGTTCGCGACCGGCAACCTCGACCGCCGCGGTGGCAATGTGCTGTCGGTCGGCTTCTACAAGAGCGCGAAGGCCGGCCGTCGCGATTTCGCGAGCAGCTTCGGCGACAGCGAATTCGGTCCGCTGCGCAAGGGCGCACTGCCGGGCAATCTGCTGCCGGATTTCATCACGACGGCGAACGAGCCGGTGCGCGCGCTCTTCGTCGTCGC
>CAYGWM010000211.1:0-3346 GCA_964353555.1 uncultured Spirochaetales bacterium
CAGCGCGACGCCTGGGACGGCCCGGCGCTTTTCCGCGAGGCGATCGCGAAGCACGGCGGCATCCAGCTCTCGCGCGAGAAGCGCGAGGCGCTCGCCCACCCGATCTCGATGCTGATGTGGGGCGAGCTGGCCGCCTGGATCGTCGCCGCCGAGTTGGCCGAGCGGCTCGAGGACACCGACGCGAAGCTCGCCGCATCGAGCCAGGTCTTCGACGAGGCGCGACACTTCTACGTGCTGCGCGATTACGTCGCGGCGTTGCACGTGCCGGTTCCGAAGCTCGATCCGTACTTCGCGATCGGCGCACGCCAGTTGCTCGCCACGAAGGATCTCACCGTCAAGCTCTTCGCGATGCAACTGCTCGCCGAGGGCACGGCGATGGCGATCTTCCGCTTCCTCGCCGATTCGAAGATCGAGCCCGTACTGACGGAGCTGCTGCCGTACATCGAGAAGGACGAAGCGCGCCACGTCGGTCTCGGCGTGCTCTATCTGCCGCAGCGACTCGCGAAGCTCTCGCAGAAGGAGCTGCTCGGCATTCGCGACATGACCCACGGCATCGGCGATCTCTTCGGCGCCACGCAGATCCGCTACGCCAAGCACTACGCGACGCTCGGCACTGATCCGCGCGATCTGATCCGCAGCGCGGACAAGATGCTGCACGAGCTGTCGGAGAAGATCGGCCCGATCCCCGGCACCGATCTGCGTTTCTTCCCGACCAACCCGACGCAGTCGACGACCTACGAGGACAACCTCGACTACGTGTTGCCTCGCCCCGGTACCGAGAGCAAGCTCGCGGGCCGCTTGATCCGCCGCGTGATCGACTGGGGCGCGCGGGCGCTGCCGGTCTAGGAGGGTTCGTGTCGTTCGCCGACGCTCCGCGCCAACGCATCCTCGACGCCGCTCTCGAGCTGCTCGCGGAGCACGGCGTCGAGGGCACCAGCCTGCAGCAGGTCGCGGACCGCGTCGGACTCCACAAGAGCACGCTGTTCCACCACTTCAAGAGCAAGGACGAGCTGGTGACCGAGGTGTTCCGCGGCCTCGGTGAGCGGCTGCTGAAGCGGCTCGAGCCGATCCTCGCCGAGGATCCCCCGCGCTTCGAGTCGCTGCTCGCCGCGCTCGACGCGAGCGTCGAACACTTCGCCGACGAGCCCGCAGCAGGGCGGCTGCTGATGCGCCTGATGGTGACGTCGCGCGGGCTGCCGGTCGCAGCATCGATCGAAGCGCGGGCGCTCGAGGCGGAAGCGATCGACCGCGTGCTGATCGTCGTCGGCGTGTGGCTCGCGCGCGCGCGGGCCGCCGGTGTGATCCGCTACGTCCCGGTGCGTCACACGGTGCTGAACCTGATGGGACTCGTGCTCTTCTATCCCGCGGTGGCGCACCACATCCCGGCGGCGGTGCTGCGCGCGGATCCGCTCTCGGCGGAGATGCTCGATTCGCGCAAGCGCGAACTCCGGGAGTTCCTGCGCGGCGCGCTCGCGCCGGCCTTGTGAATCTCGCCGCTCGCCGTTGGCTCGCTACGCGGGATTGAAGGTCGCCGCTCGCGAGCGGCGCGGGATCAGCGCTTGCGCAGGCTCGCGTTCAGGATCTTCTTGCGCAGCCGCAGCGAGACCGGCGTCACTTCGAGGAGCTCGTCGTCGGCGATCCAGCCGAGCGCGGTCTCGATCGAGTGGATGCGCGGCGGCACAAGCACCATCGCTTCGTCCTTGCCGGCGGCGCGGATGTTGGTGAGTTTTTTCGCGCGCGCGGCGTGGACGCTCATGTCGTCGGGCCGGCGGTTCTGGCCGATGATCTGGCCCTCGTAGCAAGGAGTGCCGGGAGCGACGAACAGGTCGCAGCGTTCCTGGATCTTCCACAACGCGTATTGCGTGGTCACGCCCTGCTCGGTGGCCATCACGGCGCCGACGTTGCGCGTCGGGAGTTCGCCGGTGAACGGTTCGTAGCCGCGCACGGTGCGGTGCAGGATGCCTTCGCCACGCGTGTCGGAGAGGAACTCGCTGCGGTAGCCGAAGAGGCCGCGGCTCGGCACCAGGAACTGCAGGATCGTCGTGCCGCTGCGCTGTTCGAGCGACGTCAAGCGACCGCGCCGCTGCGATAGTTTCTCCATCACGATACCGGCGGCGGTGTCGGGGACTTCGGCCACCACTTCTTCGACCGGCTCGCAGTTCTGGCCGTCGATCTCGCGCGAGATGATCTCGGGGCGGGAGACCGCGAACTCGTAGCCCTCGCGGCGCATCGTCTCGACCAGCACGCCGATCTGCATCTCGCCGCGGGCCGCGACTTCGAAGACGTCGGGGCTGTCGGTGTCCTCG
The DNA here is from genome assembly GCA_964353555.1 of uncultured Spirochaetales bacterium. Classification (GTDB taxonomy): domain Bacteria; phylum Myxococcota_A; class UBA9160; order UBA9160; family PR03; genus PR03. Next base: position 2,307 of record CAYGWM010000211.1, read on the forward strand.
ATCTTGATCGAGACGTTGCCGAGCACCTCGCGGCGCAGGCGTTCGCCGATCTGCCGCGACGTGACGAACTTGCCCTCGCGCCCGGCGAACGGCGAGTTGTTGACCGAGAAGCGCACGCGCACCGTCGGCGGATCGATCGCGATGCGCGGCAGCGCTTCGAGGCAGGACGGATCGCAGATCGTGTCGCCCACATCGATCGAGTCGATGCCGGCGATCACGACGAGATCGCCCGCCAGCGCAGATTCGATCTCGCGGCGATCGAGGCCGTAGGCGCCGAACAGCTTCGTGATCCGGAACGACTGCGGTGCGCCCGACTCGGGAATGCGCACCACGGTCGCGCCGCGGCGCAGGCAGCCGCGTTCGACGCGGCCGATCACCAGCCGGCCGACGAAATCGTCGTAGTCGAGCGTGGTGGCCTGGAACTGCAGCGGGCCCTCGGTGTCCACGTCGGGCGGCGGCACGAACTCGAGGATCGCGTCGAGCAGCGGGCGGAGGTCGCGGCGCGGCGCGTCGGCCTCGGTGGCGGCCGTGGCGTCCTTGGCCGAGGCGTAGATCACCGGGAAGTCGAGCTGGTCGTCGGTGGCGCCGAGGTCGACGAGCAGGTCGAAGACCTCGTTGAGGACTTCGGGAGCGCGCTGCTCGACGCGGTCGATCTTGTTGACGACGAGGATCGGCTTCAGGCCGTGCTCGAGCGCCTTGCGCAGCACGAAGCGCGTCTGGGGCATCACGCCCTCGACCGCACAGGCGAGCAGCAGCACCGCGTCGACCATGCCGAGCACGCGCTCGACTTCGCCCCCGAAATCGGCGTGGCCGGGGGTGTCGACGATGTGGATGTGGACGCCCTCGTAGTCGATCGCGGTGTTCTTCGCGTGGATCGTAATGCCGCGTTCGCGCTCGAGATCCTCGCTGTCCATCACGCGCTCGGCCGCAGCGTGCTTGGGCGGCAGCGCACCGGTCTGGCGCAGCAAGCCGTCGAGCAGCGTCGTCTTGCCGTGATCCACGTGCGCGATGATCGCGAGATTCCGGACTTCTTTGCGCGG
>CAYGWM010000212.1:0-3203 GCA_964353555.1 uncultured Spirochaetales bacterium
GAGCGGGGCAGCGGCGCGGGCGCTCTCTTTGTACCGTCGTGGCGTTCGATCTACCAACGGGAGGGCAAGGGTGAGGCGACGACGCGGGCAGGCGCGATCGGTGCGCGGGCTCCTGCAGACCGGCGCGGCGCTGGAATGGATCGGTGGCCGCGTGTCGCCGCCCATCTTCGTGACCAACGGCGAGGAACCCTATCGGCCAGCCCTCGTGCTTTGGATCGAGCATCCGACACATTATATAGTCGCGCAGCGCGTGGCCAGTCCCGATGACGCGGACGGAGCGCTGGGCCGCGCGCTCCGCGCCGCCCTCGATGCGCCGCTCGTAGGCGCGCCGCGGCAGCCCGACCGGATCCGCGTGGCGGACGACTCGCTCGCGGCGGAGGTGCGAGAGGTGGTCGGCAGCGGCGTGCCGATCGAAATCGCGCCGACCCCCGAGATCGATGAGCTGCTGGAGGCGATGCTCGCCTCGATGCGCGAGGGCGACGCGGAGGCGAGCTACCTCGAGGATGGCCGTGTCCCGGCCGAAGCAGTGGCCGCGCTGTTCCGGGCTGCGCAGAGGATCTACGGCCTCGCGCCCTGGGAAGCAGCGACGGACGGCGTGCTGTTGCGAATGGACATCCCGGCGCTCGGCGTCGAGGGAGCCTGCGTCGCGATCATCGGGCAGCTCGGCGAAAGCCTGGGGCTGCTGATCTTCCCGTCGCTCGCCGGCTATGAAGCGTTCGAGCGCGTGGCCGAGCAGCTCGAACGAGACCGCGAGCCGTTCGATGCAGGCACCGACTGGCTCGCCCTCAGCTTCGGACGCGGCGGCGATCTCCCGTCCGCGATGCGCCGCGAGGCGGCGAAGAATCGCTGGCCCGTCGCCGGTGCCGCAGCGTATCCGCGCGTCCAGCGCTTCGAGCGTGACGGCGCGCCCCGACCGCTGGTCGAACGGGACGTGAGGATCGCCACCGCGTGCGCAGCGGCGCTGTCGACCTTCTTCGCGACGCACCGGGCCCTCTTCGAGGCTGACGAGATCGAGCCCGTGTGCGAGTCCTACTTCGACGACGACGACCGCGAGGTCCGCTTCACGCTGCCCTATGAGGCGTTTCCGCTCTTCGAGATCGGGGAGCCACCGCGGGCCGACGAAGTGCGCAGCGCGCGGCAACCGGCCGCCAGCGTCAGCCGCAACGAGCCCTGCCCGTGCGGCAGCGGCCGGAAGTACAAGAAGTGCTGCCTCGCGCGCGACGAGGCCGAGCGCCACGGGCACAGCGAGCGAGTCGCGGTCCACGCGCTCGACGAACAATGGGTCCGCGAACTCTCGGCGTTTGCGCTCGCACGCTTCGGTTTCGAGGCGCAACGGTTCACCCGCGACTTCCAGAACGCAGAGGAGGCGTTGCAGCTCGCAATTCCATGGTCGGTCTACACTTTCGGTGTGCAGGGTCGTCCGGTCGTGGCGTGGTATCTAGAGGAGCAGGGCCGGCGACTCGCGCGAGCCGACCGCGCCTGGCTCGAGGCGCAGCAGGCCGCGTGGCTCTCGGTGTGGGAGGTGCGCGAGACGGAGCCCGGCGCGTCGCTCGTGCTCGAGGACCTGCTCTCCGGAGAGGTCCGGCGCGTGCACGAGGCGCGGGGCTCTCGGACGCTCGTGATGCGCGACGCGATCCTCGCCCGCCTGGTCGATCACGGGGACACGTCGCTGTTGTGCGGCGCGCACCCGCGCCCGCTGCCACCCCGGCTCGCAGCGGACGTGGTGGAGCGGGCGCGCGGACGGCTGCGGCGCAGGCGAGCGGTCCCGCCCGATCGGCTACGCGACGAGGCCTTCGGTCGCGCGCTGATCCGGTATTGGGAGGATGCGGTCGAAGAGTTGGACGAGCACCGGCAGGCTCCGAGCGAGCTCGCCAACACCGACGGCGAGCCGCTGCTCCTCACCACCGACCACTTCGACCTCGCGCCGGGCGCGCGGCCCGCCGTGGGATCGCTGCTCGCCGAGCTCGACGGTGTCGAGCCTCCCAGGCCGGGCGAGGACCCGCCCTTCTACGTCTTCCTCCGCCCCGGCAACCGGTTGCACGCGAGCTGGGACAACACAGTGATCGGTCGCGCCCGGCTCTCGGCCACGAGCCTCGCGCTCGAGACGAACTCGCGCGAGCGAGCCGACGCGCTGCGCGCGCGCGTCGAGGCCGCCTGCGGCGAGCGGGTCCGGTATCGCGCGCGGGAGTACACCGACCCGCTCTCGAAGCGGGCGCCGCACCGGGCGGGCGGCGCGAAGCCGACGCCGCCCCCGCCCGAGGCGCAGCAGCTCATGCTCGAATTCAAGCGGCGCCACTACGCCGACTGGATCGACCAGCCCGTGCCGGCACTCGGCGGGCAAACGCCCCGCGAGGCGGTGCGCACCGCGCACGGGCGAGATGCGGTGGACGTCCTGCTCAAGGAGATCGAGAACCACGAGCAGCGCGCCGGCGACGGCGCCCCGTTCGACGTCTCGGAGACGCGGCGCGCGCTGGGGCTCGCGTAGCAGGGCGTCCGATTGGTGAGCACGGGCGCGACGGTCCCGGGCTGTCCCTGCGCGTCACTGGTCAATGTCAACCTTAGCCCCCGCCGCGCAGCGGCTGCCACGCTTTGCGCCGGGCGGTCACTTCCTCTCGGGACCGAGGAGGGCCCGGGGCGATGAATTGGCAGTCCATGGCGGCGCTCGCCATCGCAGCGGGCCTCGGCCTTCCGGCGCATGCCTCGGCCTTCGCCACGCGCTTCGTCGACACGCAGCTGAGGGCCACGGTCGTCGAGATCGACGACCCGAATGCGGCGCTCGGTTCGATCCAGCTCGGGAACATCGTTCTCGGCCGCTTCGCTTACGATCCGGACCTCGCGGACCGCAACCCTGCGCCGGGCAGCGCCGACTGGACTGCCTTCGGGCCGCACGACCCGGGCATCACGGAACTCGAGGTTCTCGCGTACTCGATCAACGATCTGGTCTACCGCGGCACCACGATCCCGGCGCGCGAAGCCATCGACGACGGGCAGACGGGAGATCGGCTGCGCTTCGGCGGCTGCGAGGGGCCTTTGGCGCAGCTCCGCTTCTGTTTTGTTGCCGAGCTCGCCGATGCGAGCGGCAACGCGCTCGAAGGCGCCGCATGGCCCAGCGAGATCGACCTGACGCAGTGGCCGGTGCACACGCTCTCGATCTTCTCGCCTCCGCGGCTGGTGGGAACCGATACCGACTTCGTCGGCCCCAC
>CAYGWM010000213.1:0-3196 GCA_964353555.1 uncultured Spirochaetales bacterium
GAGATCTTCGGCGAGATCAAAAACAAGATCGTGAGCGGCTACAACCTGCGCGAGGTGATCGACCACATCGACGCGTTGCGCTTCCGCTCGCAGACCGAGAAGCACGAACTGTCGCATCTCTACGAAGCGAAGATCCAGAACATGGGCAACGCCGGGCGCAACGGCGGCGAGTACTACACGCCGCGCCCGCTGATCCGCGCGATCGTGCAGGTGGTGAAGCCGCGCATAGGCGAGCGCATCTACGACGGCGCGTGCGGCTCGGCGGGCTTCTTGTGTGAATCATTCGATTTCCTGAAGGCGGGGAAGAGCCTCACCACCAGGGAACTCGCGGCGCTCCAGCAGCGAACTTTCTACGGCAAGGAAAAGAAGTCGCTCGCCTACGTGATCGCGATCATGAACATGATCCTGCACGGCATCGAAGCGCCGAACATCCTGCATACCAACACGCTCACCGAAAACCTCGCCGACGTGCAGGAGAAGGATCGCTTCGACGTGGTGCTCGCCAATCCGCCGTTCGGCGGCAAGGAGCGCAAGGAGGTTCAGCAGAACTTCCCGATCCGCACGGGAGAGACCGCGTTCCTGTTCCTCCAGCATTTCATCAAGATGCTGAAGGCCGGCGGGCGCGGCGGCGTGGTGATCAAGAACACCTTCCTCTCCAACACCGACAACGCGTCGGTGAGTCTGCGCAAGCTGCTGCTCGAAAGTTGCAACCTGCACACCGTGCTCGATTGCCCGAGCGGCACGTTCCAGGGCGCGGGCGTGAAGACCGTCGTACTGTTCTTCGAGAAGGGCGCGCCGACGCGGAGGGTTTGGTTCTACCAGCTCGACCCGGTGTCGCGGGACGCGGTACTGACCAGCTAAGAGGACACGATCTTTTGCGCACCTCCTCTTGAGGCGGGTGCTCCACGATCCCCACAGGGGGGATCGCAATGGAGCGCCGACTGCGAAGGGAGGAAGCGATGACGATCGAGGTGCTTCACGAGCGAGGGGTTTCGAACCGGGGGATTGCGCGGCAACTCGGGGTGCACGAGAACGCGGTGCGCTACCGGCTCGCGCGGATGGCGAGCGGCGCGCGCGACGGGCGCAGCGGACGGGTTCGATCGGCGGAGCCGTGGGCGGCGGCGGTCGCACACTGGATGGCGTCGTCGTCGGAGCGCGGGGTCAACCTGGTGGCACTGGATGCGTGGTTGCGGGCGGAGCACGGCTACGCCGGGAGCTACAAGGCGGTGCAGCGCTTCGTGCGCGCGACGTACCCGAAGCCGAAGCTCCGGGTGCGGCGGCGCGTGGAGACACCGCCCGGTGCACAGGCGCAGACGGACTGGGCGGAGTTTCCGCGGATGCGGATCGCGGGCGAGACGGTGGCGCTGCACGCGTTCCATCTCGTGCTCTCGCACTCACGGGCGGAGGCGGTGGTGTGGTCGGAGCGCGCGGACCAGCTCGGGTGGCTCGCGGTGCACAACGCCGGGCTGCGTCGGCTGGGCGGCGTGCCGGCGGTGCTGCGGGTCGACAACGTGAAGACGGCGATCGTGCGCGGTGCGGGACCGTGGGGCGAGATCAACGAGTCCTATCGCACCTATGCGCGGAGCGTGGGCTTCCACGTGGACGCGACGCGACCGCGGGCACCGGAGGAGAAGGGGAAGGTCGAGCGGCGGATCCTCGGCCATCGCGTCGGCTTCGATCCGAGTGGGGAGCATTGGGAGAGCGTGGCCGCGCTGCAAGCGTGGACGGACGCCGAGGTCGGGAAGAGTGCGCAGCGGCGGACCTGCCCAGCGACGGGAGCGAGTGTGTTCGCGAGCTGGGAGGCGGAGCGTCGCTGCTTGGCGCCGCTGCCGATCCTGCCCGAGCCCTTCGATGTCGCCGTGCAGCGGCGCGTCGCGATCGACGCCACGGTGCGCTTCGACGGCCGCAGCTACAGCGTTCCGTTTGCGTACGCACACCAGGAGGTGGAGGTGCATGGCTGCGCGGCGGTCGTGCAGATCTGGGCCGATGGGCGCGTCGTCGCCGAGCACCCGCGCGGGACAGCAGCCCGCAACGTCTTCGACCCCGCGCACTACGAGGGCGCCGACACGGAGCGTGTGCTCGCGCCGGTGCCGCTCGGCAAGATGGGGCGCAAGCTGCAAGAGCTCTGGCAGCTCGCGCCCGAGCGCCGGCCGATCGAACTCTACGCGGCGCTCGCGGAGGTGGCGCGATGACGGCGACCGAGACGACCGCGCTCCCGAAGAAGGCCGGCCATGTGGATCTCGACCGCACGCGCGAGCGGCTCACCAAGCTCGGCCTCGTGCACGCGGCCGAGACGCTTGCCGAGCAAGTCGGTGTGGCAGTAAAGGAGACGCACGCCCCGCACCGCTTCCTCGACGACCTGCTCGAGGCCGAGCTCACCGCGCGCGACGAGCGCCGCGTGCGCACCTCGCTGCGGCTCTCGGGGCTGCCCACCGGGCAGACGCTCGCGAGCTTCGACTTCGGCTTCCAGCCGAGCGTCGAGCGCAGCCGCATCGAGACGCTCGCCACGTGTGCGTGGATCCGCGAGCGCGAGAGCCTGCTGATCCAGGGGCCGCCCGGTGTCGGGAAGACCCATCTCGCCATCGCGCTCGGCGTGCGCGCCGTCGAGAACGGCTTCTCGGTCGCGTTCCATCGACTCGAGGATCTGCTCGCCGCGCTCAAGCGCGACGCCGACATCGGCCCGCAGCGGTTGCGGCAACGCAAGCACATGAACACCGCGCTGCTCATCATCGACGAGGTGGGCTTCGAGCCGATGACCCGCCCGGAGGCGAGCCTCTTCTTCCGGCTCGTCTCCTACCGCTACGGCCGCGGCTCGATCCTGATCACGACCAACAAGGGTGTGGCCGAGTGGCCCGCGGTGCTCGCCGGCGACGAGGTGCTCGCGACCGCGATCCTCGATCGCCTCCTCCACCGCAGCCACGTGCTCAACATCAGCGGGCGGAGCTACCGGCTGCGCGAACTCGATCGGGCCGCTGCCGCCAGCCGCGGCCCGGGTTGAAGGCCGTCCGGCCTCCGGGGGATTGACCCCCTGCGGCCGGACCGGAAGAAGGAAGAACCAGAAAGGAGGTGCGCAAAAGTAAGTGTCCTCTTAGCGCGCAAGAATTAGTGTCCCTCGACACCCGGGGCGGAATCTCGGCAAGATCAACCCGCTCAACGACGATGACCTCGCGGAGTTCGTGAAGCTGCAAGCGAGCTT
>CAYGWM010000214.1:0-3118 GCA_964353555.1 uncultured Spirochaetales bacterium
GGGGACGTTGGTTGCGTGAGTTGCGTCGCGTCCGGAAGGGGACGTTGGTTGCGTGAGTTGCGTCGCGGATAGCCTTCGCCTCGTCGGCTAAATCACTTCGCGACGCAACTCACGCAACCAACGTCCCCGCTCAGATCCCGCGACGCAACTCACGCAACCAACGTCCCCGCTCGGACGCGGGTTTTCGAGAGGGTGCTCGTCGGCTAGGTTCAAGTCACCGAATATCCGTGCCGGCCACCTGAGCCCGTGAGCCGACTCACGAGGGGAGGTTCTCATGCCCAAGCCCATCGATACCGCCGAACTCCGCATTGGCGACAAGACCATCACGCTGCCCATCCTGGTTGGCAGCGAAGGCGAGCGCGCGATCGACGTGCGCAAACTGCGCGACCAGACGGGCTACATCACCTTCGATCCCGGCTATGCCAACACGGGCGCGTGCCGCTCTGCGATCACCTTCATCGACGGCGACAATGGCATCCTGCGTTATCGCGGCTACTCGATCGAAGATCTCGCCGAAAAGTCGAGCTTCCTGGAAGTCTCGTACCTGCTGATCTACGGCGAACTTCCGACCGAAGCCCAGCTTCGCGCGTTCAGCGACTCGATCCGCCGCCACACGATGCTGCACGAAGACTTCAAGCGCTTCTACGGCGCGATGCCGAAGGACGCGCATCCGATGGCGGCCTCGTCCGCGGCGGTCGGCGCGCTCGCGACGTTCTATCCCGACGCGCTCGATCCTCGCGACCCGCGCCAGGTCGAGATCTCCGTGCACCGGCTACTCGCGAAGCTGCCCACGATGGCCGCCTATGCGTTCAAGCATTCGATCGGCCAGCCGTTCATGTTCCCCGACAACAAGCTCCGCTACGTCGGGAACTTCCTGCACCTGATGTTCGCAACGCCGTGCGAGCCCTACGTGGTCGACCCGGTGATCGAGAAGGCGATCGACCTGCTGCTGATCCTGCACGCCGACCACGAGCAGAACTGCTCGACCTCGACGGTGCGCCTCGGTGGCTCGTCGATGGTGAACCTGTTCGGCGCGATCTCGGCCGGCATCAACGCGCTGTGGGGACCGCTGCACGGCGGCGCCAACCAGGCGGTGATCGAGATGCTGGTGCGCATTCGCGACGAAGGAATCTCGGCACGCGAGTTCGTCGAGCGCGCCAAGAGCAAGGACGACACGTCGCGGCTGATGGGTTTCGGCCACCGCGTCTACAAGAACTTCGATCCGCGCATGCGCATCATCAAGAAGGCCTGCGATGGCGTGCTCGAAAAACTGGGCGTCAACTCGAAGCTGCTCGAGATCGCCAAGGACCTGGAAGAGATCGCACTGAAGGACGAGTACTTCGTCGAGCGGAAGCTCTACCCGAACGTCGACTTCTATTCGGGCGTGATCTACAACGCGATCGGCACGCCGGAGAACATGTTCACGGCGATGTTCGCGATCGGCCGTCTGCCGGGCTGGATCGCCCAGTGGGCCGAGATGCACCGCGACCCGGACTTCAAGATCGGGCGCCCGCGCCAGATCTACACCGGCGAGCCGCATCGCTCGTTCGTGCCGATCGACCAGAGGAAGTGATCCGCGGCGCGGGCTGCTATAGCAGCGCCCGCGCCTGCAACGGGCGGGTGTGGCACGCCGAGCGACACGCGCAGCGGCTCGCTCGCGATGCGCGCCTGCTCGGGCTCGGCGCTCTCGACACGGCCGGCGTGCTCGTGCTGCTACACGAGCTCGCGCTGTCCACGTGCAACGGACCCGACGCCAAGGTGCGGGTGGAGGCGCAGGCCGACGCGCTGCTCGGGGTCCGCCTCGCTGGGACCTCGACCCCGATCGGGGACGAGGCGCCGACCTGGCGCTGTGTCGCGGCGGCCGTCGTGCACCCCGGCGCGTCACCGACCTCGAGCGCGAAGCGCAGCGATCGCTCGCTCTACGAGGCAGCCTTCGCCGCCGCGCGCCAAGCCGACGTCGACGAAGCGCTGCTCTTCGATGCCGCAGGCCGACTCGTCGAAGGCACGCGCAGCAACGTGATCGTGGTGGGACCGGACGGGGTCCCCGTCACACCAGCGCTCGCCTGCGGTGCTCAGGCCGGCGTCGCGCGGAGCTTGTTGCTCGAACGCGTTCCGCTGCTCCGCGAGGCCGAGGTGTCGCGCGCCGAGCTCACAGCCGCGCGCGAGATCCTCGCAACCAACGCGGTTCGCGGTGTGCGCCCGGTGATCGCGCTCGATGGGCGCCCCGTCGGCGATGGCCAGCCCGGTCCGTGGGCCGTGCGCCTCGATCACGCTTTCCGTCGGGGTTGCTAGGCTGACGCGCGCTCGAAGATCCGAGCGGAGGAACCCATGCAGATTCAGGGCATCGGCGCCGTCGTAACGGGCGGCGGATCGGGTCTCGGTGAGGCAACGGCGCGGGCGCTCGCATCGCGCGGCGCGCGCGTCGCGATCCTCGATCTCGGACGCTCGAAGGGCGCCGAGGTCGCGAAGTCGATCGGCGACGCGGCGATCTTCTGCGAAGCCGACGTCGCGAGTGAGGAGCAGGTCACGGCCGCGCTCGATCGCGCCGCCCTGACCTTCGGCGGCATCCACGCCGCCGTGAGCTGCGCGGGCATCGGCACCGCCGGTCGCACCGTCGACAAGGCGGGCAAGCCTTTCGACCTGAAGCTCTTCGAGCTGACGCTGCGCGTGAACCTCCTCGGCACGTTCAACGTGGTGCGGCTCGCGGCGGCGCGCATGAGCAAGAACCAGCCGAACGACGAGAACGAGCGCGGCGTGATCGTGAACACCGCGTCCGCCGCCGCGTTCGAGGGACAGATCGGCCAGTGCGCGTACTCGGCGTCGAAGGGTGGGGTGGTGAGCATGACGCTGCCGATCGCGCGCGATCTCGCGGCCGTCGGAATCCGCGTCAACACGATCGCGCCGGGTCTGTTCGCGACGCCGATGCTGATGATGATGCCCCAGGAAGCGCGCGATTATCTGGCGTCGCAGATCCCGTTCCCGCGCCGGCTCGGCAAGCCGCCGGAGTTCGCGGCGCTCGCCTGCCACATCATCGAGAATCCGATGCTGAACGGCGAAACGATCCGGCTCGATGGCGCGATCCGCATGCAGCCTAAGTAATGAGGCTCGCCGCTCGCCG
>CAYGWM010000215.1:0-3081 GCA_964353555.1 uncultured Spirochaetales bacterium
ATGCGGTGCGGATCGGGGATTGCCTCGGGATCGGTGTCGATGCCGATCTCCATCCTCCCGGCGTACGAGAGCAGCGCCATCACCAGCGGCGTGCCCTCGACCACGCTCGCGAAGGGATGGATCGCGGTGACCCGCGCGCCAGCCATGAAGCGCTCGTGCCTGACGCCGGGCACGTTGGTGCAGGCGACGTTCACGCGACCGATCGCGCCGCGCGAGAGCAGTCGCAGCGCGGCACCCGGAAGCAGCGTCAGCAACTCCACCAGCACGGGCGCCGCGGCGCCGCGGCGATCCGCCTTTGCCGCCTGCGTCTGGCGCACGATGCGCGCGAGGCGGCGATCGGCGCGCGCCTCGCCGACCGGGAGCATGACGTTGAACATGCCGACGCGGTTGCCGAGCGCATCGCGCTCGTCGCGACCGCGCAGGTTCATCGGGACCATGCAGACGAGCTCGTCCGCGTGCACGTGACGCTCGCGGTGATACGCGCGCAGCGCGCCTGTCAGCGCGGCCAGCACCACGTCGTTGATCGAGACACGCGCCGGATGCGCTTCGCTCGCCTGCGGCTCGTTGCGCGACGGCGGACTGGGCAGTCGGCCTCCCAGCGTTTCCCGGATCTTCTTGAGCCGCTCGAGGGGCACGTCCGCAATGTCGAGCCGCCGCGAGAGTCCCGAGCCCGGCACGGCGAGCGGGTCGTGCACGGGAGGACGCGCGGCGTCGGAGACCATCGCGCGGAGCCCGCGCGCGGCGCGCACGGCGTCGTCGAGCGCGTCGCCAGGATGGGCGAGCATCGCCAGCGCGCGCCGCGCGAGCGCCGCGGTCGCGCCCGCCTGATCGCGCGCGAGCCCCGCGAGACGTTCGGCCGTCGAGGGCTCGCTCGGGGCGCGCTTGCGCTTGGTGCGTGCGACGCGCCGCGGCGTCGCGCCTGCCTCGGCGGTCGTCAGCGCATCGAGGATCGCGGCCGAGCCGACGCCGTCCACCACCGCATGGTGTAGCTTGAAGAAGAAGGCGCTGCCGCCGCCCTCGACACCATCGATCCCGATCGCCTCCCAGAGCGGTCGCGAGCGGTCCAGTGGCGTCGCGAAGAGCGCGCCGACCAGGTCGAGCAGCTCGCGCTGCGTGCCCGGCGCGGGCAGCGACACGTGCCGCAAGTGATACGCGAGGTCGAAGTGGCGATCCTCGACCCACTCGGGCAGCCCGAGTCCGAAGGGCGCCTCCACCACGCGCTGTCGCAGGCGCGGCACGAGCGCAACCGCCAGCTCGGTGCCGTGCTCGATCTGCTCGCGGATCAGCGGCCGGTCGAGCAGGTAGAGCCCGGCGATGATCGGCCGAAACTCGGGCGCTGCGGCCTCGGCGTACCAGAAGAGCGCATCGGTGGCGGCCATCCGCGTCGTGGGCGCGGGCGCGCGTGCGATCGTCGCGCGCACGGCGGGGGAACGATTCGATCGCGGCATTGGGGGGCCTCCTGGGACTCGGTGCACACCGGTGACCTCACCGTCGCGCAGATCGATCGACTCGGCGAGCGGCCTTCGCGGGAGCCTGCGCATTCGCAGCTGTTCGCCGGTCGGCGCGACCAGCAAGCCGGCGCCGACGCGAATCGCGGACGCGGCGGTACGCGCGCGGGCCGCGCGATGCCGCGCTACCGCCCGCGCCACGCCACTTCGAGCAGATTGCGGATCAGCGGTTCGGAACGTCTTTCTCGAGCACTGCGATCAAATCGAAGGTCGAGATCAGGCCGACGAACGCGTCGTCCTTCGCGACGAGCACGCGGTGCACGTGGTGTTGCCGAAGTGTTCTCGCGATCTCGGCGACGCTCGCATCCGGCGCCACGCTGATCACGTCCGACGACATCACCTCTGAAACCGTGCGGCCCGCGAGCCGGTCCTGGAAGTCCTCGGCCGTGCTGCCCCAGTCGGGACCCGAGAACTCCGTCAGATCCCGGAAGTAGCTGGTCTGCACCACCGCGGTGTCGCGCTCCTCATCGATCGCGCGCAACAGATCGCGCGCCGACAGCACCCCGATCACGCGGCCATCCTCGTCCACGACCGGCGCGCCGGAGATCTCCTCTTCCACGAAGAGGCGGTACGCGTCGAGCAGCGACGCGGCGCCATCGATGGTGAGGACGTCTCGTTGCATCAGGTCCCGTGCAAGCATCATGACTCTCCCTCCTTCCGGCGCAGGCTCGGTGATACGTCGCACTCGGCGAGTCCGACGCAGCGCGCGAGCCGCTTCGCGTCGCAGAACGCCTCGAGGATCTGCGCACCTCCGTTGCGATTGTGCGAAAATTCCGACGCGTCCACCTCGAGCACACGCACGTGAGCGCAGCAGTGAAAGTGATGCCTCATCGCGCTTCCTTCCGTCGAGCCGATCGCGCCGCACACGCCCACAACAATGCAACGCCCATGCCGTCGCTCGATCTTCGACCGGTCGATTAGATCGCCTCCGCGTCGCGCCGCGCCCCGCTTCGAGCCGCGGCCGGTGGGGCATTGCGCACCAGCGCGTGCGTCCTGGTAGTGCATGCGACCACAGGGGCGAGGGGTCCGATGACACGCGGCCCTGGAGCCACCGCGCCTCGCGATGGTCGGGCGACGTGGAGTGGCGCTCTGCTACGCAGCGCCCGGATCCACCCGAGATGCAGCCAGTGCCGACGAAGATGGAGCCGAACACGATCGCCAAGCTCCTTCGCACTCAAGACCGCGCGGGCTCATGACTCGTGCCCCGCGCGCGCCTTCTCGAGCAGTTTCGCGATCTCGTCGACGAGGCGGCGTGCGAGCGAACCCGCCTGCCGCAGCTCCTCCGCGATCGCGGCGCGGCGACGCTGCACCGCGTCGGCGAGATCCATGCTCGCGAGCCGCGCCTCGAGCTTCACCTGATCGGGAATGCTCGCGAGCGCGCCGCTGCCCGCGCGCTTGATGCGTTCTCGCACGGCCTGCAGCGTCGGCTGGATCTCACGAAGCCGATCGCGCGCATCCATCAGCGCGAGATGCGCCTCGAGCGCAACCGACTCGTCGTGGAGCCCACGTGTGAACTGGCGTGCGGCCTCCTCGAGACGCGACCACGCGCGCTCGACTTCGGGCTCCAGCCGCT
>CAYGWM010000216.1:0-3035 GCA_964353555.1 uncultured Spirochaetales bacterium
TGGAGCGGGAAACGGGATTCGAACCCGCGACCCCGAGCTTGGAAGGCTCGTGCTCTAGCCAGCTGAGCTATTCCCGCCCGCGAAACTCCTTGGACCTCGAATTTGTCTGTGAAGCGGGACGGGGGACTTTTTTCCGCGGTCTCAGTGGTGGAGAGGGGAGGATTCGAACCTCCGAAGGCGTGAGCCAGCAGATTTACAGTCTGCCCCGTTTGGCCGCTTCGGTACCTCTCCGGCTGGCCGAGGTCGCTGCCGACCTCGGCGATTGAAAATGAGCGCGCGGCGACCCGTTCCCTTCCGCTCTGTTCCCGCCAGGCATCAGGCCGGGTGGAATCGCTCGAGCGGATCTTTGTTGGTATCGCCGCAGAACTTTCGTTTTCGAGTCGACGCTGCCGAGCCGATGCTGCCAAACTGGGATCAACACGCGAATCGGTAGAGGCTTCAATCGGCGCCGTTGTCCACGACCCCTCGGTTCCGCTCGCACCTGGCCGGGTTCTAGTGGTTCCGGCTCTCGTTGTGAACCTGGCTTCGGGTCCCATTGAGACCCTCGCTTTGGAGCTGGCGAGGGGACTCGAACCCTTAACCTGCGGATTACAAATCCGCCGCTCTACCAGTTGAGCTACGCCAGCCCAGCTTGGCGACCGGCGCACTATAGCGGAGGCGAGTTGCCCGGCAACACGAAGGCTCAAGCTCCTCCAGCGTCGGGTTCTCGCCGACGCAATCCGGCCCGCCTCGCCCACTCGAAGAGCACGACCGCAGCAGCCGACGCGACGTTCAATGACTCTACGACACCCGCCATCGGGATCCGCACGAAGACATCGACGGCGGATCGCACTCCCGGTCGGAGGCCCCGACCCTCCGCCCCGAGCACCAGCACGAGGCGCCCAGTCAATAGACGGTCCGGAACGTCGTACAGATCGCGGCCCTCCACGGGATCCGCTGCGTGAACCCAGAAGTCTCGCTCCTTGAGCCATTCGAGTGAGCGAGCGAGGTTTGTGACCTGCGCGACGGGGAGGTGCTCGAGGGCCCCCGCGCTGGCGCGCGCGACGGTCGGGCTCAGCGGAGCCACCCGGCGTTCCGGCAACAACGCACCCTTGGCGCCGGCGCCTTCCGCGACCCGGAGGATCGCTCCGAGGTTCTGAGGATCCTCGATCCCATCGAGCGCGACGAGCCAGCAGTCGCCTGCGGGCGGCACCAGCTCATCGATTTCGAGAATCGGGACGGAGCCGACCTCGAGCAGCACGCCCTGGTGCGGAACGCCGATGGGAGCCTCGCGATCAAAGCGTTCGGCTGCGAGTTCCTCTACCGGGACACCCACAGCTCGAGCGCGCTCGAGCAGATCGAGCACTTCGGGCCGCGGACTTCGCTCGCCGCCGCGCAGCAGCAGTCGCCGCAGCGTTCGACGGCGCGCTCGAAGCGCCTCGCGCACAGGGTGGACGCCGACCAGCACCTCGTGGCCGGGCCGCTCCCGTTCGCGACGCGATCGGTCTCGCGGGCGAGGTTGCACGCCGCGTTCTCCCGGCCCGGCTCTCGCCTCGTGTGCGGCTCAGGCCTCGTCTGGGGAATTTACCGACCGCGTCCATCCGCGGCGGATTTCAGCCGCGCAGCCTAGCGCGCAGCGGAGCCACGGCGTGCAGAACCGCGTCGGCATTCGCGACACCCGGGTGGTTCTTCAGCTCGAACTCGAGATAGTCGACCAGTGCGCCCAGCGCGCTGCGAATGTCGTCCGCTCGTTCCGCGGGCAGCTGCTGCACCCGTTCAATCAGGATCTCGGGATCCAACGTGACTCCCACGCCCGGCGAGACGCCCGCGAACAGGATCGGGTACCGCGTGGCCGCCTCCTCGATTGCCTTGCCGAAACGCTCTCGCGGAGCGGCCTCGCCTTCCGCGGCGACGATCGGCGCCACCAACGCCGCCAGCAATTGCACCGATTCCTCGACGTGTGTCCGCAGCAGAGCGGCAGGCGCATCGCGTCGCACGCGCTGCGTGAGATCCGGGTCGTCTTGCGCGCGCCGGATGCGCAACGCGCCGGCGCGGTGGAGAAGCTGGAGCATGCGAGCCGCGGTCGGTTCGTCGAGACCGACGCGCCGGCAGACCGGAATGAAGGCGGACTCCTCGGCCAACGCGTCCACGAGCAAACGCTCGATCCCCGACGTGCTGTGCCGTCGCGACGCAACGGACTCGATGCGCACACGCGGATCCGAAAGCGCTGCGACGAAACGGCGCAGCTCTTCACGCCAGCGCACTCCTTCGTCGACCAGTCTCTGTGTCGACAAGTGGAGGCGCACGACGTTGTCCGGTTGCACCTCGCCGTCCCAGAAGTAGGCGAGGCCCGCTCGGTACGAGAAGAGCGAACGAATGATCTCCTCGACCTGTCGCTGCAACCCAGTCCACAGTTCGCGCGGCGAGATCAAGCCGCGCTCTACGAGTGTCTTTCCAAAGCGCTCGCCGCGACGGAATCCGCGCTCGGCGTCTCGCAGTTGTTCGAGCGTGATCACGCCCGCGCGCACCAGCGAGTGGCCGAGTCTGTCGATCCGCTGGTTCGAAGCCGCGAACACCAGTTCACCGCGGTGCACCCACACCGACTTCGCATGATCCTCGTGGGCGATCAGCAGGAATCCCGACTTGCCGGCACTCTGGATCCAGCCGAACACTTCCGGCAGCGGGAATGCCGCGACGTCGACGCAGAGCGTGAGGGCGCGATCCGCGGGCAGCTCGAATTCGCCGACGCGGCGCCGTTCGAGAAGGATCGTTCGCGCACTTCGAGCGCGCAGCGCTACGCGCTCGTCGGGCTCGAGGCCGAGGGTCGCGCGCAGTTCCGCGTCGATCAGCAGGCTCGCATCGCGCCCGCCTCCACCCTCTCGATCCGCCATCGCCTCTCCTCTTCGAGTCGCGGGAACGCTCCCTCCTTCGACGTCGCGCGCGCAGCTCTTGAGCGGACGATCCACGCGTGGACGCGCGGAATACCCCTAGCAGGGGCGCCGCGCATCGCGCGGTTGCAAGATGAGATGCATTCAAGCTGCCGTCCGCTTGCACCG
>CAYGWM010000217.1:0-2964 GCA_964353555.1 uncultured Spirochaetales bacterium
TCGCATCCACCGCGTCCACCGTGGTGTCCACGCTGAACTCGGCGGCCTGGACGGAGCACGCCAGCAGCAGAGGCAGAACGAAGACGAGTCGCCGCATCGCGAATCTCCCGCGCGATCAGCCCCGGAGCCGGCGCCCGATCGCGTCATCGGCCTATGCGATCATGCTAAGCCGCGGGGGACGCAAACCTTGACCGAACTCTGAAGATCGGGGCGGCCCGCGACCCGACTCCTCCTGGTGTCCGCCATCGGACGTCCAGCGACGCATCTCCCCACGGCCCGCGTGTGGGCGCAGCGTCGCTCCGGCGCCGGCTCGCCTCCTCGGGCATGCTCCTTGCTCTTGGGATTCGCGAGGAGTCCGAGCGGTGATCTACGCCTTCGCCGAGTTCGAGCTGGACGAAGCGTGCTGCGAGCTGCGGCGCGGGGGCGCGGTCGTACCCCTCGAGCCCAAACCGTTCGCGGTTCTCCGCTACCTGGTGCGCCAGCGCGAGCGGGTGGTCACGAAGCAGGAGCTGCTCGAGGCCGTCTGGCCCGGCGCGCCGGTGGCAGACGAGTCGCTGTCGCGTGCGGTCCGGCTCGTCCGTCGAGCGCTCGGAGACAGCGGCGCCGAGCAGCGCTTCGTCCAGACCCTCTGGCGGCGCGGCTTCCGCTTCGTGGCGCCCGTGGAGCGGCGGGGTGCCGGCCGGCTGGAGGAGTCTCCAGACGCAAGCGAGGCGCCCCGCCCGTTCGTTGGACGCGCCGATCTGCTCGCGGAGCTCGAGCGCGCGTTGGCCGACGCCTTGGCCGGACGCGGTCGCATCGTGCTGTTGACCGGCGAGCCGGGCATCGGCAAGACGCGAACGGCCGAGCGGCTCGCGGAGATCGCCGCGAAGCGCTCGGCCCGCGTGCTGACGGGCTGGGCCTCCTCGCAGCCGGGCGCGCCGCCCTACTGGCTCTGGGTGCGCGTGCTTCGCGGTCTGGCCGATGCACTGGACGACACCGTTCTGCGCAGCCGGCTGCGAGCGGCGTCCCGCGAGCTCGCTCGGCTGCTTCCCGAACTCCGCGCGCGGGTGCCCGATCTGGCCACCGCCGACCAGGCCCCCACCGACTCTTCTCGCTTCCGCCTGTTCGCCGCGGTGACAGCGTTCGTGCGCGAGGTGGCGGTGGCGCAGCCGCTCGTGCTCGTCCTCGACGACCTGCAGTGGGCCGATCGATCCTCCCTGCGCCTGCTCGAGTCCCTCGCCAGCGAGATCTCGCACGCTCGGGTGCTGATCCTGCTCACCGCCCGAGACGCCGAGATCGAAGGGGTCCGTCCGATCCAGCAGACGCTCGCGGCGCTCGAGCGCCAACGCGGTCTCGTGCGTCTCGAGCTGCGCGGGCTCGAGACTGCCGAGGTGGCCGAGCTCGTGGCGGAGCTACGCGCGGGGGCCGCGTCCGAGCAGGACGTTCGAGCGATCGCGTCGCGGACCGGAGGTAACCCGCTCTTCGTGCGGGAGCTGGCCCTTTCGGAGGGCGACGCCACTATTCGAACGGGAGCGCCCGAGCCGCTGCCGCGCTTTCTCCGAGACGCACTCTACGCGAGACTGCGTCGGCTTTCGGAGCCGGGATTCCAGGTACTCGAGGCGGCGGCGCTCGCGGGCGAGCGCTTCGAAGCGCCCTTGGTTGCAGCCGCCATCGCACAGGGATCCGACGCGGTGGCCCATGGCCTCGCGGGGGCGCGTCGCGAGGCGCTGGTCGTACCCGGCCCGAGTCGCGGCGAGTGGCGCTTCGCCCATGCGCTGGTGCACGACGCGGTGTTGGCCGCCGTGCCGGAGCAGCGAGCACGCGAGCTCCATCTGTCCCTCGCGCATGCCATTCGAGCCCGCCACGCGGACGATCTCGACGACTGCGCCGCCGACGTCGCGCGGCATCTGGAGGCGGCGCTTCCCCTCGGCGACCGCGACGAGGCGGTCGGCTGGACCTCGCGCGCCGGCCACGTGGCCTTGCAGCGGCTCGCCTACGACGAGGCCGCGGTCCATTACCAGCGCGCTCTGACGCTCGCAGAGGAGGGAGGGAACGCCGCCCCCGACCGGATCGCGCGCCTCACGCTCGACCTCGCGCGCGGCCGCTGGCTCGCCGGAGAAGAGCTTCGCGGCTTCGAGACCTACGAGCGGGCCGGAGAGCTCGCCGCCGCGGTCGGGGACGCAGTCACGCTGGCAGACGCGGCGATCGGCGCGGTGTCAGCCGGCCGGATGGCGGGCGTGAACGTGCGGGACGCCTACGTCGCGCTGCTCGAAAAGGCGCTCGCCGCGCTGCCCGAACACGAAGCGCGTCGCCGGGCACTGATCACTGCGCGTCTCGCCTGGGAGGCGCGCTCCGAGGAAGAGCGGCAGCGACTCACGGCCCAAGCGCTGGCGATGGCCGAGGAGGTACAAGACGCCGAGGTGACGATCAATGCACTCTTCGCCGCCCACATGATCTGCGACCCCTTGACCGAGGTTACCGAGCGGCTGGCCGTGGCGACGAGGATGCTCGCGCTCGCGTCCCGCGGTGTGCCGGCGGGATGGATCGTCGAAGCGGAGCGGCTGCGGTACTGGGATCTGCTGACGTTGGGCCGGCTGCGCGAGGCCGAGCAGACGAGCCACGAGCTCCTCGCGCATGCGGAACGCGAGCGACATCCCACGTACCAGTTGATCGCACGCCTGCAGCAGGCGGGTCGCCTGCTCGGAGAGGGTCGCATCGAGGTTGCGGAGCAAAGCATCGGAGCTGCGCTCTCGACCTACGGGCCCGTCGCGAGCAGCACGGCCTCCCAGTTCGCCTTCGCGCAAATGATGGTGTTGCGAGCCTTCCAGGGTCGCCTGTCCGAGATGGAGCCGATCTTCGACCGCTTCGCCGAGGAGTCGGCGGGATCCCTCGTCTGGCGCTGCGGTCGGACCTGGGCGTACTTCCGTCTGGGTCGACGGCAGCAGGCGCAGCGGGGACTCGACGGTCTCGCGCCGGACTCCTTCG
>CAYGWM010000218.1:0-2935 GCA_964353555.1 uncultured Spirochaetales bacterium
CGGTGATCGGCGTGCCCGATCCGAAGTGGGGCGAAGCGGTGAAGGCGATCGTCGTGCTGAAGCCCGGCGCCGCGGTCGATGCAAAGGAGCTGATGCAGTTCTGCGACGGTCAGCTCGCCGGCTACAAGCGGCCGCGCTCGGTCGAGTTCGTCGATGCGCTGCCGCGCAACCCCAGCGGCAAGGTGCTGAAGCGCGAGCTGCGCGAGAAGTTCTGGGTGGGGCACTCGCGTCGCGTGAGCTAGAAACACGCTGCGGCAACGCCCGCAGAGTTTTCGGGAGGCAGGGTTGGATTGCGCCGCAGCGGAATGATCGTGGCGTACTCGCGCATCGTCGCGCTCGTCGCGGCGCTGTGGTTGATCCCTCTGCTCGCTGCTTCCGAGGACGCGCTGCCGCCGAAGGAAACCGCGCCCGCGGCGGTCGCGACGCCCGAAGCCTCCGACCCGACACTCGACGAGATCGGAGGGCGCGCCGAGGCCGTCGCTGCGCGATTGCGCGCGATGACCACGGCGATCGCCGACGAGGCGGCATTCTCCAAACTCGAGAACGACGTCCTCCAGCAGAGCCATCGCGTCTCGGATCGCTGGAAGGCGACGGACCAGATTCTCTCCCTGACGCTGCGGCGCAATCCGCTCGAGACGCTCGCGAGTTCGTGGCGCGCGCTGCGAACGCAGCTCGAGGCTCTCCAGAAGCAGGTCGATGCGCGAGCCACTGCGCGCGCGGCGGATCTCACGACGCTCGACCAGTTGAAGAAGCTCTGGATCTGGACGCTCGATCACGCCAAATCCCAGAGCGCGCCCGCGCCGGTGATCGAACGCGTCGAGGCGACACTCGCGGCGATCGACGCGACGCGCGCGGAGGTCGACGCGCGCAACAGCCGCCTGCTGGTCCTCCAGGACGCCGTGAGCCGGGCGATCCAGGCGTGTGATGACGCCGGCGAACGGATCGAGGACGCCCGCGAGAAGAGCGTCGATCGCATCTTCGCGGCAAACGCCCCGCCGGTCTGGCGTCTGTTCGGCGCGCAGTCTGCGAGCGTGAGCACGCCGGAGCCCGCCGCGCCGACCGCGACTGATGTCGCGGCGGTTGCCGAGGGCTTGCGCATTTATGCGTACACGTACCGGAGGGGGTTTGCGATCACGCTGGCGCTCGCGGCGCTGATGGTCTGGTCGTTCTACCGAACGCGGCGCGCGGAAGCGCGAGCACCGGTCTCATCGCACGCGGCGCTCCCCGAGTTCGTCACGCAAGTCCTTCAGCGGCCGATCGCAACGGCGATTCTGCTGACGATCTTCGCCACGGCGCCATTGCGGCCCGACCAGCCCGCAGGAGTGAAGCTGCTGCTGTACCTGATCGGGCTCCCGGCCTCGCTGATCCTGCTGCGCCCGGCGCTGGACCCGCGTCTGGTGCGGCCCTTCTTTCTCATTGCCTCGTTCTTCCTCGTCGATGTGGCGCGCGGGGTCCTGCAACCGGGTGTGGAAGTCGAGCAGCTCGTGCTGATCCTCGAGATGACCCTCGCAACCGGGCTGCTGTTCTGGATCGCCGCCTTGATGCCGAATGCGATCGGCACTCTCGTTGCGACGTCGCCGTGGAGCCGACGCACCGGCCGCTGGGTTGCGCACGCGGCCGGTATCGCAACCGCCGTCTCGGCTGTCGCAGCGTCGCTCGGCTACATCGAACTCGCCGACTTCGTCGGAGGCGGCGCGCTGATGGTGATCTACCTGTCGATCGGCGTGTTGGCGCTTCGCGTCGCGGCGAGTGGAGCGGTCTGGCTGGCGTTGGTGAGGAGTCCGCTCGCCCGACTGCACGCGATTCAGGATAATTACACGAAATTAGGTCAGTCGATCACCCAGGCGATCGGATACGCGACCGTTGCGCTCTGGTCCTTGGTGGTACTGCAGCGCTTCGAGCTGTTCCGCCCTGCCCTCGGCGCGATCGATGCCGTGCTCGATGCGCAGCTGCAGGCCGGTGAACTGACCGTCTCCATCGGACACGTGTTCAGTTTCGTGGCGGTCATCTTCGGCGCCTGGGTCACGACGCGCGTCGTCGTATTCATGCTCGAAGAGGACGTCTACCCGCGCATGAAGCTGGCGCGCGGGATTCCGTACGCGCTGTCGACGATGGTTCGCTACGGCCTGCTGCTCGCCGGCTTCTTCGCAGCGCTGGCGACACTGGGGCTCGATCTCACGCGCCTCACCGTGCTGGTGAGCGCGTTCGGCCTCGCGCTCGGCTTCGGCATGCAGCAGATCATCAACAATTTCGTGTCGGGCCTGATCCTGCTCTTCGAGCGTCCCGTGCAGGTCGGCGACCTGGTGCAGCTCACGGATCTGTCCGGCGAAGTGAAGCGCATCGGGATCCGCGCGAGTGTGATCCGTACGCTCGACGGCGCCGAGGTCGTCATTCCCAACTCCGACCTGATCCAGAACCAGGTCACCAACTGGACGCTCTCGGATCGCCGGCGCCGCGTGACTCTCGAGATCGGCATCACCTACGGCACGGAGGCCGGTCGCGTGCTCGGAATCCTCGTCGAGATCGCGAAGCGCGATCCGCGTGTTTCGACGGACCCTGCGCCCGAGGCGCTGTTCACCGGTTTCGGCGCGAGCAGCCTCGATTTCCAGCTCCGCTTCTGGACGGAAGATCCGCTGTGGATGCGCGTCAAGAGCGACATCGGTGTCGTGCTCCAGCAAGCGCTCCGCGAAGCGGAGATCGGGGTCCCCTTCACGACGATCACCGTGCAGGTGGAGCCCCCGGCCGCGCGCTCTGGAAACTAGCGGCCGCTCTGCTTCATCTGCAGCTGCATCGACAGCGCCTTTTCCGCTTCCGCTTCCGGAATCATGCCGGCCTGCTGGTACAGCATCGAGAGGCTCGTGTGCGACAGCGGCTCCTCGGGATCGAGTTCGATGTAGTGCTTGGCGGCGCTGATCGCGGCGTCCATCTCGCCGTG
>CAYGWM010000219.1:0-1641 GCA_964353555.1 uncultured Spirochaetales bacterium
AACAAGAAACACGTTGATTAACTATGTCTAGGAGAAAAAAGAGATTTAGAAGCAGAGGCAGACGATGGAGACCACGCTTCAGACGACCGAAAACCATAGCAATCGCACCACTCGCAGGACTAGCCGCAGGACTGCTCTTAACCGGACCCGAAGATTGGGGTTCCCCGATAGAGTACATGAAATCAGGAGACTTTGAAGGCACTGGACGCGTAATGTTGAATAACATTACCGGAATTCAAGCTTATCAAGGAGGTAGCTACAACGTGGACCTTTTCAAGATTCTCAACCCGCTAGACTTCAGCAGAGCAGGCGCCATCAAAGGCATGTTCTTCGGACTTCTCGCGCACAAGGTAGCAAACCTGCTTGGACAAGGCAGAGTTTTCAGTGGATTACCCGGACAGCTTAAACGCTTGAGGGTCTAACCATGCCAAGCAAAGTATTAGGACCCACTGACAGCGTAGCAACAACGCTAACGCAAATCGGAGTCACATACCAGTTTCCACCCGGAGACTGGAGTATCTACCGTATTCGCATAGCTTACGGCAACGTGGTAAACGCTAAAACATGCGCCGGACACTTGCACATTGAAACCTCATTAAGAAGCTACGATTTCGCATTTGGAAACGGCCTCGGAGGCGCAACCAACAGCAGCAACGCACCAGCAGAAGAAATCAATCTGGAACCCGCTAGTATTCATGTACCCGGCAACAGTTCAGTGAAAGCTTACGTCCTCCAAACATACGCAAGCAAAAACGTCATGGTATGCTTGCAATTTAGATCCGGAGCCGGAAAAGAATTCCGAACTCTCGCAGGAGGAGGCGCAGACGCAAACGGCGACACCGCAGCAGCAACAGAAGAAGCCTTCACAACCAGCGCAAAACTCATAGGCTCAAGTTTCCAGCCCGCAGCAGCAGGAAAAATCTATCGAATACGCTTCGCAGGAGCCGGAATCATAGATGCTAAAGCAAACTGCGCGAAAATCGTTGTAAACGTACCCGGACAAGCAGGACCATACGAGTTCGCAGTAGGTTCAGGTCCCGGAGGCGCGACACTTGGACATCCAGCACCCGCAGACGTAATAGAAATCCCCGATGGAATCCCCGTGAAGTCTGAAGGAACCATCCTCGTAAATATCACATCTGCCGAAATAATGATAAGCCCGGTCATCAGTCTAGAATACTGGTGATCTAAGTGGCTGACAACACCGAAAAACCGTTTGCTCAAGCAACAGTGAACTTGAGCAAGCTTTTTTCTAACAAATCCACACAAAAATCATTTCGCCTCGTCCCAGCAGACACGCTCACCGTTCCAGACGGTAAAGCATGGCTCATAGTGGGAGGATTCATCAATCACATTACAGCAACCGCAAGCGGTCTTTTAGGTTACAGAGGCCCGACAGCAACGGGCAACGTGATATTCTTCAGCTCCATTGACCTTACACTTTTGAGCGGTTCTTATCCGCTTTTCAGTAACATAGCAGCAACTCCAGCAACCCAGCTAGTTGCAGCAGCGCAGTGGACGCTTCAACCGTTGCAAGCTGGAACAATCCTATTGTTCGGCGGCGGAGCCGGAGCCTACTTAAACATAACAGTCTTGGAGTTTGACGCTATATGAGATGCAAGAAATGTGGTTACCGAGCAA
>CAYGWM010000219.1:1741-2899 GCA_964353555.1 uncultured Spirochaetales bacterium
CTGTTAGGCGCGATTCTAGGTTACGCTTTCGGGTTTGCAAACGGAGCCAAGAAGAACAGTGTCACTTAAACGAGAGCAACTCAGTGACACAGTGAATAGACCGTCACGGGACGTTTGGGTTAGACCAGACAACGCAAGGGATTTGATAGATTGCGTTAATGCGTATGCTCTAGAAAGAAGGATCTGCATACCGCAAGGAAGTTACAACCTTGGAACCGAAATTATCAACGTTCCAGTGTTAGACGGATATCATCCTTCAATCATAGGTGTAGGCTCAGCGCACGTAACTATCATCTCAACTGGAACAAAGGTTTTTGACGTTTCCAAAACTGCTTTCGTTGCAAACACAACCGTGCCTTTATCATTATGTGGAGTTAAAATAAGACATAACTGCGCCAATGCAACAGACATCACTCTTGATCTACTCGCAAGCCAAGTGAAATTAAAAGATGTTTGGCTTGTCAACATTAACGGAACGCGACAAGGCACAGCGATAAAAGCAGGAAAAACGGACGCAGTAAGCCCGACAGGATATCCAGTTACATGGAAAGATGTTGTTGCAACCGATTACGGCATTGCCTTCGAGAATGGCCTTCATCATTCTACACTGATAAATTGCGTGGCTAACAATCCAAGCGACAAAGGATTTTACTTGCATGATACGTTCAGTGACTTGGAATATGCTGAATGGATAGCTCTAATACACTGTCAAACCATGAGTCAAGCAGCTACACGCGGAACAATTTATCCATTCTATTTCACAAGGCCAGTTTATTGCAGTGTTTTCGGAGGAAGCCACGAGGACGCTACAGCGTTGACAAATAACATTTTCCATCTAGATCAGACATCAGCGGTGAATTACATGGTTCCCGTATTCGGTTTCACATGGCATGAAAGCCAAATTGCAAAGATCTGCAACGATTTTACGCGCGTCCGGTTCTTCGGTTGCGGTGCTAGACCAACTTATGACTTGCAGGGGTTCAGTGATTTTGAAACAATTGCTGGTGCTGGTTGGGTGAATCCTTCTGCTACGGCGTGGGAGGGTAAGCGTGTTGTGATGAAGAACACGGGTGCTGGTCAGTATCGCGTGTATTATTATGTTGGTGGCGCGTGGCGTTATGTGGCATTGACGTGAGCCGCGCGCGCGCGCGTGTGTGT
>CAYGWM010000220.1:0-2810 GCA_964353555.1 uncultured Spirochaetales bacterium
TGCTGACCCGGCGGGCCAGGCGCTTTGCGTCATGCTCGGGTCGGCGAGGCGCCGCGCCGCGCGGTATACGACGAGCGCGGTCGCTAGCAGCGCGAACTGCATGACGATGCGGCCGCCGAACTCGGTCGGACCGAAGAGCGTGTAACCGAGCGAGGCAGCCCAGTACGTGAGCGGCGGCTTGTCGAGATGTGGCACGCCGGCGAGGCGGGGCACCAACCAATCGCTGGTCGCCCACATCTCGCGACCGATCGCGAGGTAGCGCGCGTCGGTCGAATCCATCGCGCCCATGCGTCCGAGACCGGGCACGAGCAGCAGCACGCCGAACGCCAGTACTGCGATCGCGCCGGCTGCGCGTTTCAATTCAAGTGCCCGCCGCGTCGCCTGGCGGGGCCGCCGCCGGATTCGGGCGGCAGAACAGCGTGGCGCTACCCGACGCCAGCAGCCGTCCCGATTCCGTCCACAGCTGACCGCGGCAGCCGATGATTCCCTCGCGTGCCACCGGCGCGTGCGCGTCGCAGAGCAACCATTCTTCTTGGGGCATCAGTTCGTGGAAGCTCACCGAGAGATCGAGGTTCGGTGCGAGGTACGGCGGGGGCCACGGATGCGGCGCGTCCGCGGCGTTCCACATCATCATGTCGAGCCACAGCAGCAGGCGTCCGGCCTCGGTGACGGGATCGAGCGGGCGCGGCGTTTCGAGCAGTCGCATCCAGGTGTGCCACTCCGGCGGATGCGGCTCGGCCCCATTGCACGGCCGGCCCTCGACGGAGCGCCAGAACGGGTACCAGTCGGCGTAGTTGTCGGCGATTTCGGCGTAGCTCTTCAGCGCGTGCGGCGGCGGGACGTCCGGTGCGACGACGTGTTCGTGTGCGAGTCCGTCGAGGGCGTTCTCGACGAACCACGCCGTCGCGGTCAGGATGGGCCGGCCCTGTTGATTCATCGCGACGCGCAGCGCGTGCGAGCGCTTGCCGCGCCGCAGCGTTGCGACCTCGAGATCGACCGCCGCGAATCGCGCGACGGACAGGAAGTTGCAGTGAAAACTGGCCGGCCGCGGCAGGTCGGTTTCGGCCGCGAGCGCGCGCAACGCGATCGCCGCGACATAGCCGCCGACCGGTCCCCAGACTTCCCATGCCGGCGAGAGTTCGGCGCGATGGTGGGCGACGTCGCCGCGCACCCCCACGCGCTCGACCGCCGTATCGGCCGCAAAGTTCCCCATTCACACCTCCGGACGAACGATGCTCTCGTATCGAAGTGCGCGCGGCAATTCCATTGCGGTTACCTTGCGCGCCGCAGGAGGGGGATCATGCAGCGAAGCGAGTCGCGCATCCTGACGACGCACGCCGGCAGCCTGCCGCGACCGCGCGCGTTGGTCGACCTCTTCGTGCGCGCGAGCCGCGGCGAAGCGGTGGATGCGGACGAGCAGCGGCGCCTCGTCGACACGGCCACCGAGCACGCCGTCGCGCAGCAACTCGGCTGCGGCGTGGACGTCGGCAACGACGGCGAGCAGGCGCGCGAGAGCTTCTTCACCTACGTGCGCAACCGGATGAGCGGCTTCGGCGGCGCCGCGCAGCGGCCGCTGATGCGCGATCTCGCGCTGTATCCCGAGTTCCTGGCGCTGATGCTGCCCCACTACACGCGCGGTTCGGTGAGCTTGCTGACGGCGCCGAAGGCGATCGGCGCCGTGCACTACCAGGACCGCGCGCCGCTCGATGCCGATCTCGCGCGCTTCGCGAAGATCGCGGCCGCGCAGCCGCAACGCTTCGCCGAGTCGTTCTGGACCGTGCCGTCGCCGGGCATCGTCGCCTGCGCGATGCAGAACGAGCACTACGCGTCGCTCGGCGAGTACGTCGGCGCGGTCGCGGACGCGCTGCGCACCGAGTACGAGGCCGTCGTCGCTGCGGGCCACGTGCTCCAGATCGACGCGCCCGATCTCGCAATGGAACGCCACACGCTCTTCGCCGACCGCCCGGAGCGCGAGTTCCTCGGCTTCGTCGACGGCACCGTCGCGGCGCTGAATCGCGCGCTCGCGAAGATTCCGCCCGAGCGGGTTCGACTGCACCTGTGCTGGGGCAACTACGAAGGGCCGCACACTTGCGACGTCCCGCTCGAGACGCTGCTGCCGCATCTCGTGCCCGCGCGCGTCGGCGCGCTGGTGCTCTCGATGGCGAATCCGCGCCACGCGCACGAACACCGCGTGCTGGCTCGCCAGCCGCTGCCCGCGTCGTGGCTGCTCGTCGCGGGCGTGATCGACACCACCACCAACTACGTCGAGCACCCGGAGGTCGTCGCGGATCGCATCGAGCTCGCGGCGCGCGCGATCGGCGATCCGCATCGCGTGCTCGCGGGCACCGACTGCGGGTTCGACACCGCTGCGGGTATGGGGCAGGTGGCAGCCGACGTCGTGTGGGAGAAGCTCCGCGCGCTGCGGGCCGGCGCGGACCTGGCGGCCCAGCGTCTGTTGTGACGGTTCGCGGCTTCGCGTTGCGCGTCGCGGCGGCGGTCGTGTTGGCGACCGCAGTGCCGGTCGCGGTGCTGCGCGTGGTGCCGCCGCTCACGACTGCTTTCATGCTGGCGCACAAGTGGCCGCTGGCACGCGGCGACGACGCCTGCGCCGACATCCGCTACGACTGGGTGCCGCGTCGCGAGATCGGGAAGAACGTGTTCCGCGCGGTGATCGCGGCCGAAGACCAGCGCTTCGCCGGGCACAGTGGCTTCGACTTCGACGCCATCGAGGACGCGCTCGAAGAGCGCGACGCCAGCGGGCGCTCGCGCGGGGCGAGCACGATCTCGCAGCAGGTCGCGAAGAACGTCTT
>CAYGWM010000221.1:0-2786 GCA_964353555.1 uncultured Spirochaetales bacterium
ATCACCAAGCTGATGGGCATGGCGACGATCGTGCCGGGTCTCGCGATCTATGCGTTCGGACTGCTGATGCTGGTGCTGGCGGGCGCGATGTCGTCCTTCGATCCGGAGTCCGTCTGGGAACGCGTCGAGGCGCTGCGATGAGGGAAGCCGCGGCCACTGCGATCGCGGCCTCGTGCGCGAGCTGCCACGACTGTGGCCTGCTCGCGCAGATGCCCGCGTCGCACGGCGAAGCAGCGCTCTGTCCGCGCTGCGGCGCCGAGCTGCACGAGCGCAAGCCGCGCAGTCTCGAGCGCACGCTGGCGCTCGTGATCGCCGCCATGGTCTGCTACGTGCCCGCCAATCTTCTTCCGGTGATGACGGTGACTTCACTCGGGAAGACCCAGTCCGACACCATCTTCAGTGGCGTCGTCTACATGCTCGAACACGGCATGTGGCCGCTCGCGATCGTCCTCTTCACGGCCAGCATCTTCGTCCCGATGATGAAGCTCGGGCTGCTGAGCTTCCTGCTGATCTCCGTACACCGCCGGTCGTCGTGGCGGCCAGTGGAACGGACGCGTATGTATCGCCTCACCGAAGCGATCGGCCGCTGGTCGATGGTCGACATCTACGTCGTGACGATCCTGGTCGCGCTGGTGCGGCTCGGCAATCTCGCCACCATCGAGGCCGGAGCGGGCGCAGTCTTCTTCGGCGCGGTGGTCGTGATCACGATGTTGGCGGCTGAATCCTTCGACCCGCGCATCATCTGGGATCGAAGCGACATGAGGAACCCATGAACGAGCAACGACCGCCTGCCGGCGGAACTAGCGGCGTCGCCAACGCGGTGATCGAGACGCGCGAGCGGCGGCCTTCGATCGTCTGGCTGATACCGCTGATCGCGGCGCTGGTGGGCGGATTCGTCGCCTATCGAACGCTGTCGGAGCGCGGGCCGGAGGTGACGATCTCGTTCAGGACCGCGGAAGGCCTGGAAGCGGGCAAGACGCAGATCAAATACAAGGACGTCGAAGTCGGCCTGGTCGAATCCGTCACGCTGAACCCCGATCTCTCTGGCGTCGTCTGCACGGCCCGGATGGTGAAGGGCGCCAACGGTTGGCTGACCGAGAATACGCAGTTCTGGATCGTGAAACCGCGGATCGCGGGCGGTCAGGTGTCCGGACTCGGAACGCTCCTCTCCGGCTCCTACATCGGCATGGACCCGGCTCTCGAGGGCAAGCGGTCGCGCTCCTTCGTGGGTCTCGAAGTACCGCCCGTGATCGGCATGAAGGAACCGGGACGCTACTTCGTGTTGCGATCGAATCACGCAGGCGCCGTGGACGTCGGCTCCCCGATCTACTTCCGGCAGATCCCGGTCGGACAGGTGGTTGCCTCCAGCCTCGATCCGGACAGCGACAACGTGACCACACGCATCTTCGTTCGCTCCCCCTACGACGAGCGGGTCCGCAGCAACAGCCGCTTCTGGAACGCGAGCGGCATCGACCTCTCGCTGAACACGTCCGGCTTCAGGCTCGAGACCGAGTCGTTGGTTTCGATGCTGATCGGGGGAATCGCGTTCGACCAGCCCACCGGCTCCGCGGCCGACCTGGCCAATACCGAAACCGTCTTTCCGCTCTACGCGAGCCACGAAGACGCGGAGAAGCAGCACTTTGCGCGAACGGTCACCTGGCAACTCGACTTCGATCAGTCCGTGCGCGGCCTCAACGTCGGCGCGCCGGTGGAGTTCCGCGGCATCCAGATCGGTCAGGTGACGAACGTGAGGCTCTACCTCGACGAGGCGAGCGGCGAATTCAAGATCCCGGTGCTCGTCGAGATCGACCCCGAGCGTTTCCGCGGTAGAGATGCTCCGCCGGCGGAGAACAAGGCGTTCATCGACCGCCTCGTCGCGGGGGGTCTGCGTGCCCAACTGGCGAGCGGGAGCCTGCTGACGGGGCAGCTCTTCGTGTCGCTCAACGTGTTCCCGAACGCAAAGCCGGCGCAAGTCGTCTGGAACGTCCCCATCCCCGAGTTCCCGACCATGCCGACGCCGCTCGAAGAGATCACGAACAACCTGACCAAGCTGGTCGAGCGGCTCGGCAAGATCCCGGTCGAGCAGATCGGCGCGGATCTCTCTGCGTCGCTGAAGGCGCTGCGCGTCACGTTGCAGCAATCGGAAGGCGTCGCACCGGCACTCAAAGACACACTCGAGAAGACGCAGGCGGTGATGGCGTCCGCCAACGGGATGATCGGGGCGGACTCGACGATGAACACCGAGATGCGGCGCGCGCTGCTCGAGTTGTCCGAGGCCGCCCGTGCGCTCGGGCTGGCCGCCGACCAATTCCAGGCACAGCCGAGTTCGGTGATCTTCGGCAAGAAGGGAAGCAAGTGATGACGCTCCTCGTCCCGCGCGCCGCGGCGATCGCCGCACTCGTCGCCATCGCCGCCGCCACGGGTTGTCTCGGCGCGCCGCAGCCGAAGTTCTACACGTTGAGCGCCGCATCCGGCGCAGACGCCGGCGCGCCCGTCGCTTCGCGTCCGGACCTCGGCTTGATCGTCGGACCGCTCGAGTTCCCCCGCTATCTCGATCGGCCCGAACTCGTCTCGCGCGACGGTTCGTACCAGCTCGTCGTCGCCGACGCGCACCGCTGGGGCGGCTCGATGACCAGCGATGTGCTGCGCAGCGTCGCCGATGACCTCGGCCGGCTGCTCGGCACCGCGCGCGTGGTCGCGTACCCGTCCGACGCGCGATTCGCCGCCAACTACCGCGTGCTGCTCGACGTGCACGAGTTCGAGGGCGTGCTGGGCGCGAAGGTCAC
>CAYGWM010000222.1:0-2747 GCA_964353555.1 uncultured Spirochaetales bacterium
CTACGCGTGCCTCATCACCTGCACCGGCGTCGTGAAGGACGCGAGCGGCGAGATCACTGAACTGCGGTGCACGTGGGATCCGGCGACGCGCGGCGGCAACGCGCCCGACGGCCGCAAGGTCGCATCGACGCTGCACTGGGTCTCGGCGACCCACGCGCTCCCCGCCGAGGTACGGCTCTACGAGACGCTCTTCAGCGTCGAGGATCCGATGGGCGAAGCCGCGGCGAAGGGCGTCGACCACACAACGTTCCTGAATCCGAACTCCGAGCGCGTGCTCCCCGCGTGCTGGGTCGAGCCGAGCCTCGCGAGCGCGCAGCCCGGCAGCGCGTTCCAGTTCGAGCGGCTCGGCTATTTCGCGGTCGATCCCGAGAGCAAGCCGGACGCTCTCGTCTTCAATCGCAGCGTCACGCTGCGCGACGAGTGGACGAAGTTGCAGAAGCGCCCGTCGAAAGCGTCGAAATAGCGCAACGACGTCGTCGCGGCGATCCGCTGAGCGGACCGACTCAACGTACCGGCGCGACTCCCCCGCGATGGGCTCGCAAGGTGGCCGAGGGCGGCTCTCCGAATGCGGCGCGGTATTGACCGGCAAAGCGTCCCAACTCCCAGAAACTGAAGCGGAGGGCGACGTCGGTGACCGAGCCAGCGCGATCGCCCTCGCGCAAGGCGCGATGCGCCTCGTGGATCCGCCGAAGCAACAGGTAGCGCTGCGGGCTCACGCCGTGGACTTCGTTGAATGCATCGCGCAGCGTGCGTTCCGAGACCTCGTGATCACGGACAATTGCTTCTGCCGGTCGACGACAACTAGAATTGCCCGTCGAGTCTGAGCGTGAGAGCACGCGACCATCAGGTCCCGATAGGCGGGCGAGATGGTCACGGACGAACAGGTGCGCCGGCTGAGGCAGAAGCGGATGCAGGGGAAGACGCAAGCGGCGGCGGCCGCGTCGGCCGGGATGAGCGAGCGGACGGCGCGGGCGTGTTCGAGGAACGACCGCCGACCTTCCCCTCGAACAAGACCTCATGGGGGTCGCGTTCGCTTCAGTTTGGGCTTGAGAAATCTAAAGTGGCATATTAGAAATCTCAACCATGAAATTCATCCATCGAGAGCTGGAGAAGCAGGTGGTGTCGGCCATCCGCCACTTTCCCGCCGTGGTGCTGACCGGACCGCGCCGCGCCGGCAAGACGCTGCTGCTGCGCAGGCTGTTTCCCAAGGCGAGCTACTTCCTGCTCGAAGACCCCGACTTGGTGGCGCGGCTCCGGGCCGATCCGCAGGGATTCCTCGACGCCGTGAAGACGCCCGCGATCCTCGACGAGGTGCAGAACGTGCCGGAGGTGTTCGCGTTCGTCCGCTCGCGAATTGACCGCCGGCCGCGGCGCGTGGGCCAGTGGCTGCTCACGGGTTCGCAGGAGTCGCCGCTGATGCGGGGCGTGACGGAATCCATGGCGGGCCGGGCGGCCGTGCTGCAACTGCTCCCGCTGTCGTGGCGTGAAACGCCGAAAGTCAGCCTGTTGCGCGGCGGGTATCCCGAGGTGGTGGCGCGTCCGAGCGGGGCGCGGTTGTGGTTCAGTTCGTACTTGCAGACCTACCTGGAACGGGATGTCCGGGCCGTGACGGCGGTGAAGGATCTCGCGCTGTTCCGCCGGTTCCTCGCGCTGCTGGCCAGCCGACACGGGCAGGTGTTGAACAAAACCGACCTGGCCGCACCGCTGGGCGTGAGTGTGCCGACCATCGCGCAGTGGCTCGGCGTGCTGGAGACGACCGCACAAATCCTGATCGTGCCGCCGTTCTATCAGAACTTCGGTAAACGCCTGATCAAGTCGCCCAAGATATATCTCGCAGATGCCGGCCTCGCGTGTCATTTGCTGGGCATTGATACGGCGGGAGAACTCGCCCGGTCGCCGTTTCTCGGCGCGTTGTTTGAAGGCTTCATCGCGGCGGAGATCGCCAAGGCGCAAGTGAACGCGGGCGGCCGGCGCGAGCTTTACCATTTTCGCGACGAGCAGGGTCTGGAAGTGGATTTCCTGGTGCCCGGACGCGGCGGTGCGGTGGCGCTGGTGGAATGCAAGGCCGGGCGCACGGTGACGCCCGCGATGGCCGCCCCGATGCAACGGCTGGCCGAGGCGCTGAGACGAAAACGCACGAAGGCTACTGGCTCGAGGATGTTCCTCGTCCATCAATCACCGCAGGCGGGAACGCCGACGCAGGCCGTCGCTCCCGGAGTCCGAGCGCTGCCGTGGCAGAAATTTCTCGAAGAGCTGTGACGACGAAGCAACCGAATCAATCATCAGGCTCATCACCTACACGACTCTGCCGGTGATCCAGCAGCCCGCCGCGGCGCTACATCGCCGGAACCGTGAAGCCGTCCTTCACCGGCTCGAGCTTCTCGAAATGCGGGCCGAGCGTCTTCTGTAGCGACTCGACGGTCCAGCGCGCGTCGCTCTCGAACTTGGTGTCGAGGCGCGGGCGCGTCGCGAGCGTCACGTTCTTCGCCCAGACGACGAAGACCTGGCCCGAGATGTTGTGCGCGAGCGGCGACGCCAGCCAGCCGACCAGCGGCGATACGTTCTCGGGCGCGAAGGTGTCGAAGCCGTCCTCGGGCTTCTTGAACATCGCCGCGAGCGGGCCGGTGTCGTTCATCCGCGTGCGCGCGCGCGGCATGATCACGTTCGCGGTGATACCGTACTTCTGCATCAACTGCGCGGCGCCCATCGTGATCGCGACGATGCCGGCCTTCGCGGCCGAGTAGTTG
>CAYGWM010000223.1:0-2697 GCA_964353555.1 uncultured Spirochaetales bacterium
GCGGCTTCGCGCGCCTCGAACTCGCAGCCGCCGTGGCCCGCCGCTGCGCACGCACGCTCGATGGCCAGGCAATCGGCGCTCCACAGACCCGAGAGCCACCCCGATGTGTAGCCACTGCTCACCAGGCAGGCGGGCTCGGACCTTCGTCCGCTCGCGAGCAGCACGGACTCGGCTTCCAGTTGCAGCGGCCAGCTGCCGCGCAGCGCGGGGCCGCGCGCGTCGGCGACGTTGGTCATGCGCAGCGCGATGATGGGTGTCGCGGCCGGCGGATCGCCTTCGCTTTCCCGATTGCGCGTGCGCGCCTCGCCGGTGACACGCAGCGCGTCGCGCAGACCGTGGAAGAAGCCCGCTTGCAACAGCGCGACGCCCGCCTCCGCGTCGCCGAGTCGCCGGCGCAGTTCGCCGTGCAGCGCGGCGAGCAGCCGCACGTCGGTAAGAAAGCGCGGATCGCGCACCAGCGCTTCGTCGAGCGCCGTGGGCGCGCTGGAGGATCGTTGCGCGCCCCGAGCGTCGCGTTGGGGTTGCACCATCAACCTTCGATGAACTCGTAGATGTCGAACTTCTGGTCCTTGCGCAGGAAGCTGTCGCCTTCGCGCTCGAGCAGCGCGAGCATCGCCTGCACGCACACCGGGTCGAACTGGGTGCCCGAGAATCGGTGCAGCTCGGAGAGCACGGTGTCGAGTTGGAGCGCCTTTCGGTACGGGCGATCGCTGGTCATTGCTTCGACGGTGTCCGAGACCAGGATCACGCGCGACGGCAGCGGGATGCGGTCGCCCGCGAGCCGCAACGGGTAGCCGCGGTCCGAGCCGTCGTACCATTCGTGGTGATGGCGAACGCAGGGCACCACGTCCGCGAGGAACTCGACGGGCTCGAGGATCTTCGCGCCGATCTCCGGGTGCTTCTTCATCTCGTCGTACTCTTCGTCGGTGAGCTTGTCGGGCTTCGTGATGATGCGATCGGGCACGCCGATCTTGCCGACGTCGTGCAGCAGCCCCGCGATGTAGACGCGCTCGATGAACTCCTTCGGGAAGTTCATCTCGCGCGCGAGCTTCGACGCATAGACGCCGACGCGCTCGGAGTGGCCGCGCGTGTAGGCGTCCTTCGCGTCGACCGCTTCCGCGAGCGCGCGGATCGTCTGCACGTACGCTCGGCGCAGTTCCTGGTGCTTTTCCGCGAGTTGCTTGGTGCGCTCGCGCACCTTCGCTTCCAGGTTGCGGTTCATGTCCTGCAGCTTGAAGTTCTGCTCGCGCGTGATGTGGTTCAGGCGCTTGATCTCGTGCTTCAGGTCGTAGTGGTCGAAGGCCTGGCGGATCGTCGCCTTCAGCTCTTCGTCGTTCCACGGCTTCGTGATCAGCCGGTAGATCTCGCCGCGGTTGATCGCGTCGACGGCGACGTTCATCTCGGTGTACCCGGTCAGCATGATGCGCACGACGTCGGGCCAGCGATCGCGCACCGCTTGCAGCATGTCGACACCGCTCATCTCCGGCATGCGCTGGTCGGAAACGACCACCTGCGCGGCCTGGCGCTCCATCATCTCGAGCGCCTCGCTGCCGCGCGAGGCGCAGACGACGTTCCACGTTTCGTGGCGCGTCAGGCGCTTCAGCGCTTTGAGGATGTTCACCTCGTCGTCGACGAAGAGGATCGTGTGGTCAGCCATTCCCGCTCCCTGCTCGAAGTCAGCCCCGTCCGACCACTCTGCTATCCAAGTCCCGTGCCAGCCATTGCGCGAGATGGAATTCAACAGTGAAGTCGGCTAGTTGAGTGGCCAATGAGCAGAAGTTTTGGGAGCTCGATTTGGATCCCCCGTACGGGACGTCTGGGGCTTGCGACCCGCACCGAGGCGGCAGCTTGCGCAGCGCCTGCGGCTGAAGCGCCGGCGCACGGCGAGCGCAGTTCGGCGTGCAACGAGCGGCGCCGTGAACGCTTCGTGCGAAGCGCGCTCGCAGGCGGATCGCAGCGCGCTTCCAACTGCGTCCGCGCTTGTCCCGCGCGCGGGACGTCCCGGCGATGGGATCGGCGCTTCGACGACGCTGCGCGTACCCTCCGCGCCCGATCCGCATGGAGGCGCGCGGTGGCCGATCGCATCGATGCCGTTCTCGTCGAGCGAGCGCGACGCGCGCTTTGCCGCGGCGATCCCGTGCTCGGTGCGGTGATTCGTCGCGTCGGTGCATGCGAGCTGAAACGGCGCGGCGATCCGTATCGCTACCTGGTGCGCTCGGTGCTCTATCAGCAGATCACCGGCGCCGCCGGGCGCGCGATCGAGAAGCGGCTTCACGCAGCGTTCGGCGGGCGCGTCCCGATGCCCGCGCGATTGCGCATCGCAGAGACCGAGACGCTGCGCAGCGCCGGTCTCTCACGCCAGAAGATCGACAGCATTCGCGCGATCGCGACCGCCTTCGACGAGCGCACGCTCGACGGCCGAAAGCTCGCGCGACTCCCCGACGAAGCCGTCGTCGACGCCGTGACCCAGGTGCGCGGCGTCGGCGAATGGACCGCGCACATGCTGCTGATGTTCTCGCTGGGCCGGCCCGACGTGTTGCCGGTCGGCGACTACGGCGTCCGCAAAGCCGCGCGCGATCTCTACGGGCTCGAGGATCTCCCGAAGCGTGTGGAACTCGAAGCCCTCGGCGAGGCCTGGCGGCCGTATCGCTCGGTCGCGACGTGGTATCTGTGGCGCAGCACCGAACTCGAGGCGCT
>CAYGWM010000224.1:0-2642 GCA_964353555.1 uncultured Spirochaetales bacterium
CCGTGCTGGCCGAGGCGCACGAACGTTTCAAGTCCAATACCGACGGAGTCAACTCGCAGGTCTATCCGGCCATGATTCGCGTCCCGAGCGAGTTGTTCGGCATCTGCGTGGTGGGGACCAACGGGAAGATCCACTCGGTCGGCGACGCAGACTATGAGTTCACGATCATGAGCGTCTCCAAGCCGTTCATTTTCGCCCTGGTCTGCCAGGCTCTGGGCGTGGAGGAAGTGCGGCAGAAGATCGGCGTGAATGCCACGGGACGGGCGTTCAACTCACTCGAAGGCATCGAGCGCGGACCGGGCGGGCAGACCAATCCGATGGTGAATTCCGGGGCGATCGCCACCACCAGCCTGGTGCCGGGCGATACTTTCGAGGCGAAGTGGACGTTCGTGCATGAAGGGTTGTCGCGGTTTGCCGGACGGACCCTGCCGCTCAACGAGGAGGTCTATGCCTCCGCGACAGCGACGAACTTCCGCAACCAAAGCATCGCCCGCATGCTCCAGAGTTTTGGTCGTATCTATGATGACCCGGCTCGAGCGGTGGACCTCTACACGAAGCAGTGCGCGCTGAATGTCAGCGCGAAGGATCTGGCGGTGATGGGTGCGACGCTGGCCGACGGCGGGGTGAATCCGCTGACCAAAGAACGGGTGGTGGATGCCAGCGTCTGCCATTACGCACTGGCCGTCATGGCCACCGCCGGTCTGTATGAGACTTCGGGCGACTGGCTTTTTGACATCGGGCTGCCGGGTAAGAGCGGCATTGGTGGCGGAATTGTCACGGTCTCACCGGGCAAAGGCGGGCTCGGGACATTCGCCGCGCCGCTCGACAGTGCCGGCAACAGCGTCAAGGGGCAGCTTGTCGCCAAGTTTCTCTCGCAGCGGCTGGGCATGGATCTCTTCGTCTCGCAGCCGGAGAAGTAATTCCCTTCCCTCCGCCACCCTTCATCCGTTATTCAACTCAGCTACCGCCCGTAAGGAACACCCGCACCATGAGCACAAAGCCATGTCCAGCACCGAAACTGAAACGCAGGATCCCTGGCTGCCGATGATCGTGATCGCGATGGGTCAGGCGCTGATGTCGTTCAACGTCGCCGCCCTGCCCATCTCGATGGGTGGGATGGTTCGCGACTTCAACGTGCCTCCGACCACCGTGGGCACGGCGATCGTCATGTATTCGCTGGGCGTCTCCGGCTTCATCATGCTCGGGGCCAAGCTCGGCCAGCGTTTCGGCTCGAGGCTCTTCTTCCAGTCGGCGGTCTCGCTGTTCCTGGTTGCATTGATCATCATGGTGCTCAGTCCGACTGCGAGCGTGATGCTCGCGGCGCAGGCGCTGTGCGGTCTGGCTGGCGCTGCATTGGTGCCCACGCTGGTCGTGCTCATCGCCAATCATTTTCGCGGCGGACAGCAGGCCAAGGCGCTCGGCTGGCTGGGTTCGGCACGGGCCATGGCGTCGGTGTTGGCGTTTCTCGTCATTGGCACTTTGGAGAGGTTCGTCAGTTGGCGTGTCGCCTTCGGTCTTCTCATCGTTCACGCGCTCGCGATCCTGATTCTGAGCTTCAAGCTCAAGCCTTCGGTCAGCCGCCCCGAGGTGAAGATCGACCTCTTCGGCGTGCTCCTGGTCTCGTCGGCTGTGATCTTGCTGAGCTTCGGCTTCAACAACCTCCGGAGCTTTGGGCTGTTGCTGGCGCGACCGGCGGCACCCTTCGACGTGCTAGGCATTTCTCCGGCACCGCTGATGATCGTCGTCGGCCTGATGCTGGTCTCGGCGTTCCTCGTCTGGACGCGGAAACGCCAGACCGATGGCAAGATGCCGCTCTTCGCGCTGGAGGTGGTGGAATCCAACAAGGAACGCGCCACGGTTCTGATGATGTTCATGATCGTCGGCATGGAAGCGGCCACCAATTTCTCGGTGCCGCTTTACATCCAGATCGTCCAAGGCCGCGATGCCTTCCAGACCGCGCTGGCGATGATGCCCTTCAACCTTTCGGT
The DNA here is from genome assembly GCA_964353555.1 of uncultured Spirochaetales bacterium. Classification (GTDB taxonomy): domain Bacteria; phylum Myxococcota_A; class UBA9160; order UBA9160; family PR03; genus PR03. Next base: position 1,989 of record CAYGWM010000224.1, read on the forward strand.
CTTCTTCACCGCCATCCTGATCGTCAGACTCTACTCGCGTTTCACCCCGCGGCAGATCGCCAGTTATGCGTTCACGCTGGTCGCCGCCGGCGCTATTTGGCTGGCTTTTGTCGTCAGCAATAACTGGAGCACCTTCCCGGTGCTGCTCGGCCTCGTGGCATTTGGCATCGGCCAAGGCGCGTTGGTGACGTTGCTCTTCAACGTGCTCGTCACCTCGTCGCCCAAGGAACTGGCAGCCGACGTGGGCGCACTCCGGGGCACGGCCGGAAACCTGGCCGCGTCCGTGGGCACCGCCTTGATGGGCACGCTCGTGGTCGGGGTATTGAGCGCCGGCGTGATGAGTAGCCTCACCGCGAACCCGGTCATTACCGCCGAACTGAAGGAGCAGGTCGATCTCGACAGCATCAACTTCCTCAGCAACGCGCGGCTGGAAGAGCGCTTGAAGAGGACGACCGCCACGCCCGAACAGATCACCGAGGCCATGCGCATCAATGAGGATGCCCGCCTTCGTGCGCTCAAGATCGCGTTTTTCGCCTTGGGTCTCGTGTCATTGCTGGCCATCTTCCCGTCCCGTCAGTTGCCCGATTACCGGCCCGGCGAAGTGCCGAGCGATGCACCGCCTGCCAAGCCGGGCGCAGGTCATCGGAAGCAAGC
>CAYGWM010000225.1:0-1164 GCA_964353555.1 uncultured Spirochaetales bacterium
GCCTGGGCGCTCGGTCTGCTGCTCGTCATCTACGTCTTCAACTTCATCGATCGGAGCATCCTCTCGATCCTGCTCCAGCCGATCAAGGCGGAGTTCGACCCTTCGGATACGGCACTCGGACTGCTCTCAGGCATCGCGTTCGCCGCGATCTACTCGACGCTCGGGATTCCGATCGCGCTGCTGGCAGATCGCGGCTCGCGCAAGACGATCGTGTCGTTCTCGCTCTTCGTGTGGAGTGCGATGACGGCGCTGTGCGGGCTCGCGACCAGCTTCACGCAGCTCTTCCTGGCACGGATCGGCGTCGGCGTCGGCGAAGCGGGCTGCTCGCCGGCCGCGCACTCGATGATCGCCGATTCCTTCCCGCCCGAGCGCCGCGCCAGCGCGTTCGGAATCTACTCGCTCGGCATCCCGATCGGCGCGGCGTTCGGCGTCTTCGCGGGCGGCTGGATCAACGAGTGGTTCGGCTGGCGCACGGCGTTCCTGGTAGTGGGACTGCCTGGTGTCGCACTCGCGGTCGTCGCGCAGCTCACGCTGCGCGAGCCGCCTCGCGTTGCGCATGCGAGCGATCCACCGAGTGCGGCGGTGGTCGCGCGACACCTGTGGGCGCTGCGCAGCTTTCGCCACCTCTCGCTCGCCGGATCGCTGCACGCACTCGTGGCGTATGGCGTCGCTACCTGGAACGCGGCCTTCCTGATGCGCATGCACGGCATGGGAACCGGAGAGGCCGGCAGCTGGCTCGCGGGCCTCGCGCTCGTGGCGGGCGGACTCGGCACCTATGCCGGCGGCGTGCTCACGGATCGACTCTGGCGTAGCGACGCGCGCTGGAGCTTATGGCTGCCGGGAATCTCGATTCTGGTCGCCGCGCCGTTGAGCGTCGGTTTCTACTTGCTGCCCGATACGCTCATGGCACTCGCGTGCGGCGCGCCCGCGACGCTGCTCGGCGCGACGTACCTGGCGCCGACGTTCGCAACCACCCAGGCGTTGGCGACGCCGCGCATGCGCGCCGCCGCGTCGGCGGTGCTGCTCTTCTTGCTGAACCTGATCGGCATGGGGCTCGGCCCGCTCGCAGTCGGCGCAGCGAGCGACTTCCTGGCGCGCGCGGCCGGACTCGGCGACGCGTCGCTGCGCTGGGCGCTGCTGCTGGTGACGCTGGTGAACTTCTGG
>CAYGWM010000225.1:1264-2640 GCA_964353555.1 uncultured Spirochaetales bacterium
CGCGACGTCACGCCCGAGCAGGTAGCCGGCATTGCGACGCAGCATGGCGTCGATCTCCAAACGCGGCTCAGCACGGCGGACGTCGGGCATCCGCGGCGCGGGTGGAGGAGCCCGGCGTCAACTTGTTTGGCGTCAACTTGTTTGGATGACCTGACAACCTGGAAACCTGACGCCAGGCGCCGCTTCTTGTGCGATCAACCGCGCTGCACCATCGCGAAGAATCCCTGCTGGTTGAGCTGCTGCACGAACGAGGTCTCGTAGGCCTGCTCGGGCGCGGCTCGAACCATCTCGTCGAGTGCGATTGCATCCGCGCCGACAAGGATCCGCCAGACGTCGCCGCGGACGCCGTCGAGGATGATGGTCGCGGCCTCGGCGGCGCTGGTCGGCGCGTGGTCGCGGAACTGCTCGCCGACCTGTTGGAGGATCGCGCGCAGCTGGTCGTCGGAGAGCGCGCCGGCAGCGGCGCCGAAGCGATCGCGCATCGGCCGCAGGTCCTCCGCGGTCATCTCCTTCGGGCTCGGCCGGCCGAGCACGGCGGCGGTGTTGAAGAAGATCGAGGTGCCGATGTGACCCGGCATCACCAGCGACACCTTCACGTGCGGGGCGTGGATACGCAGATCGGTGATCAGCGCCTCGGTAAAGCCCTTCACCGCAAACTTGGCGGCGCTGTAGGCGGTGTGCGGCGTTCCCGGTCCGAGGCTCGCCCAGAATCCGTTCACGCTGCTGGTGTTCACGATGCGCGCCTCCGCGCTCGCCACGAGCAGCGGCAGGAACGCGCGCGTTCCGTAATAGACGCCCCACCAATCGACGGCGAAGGTGCGCTCCCAGTCGGCGCGGTCGTCCGTGAACAGGCTCCCGCCGCCGCCGATGCCGGCGTTGTTGAAGAGCAGGTGCACGTGATCGGTGTCGTGCTCCGCGCGCACCGCGTCGCGGAAGGCGAGCACCTCGGCCTCGCTCGACACGTCGCAGCGGTGCGTCGTGACGCGGGTCCCCGCTGGCGCGCCGGCGAGGCTCTCGGACCGCGTGACCACCATGTTCTCTTCGGACACGTCGCAGAGCGCGACGTGACAACCACCGGCGGCGAGTTGCTTCACCAGCTCGCGGCCCATGCCGGTTCCGCCGCCGGTGACGACCGCGATCTTCCCCTGGAACTGCTTCATCTTCGATCTCCTGCGCCGCCTCGAGTCCGGCGGCTGCCGACCCTAGCGGCTCGGGAGCTTCCCCGCGCTGTGGGCCAGCTCACACCCGCTTCGGTAAAAGCAGGCGATCCTCGAGCCGCCTACGATGCGGGGCGGCGACGGAGCGCACGCGATGGATTGCGCGAGCTGCGGACAGACGAACCCGACCGGCGCGCGCTTCTGCAGCGGGTGCGGCGC
>CAYGWM010000226.1:0-2630 GCA_964353555.1 uncultured Spirochaetales bacterium
GTAGATCGCCAACACCGCCACGATGAAAAGCACCTGGCCGATTTCCACGCCGACGTTGAAGAACAGCAGCGCAAGTGGAATGGAATTCTCCGGCAAGCCGACTTCGGCCAGCGCGCCGGCGAAACCCAATCCATGCAGCAGACCGAAGGCAAACGCCACGACCCAGGGTTTGCGCGATGCCAGGCCTTCGCGGCCTTGCCGCTGATGGATGATCTCGCTGGCGACGAACACGATCGATAGCGCGATGATGGCCTCGACCGGCGGACCGGCCACATGCACCACGCCCAAGGTCGCCAGGCTCAGCGTGATCGAGTGTGCCACCGTGAACGCGGTGATGGTGGCCAGCAAGCGCCGGGTCGATTTCACGATCATCACCAGCGCCAGCACGAACAGCAGGTGGTCGAAGCCGAGCAGGATGTGCCCGATGCCGATGACGACGTAGGTTCTTGCTACTTCATATGCGCCGGGACTTGCCTTTGCGGTGAAGCTCGACTGGCTCGGCAGGATACGTTCCAGCTGTACGCTGCCATCCAGACGCTCCAGCCGCGCCAGGATGTCGATGCGCGAGTCGGCCAGGCCCGGAAACGCAATGGCCTTGCCGTTCAAACCGCCGGGAACATTGATGCGCCAACGCTCACGCATCGTGCCGGCGGCGAAAGTGCTGCGCCTGGCGCCTTGCTCGGTGACACCGGCAGGAAACACCGGATGGACCTTCAGCGGAGTGTTCTCATCCAGCGCTGGAGATTTCCAGAGTACGTCGTAGGAATTCGCGCTGGTCTGTGTGAGCTGCAGATAGGCCGGGCGGAATTCATCGGCCTTGGCCGGCAACGCGAGCGCCAACAGCATGAATGCGAACACTTCGAGTGCGCGGCGCATCACTTGGCCGCCGCTTCCGCGTTTTCGCCTTCAATGACGACGTCGTAGTCTTTACGCAGACGGGCGTAGTTGGCTGCCAATGCCGCCTGGCGGCGGTCGTTCTCCCACTCGCGGGTTACTGCTTTGCGGGCTTCGTCCAACGCAGGCAAGTACCCCGGTTTGCGCTCGGCAATGCGAATCAGGTGCACGCCGAACCCGGAGCGAATCGGCCCGAGCCATGGCCCCACTGGCGCGGCGTCCAGTGCTTTGCCGAACTCATCACCGAAATCGCGGACGACCAGATCCATCGGCAGATCTTTCACGTGCATCGGCAGCATGCTGGGTTTGCCTTGCGATTCCGGTGCGGTGCCGCCGTTCAATGCGGTGATTGACGTCTTCAACGCGGATTCCAGATCGTCGCCGTAGTCGGCGGGATCGAAGAGCACCTGATCGAAGCTGAGGACCGGTGGCATGCGAAACTTTTCCGCGTTGGTGCTCAAGTAGGCGCTCAGCTCGACGTCGTTCGCAGCGCTGACTTCGCCTTCCTCTTCGATCAGCACCTCCAGCTTTTGGCGCACACGGCGCTTGATGATCGGATCATCCTTCGCCAGTCCGAGGGCGATGCCTTCGCGGTACAGGATTTCGTCCCGGACATGGCTGTCGATCAGGCCATTCACTTCATCGCGTGTCGGCGGACGTGACCAGACGGCCTGGAATTGCCCGGCGAGGGCTGCGATCGCGGCGCGATCGACCGTTATCCGGGTGCCTTGATCGGATCGCGGCGCCACCTTGCCAAAGAGCAGAAACAGCAGCAGTCCGATCAACAGGAAGTGCAGCAGCGGTTCTCTCAGCACGGATCCGATCTTCAAACTCGACTCCACCAAATAGTGCGGCGGAGCACCGAGCCCCGCCGCAAACCAATGCGTCGATGGATCCGAGAAACGTCAGTTCCGCGCATACCAGATCGGCGAACTCCAGGCGCGTTCCTGGATGGTCGCCGGCACCTTGGTCAGTGGCGGCATATTCAGCCGGGCCGCGTCATAGGTGTTCCAGCGCGGGGTCGGTATCTCGAGGACACGGGCGTAATAGAAGGCGCGCTGGTCCGCTTGGAACTCGGGATCGGTCCAGCCGGTGGCCAATTGCGGCGCGCCGATGGCATTGGTGTACGTCGCAGTCTTCAGATCCACGCTGTTGCCGACCGGCGGCACTTTGCCGTCGGCGCCGATCTTGCGGTCGCCGGACCAGGCGACATCGAAGATCTTCTCGTGCTGCTTGCCAGCGCGGTCGAGCCAGCCCTTGACGATCTGGATACGGTCGAGGTTGCCGCTCTTGGGATCCTTCAGCGCGCTGACCAGGAATGTCGGCGCCTTGCCGGCGCCCGGCTTCAAGTCGCCGCCCATCGGCACGCCCTTCGCGTAGGCAGTCTTGACGAAATCGGCCTTCGACACATCACCGGGCGCATAGTCGAAGCTGCCGAAGAAGCGCACTTTCATCATCGGGCCCGAGGTTGCGAACGTTTCCTTGCGCTGCATTGCATCATAGATCGCCTCTCGCGTGTTCTGCGGCGCCCAGACCCCCGCCAGGCCACCCGAGCTGAACTCCTGAATCTGCTGAATCTGGCCCGCCGGCGCACCGGGGACGCCGGTCAGCCGCTCCTTGGCGTTGTTTTCGAACGCGAACTTGCCGGTGAAGTTGTATTCCTCGTGACTGGCCGCGGCATTGTGCGTGTCGGTGTCGCCGATGAAACCATATTTGAACGGGTTGCCGGCACCACT
>CAYGWM010000227.1:0-2602 GCA_964353555.1 uncultured Spirochaetales bacterium
GCATCAACCGCGTCGCGCGGAACGCGCCGCCGCGGAAGCCGTCGCCATCGCGCGTCCCTTTCCGCTGCTCCGGTTGGTGTAGAAGAGCGCCACGCCGCGTTCGAGATCGAGCGCGCGCACCAGTACGACGCGCGCGGACGGGCGGCCGTTCGCGTCGGCGGTGGCGAGGGTTGCCGCATCGGGTTCGGCGATGCCCGGCTCGGCATGCACGTCGTCGATCCAACCGCGCAATTGCGGCAGCGGATCGGCCGGCGGATCGCCCTCGAGCCAGGCGTCGCGCAGCGCTCCGTCGCCCATCCCTAGCCGCCCGACGTCGCGTCTTCGGCCTCGCAGCCGGGCGGTGTCGGGTCGTCGCGGTCGTCGAGCCAGTGCTCGGGGAGCACCACGCGTTGGCGACCGCTGCTCTTGCCGCGCGGCACACGCATTGCGGTGGGCGGGAACGGGTCGTCGGCACGGGCGCTCGCCAGCACTTCGCGCAGCGCGGGAAGCGTCGCGACGCTCATGATGCGCGGGCGCAGCTTCGAGCCGCCGCGGAATCCCTTGGTGTACCAGCCGCCGTGCTGGCGGAACATCCGCACGCCGCGGTCCTCGCCGAACCACTGCACCAAGAGCTCGGCGTGCTCGAGCGCGGTCGCGAGCACCTGCTGCAGCGACGGCGGATCGGCGGGCTCGCGGCCGGCGAAGACATCGGCGAGATCGCGGAACAGCCACGGGCGGCCGAGACAGCCGCGGCCTACCACGACGCCGTCGCAGCCGGTCGTGCGCATCATCCGCAGTGCGTCGTGGGCCTCCCAGATGTCGCCGTTGCCGAACACCGGGATCGTGCGCACGGCGGCCTTGAGCCTGGTGATCGCGTCCCAGCGCGCTTCGCCGTCGTAGAGCTGCGCGGCGGTGCGCGAATGCAGCGCGACGGCGGCGCAGCCCTCGTCCTCCGCGATGCGGCCCGCGTCGAGGAAGGTTTCGTGCGCATCGTCGATGCCGATGCGGAACTTGATCGTCACCGGGATCGGTCCGGCGTTGCGCACGGCGGCCTGTACGAGTCGCCGCAACAGCGCGCGCTTCCACGGCAGCGCGGCGCCGCCGCCGCGTCGCGTGACCTTGCGCACCGGGCATCCGAAGTTCATGTCGATATGATCGACGCGGCCTTCGCCCGCCAGCCACGCCACCGCTTCGCCGAGCGACACCGGCTCGACGCCGTAGAGCTGCAGACTGCGCGGCTTCTCGTCGGGTGCGAAGCTCGCGAGGTGCAGCGTCTTGGCGTTGTTCTCGACGAGTCCGCGTGCGGTGATCATCTCCGATACATAGAGACCGGCGCCGAAGCGGCGACAGAGCGCGCGGAACGGGATGTTCGTGACGCCGGCCATCGGCGCCAGCACGACCGGCGGCCAGATCCGCAGCGGCTGCTGCGCGCCGTGCCCCTGGAGAACGACGGGCGCGAACTCGTCGGGCGCCGCGACCGGCACGTCGCGGTTCTGCTCGCTTTGGTAGATCGGGTTCACAGGCCCTGTGCGGGTTCGACGATCGTCTTGGCGAGTTCGTCGAGGCGCGCGAGCAAGCCGTCGCGGTTGCCGGCGACCACCAGCAAGATCACCTGATCGACGCCCGCATCGCGGTAGCGGCGCACCGCGTCGAAGTCGATCGGCTGCATGTACGGCGAGATGCTGATCTCGATCTCGGAGCGCTTGCGGCCCGCGCGTGCGAGGAACGCATCGAGCCGCGCCAGGTGCGCCGGCACCGCTTCGGGCAGCTGGTTGAAGCCATACCAGCCCTGGCCGATCTCGGCGACGCGTCGCAGTGCGGCGTTGCTCTCACCGCCGAAGTGGATCGGCGGGTGCGGCGTCTGGATCGGCTTCGGGTACTGGCGCAACGACTGGAAGCGGTAGAAGGGTCCATCGTAGTGCGAGACGGGCTGCGTCCACAGCGCCTGCATCGCGGCGAGGTAGTCGCGGGTGCGTTCGCCGCGCTGTTCGAACGGCACGTCGCAGGCACGGAACTCCTCTTCGAGCCAGCCGACGCCGACGCCGAAATCGAAGCGGCCATTCGACAGCCAGTCGATTGCGGCGACGTCCTTCGCGGTATACACCGGATTGCGCTGCGGAACGAGGCAGATCCCGGTGCCGAGGCGGATCCGCGCCGTGCTCGCCGCGAGGAACGCCAGCGCGGTGAACGGCTCGAGCATGCCGCTCTCACCGCCGGCAGGGATCTTGCCATCGGCCGCATACGGGTACTTCGACGCGTAGAGATCGAAGAGCACGACGTGTTCGGCGACCCATAGCGAGTGGAAACCGCGCGCCTCGGCGGCCGGGCCGAGCGTGTTCAGGTAGTCGGGGGTCGCGAAGGGATTCGCCAGTGCGGCGAAGATGCCGATGCGCATTGCTCTACCTCTCGTCTGAGCGCGGACTCTCTGAGCGGGGACGTTGGTTGCGTGAGTTGCGTCGCGAAGTGATTTAGCCGACGAGGCGAAGGCTATCCGCGACGCAACTTACGCAACCAACGTCCCCTTCCGGACGCGACGCAACTTACGCAACCAACGTCCCCGAAGCGAGGCCTTGGCTCAGCGCTGGGACCAGAAGGGATCGACGAGGCCACAGTTCAGGTCCGG
>CAYGWM010000228.1:0-2597 GCA_964353555.1 uncultured Spirochaetales bacterium
GAATCAGGCGCCACCTTCCGACTACTACGCCTCGTTCGTCGAGCTGGCCACGATCCGCGAACTCGCAGACGCGCAGGGCGGCGCCGATCGCGTCGCTGATGAACGCAGAGGTACTTCTCGACCAGCTTGGCGAGTCATTCGTCCGCTTCAGCGCGATCGGCGGTGTTGAACACCGAGCGCAGATCCCGTGCGACCTGCGGACGCAGCGCGACGTTGGGCAGATAGTGTTGTGCGTTCTGCTGCAGGTGGAACTGGCAGCGTTGCCAAGGCAGGTTCGGGAAGACGGCGCGTCGCGCAGCGCGTAGGCCCGCGTGATCGTCGCTCGTGATGAGCTTGGTCACTTCGAGCCCGCGCTTGCGAAGCCCCTCGAGGAATGCGCGCCAGTGGACTTCGGCCTCGGAGAGCGACACCGAGACGCCGAGCAGCATGCGCTTGCCGTCCTCTTCGCCGACGCCCATCGCGACCAGCACGGCACAGCTGATCCCCTCTCCGGCGTGGCGGACCTTCTCGTAGCGCGCGTCGAGCACGAGGTATGCGCAACGGCCGAGCGGCCGCTCGCGCCAGGCCGTGAGCTGCGCATCCAGTTCCGCTGCGGCGCGCGACACATCGGTGCTCGTGACTTCGAGCCCGCACAGCTCGCGCGTGATCTCGGTCACGCGCCGGGTCGACACGCCCTGCACGTACATCTCGGCAATCGCGAGCTTCAGCGCGCGCTCGCTGCGTTCGCCCCGCTCCAACGACTGCGGGTAGAACCCGAGTGGCGCGCCCCCGGCAGCGGCCGCACCTGCGGCACCGGTAGCGCGAGCGAACCAACCCGCGTCCGCATCGCCTTGTCCTTGAAGCCATTCGCATGGCCCGCGCGTTCGTCCGTCCGCTCGCCCGGCGACGCGCGCAGGAACTCACTTCGTTCGAGCTTCATCGCTCCGTTCAGCAACGTCTGCATCGCCTTTGCCATCGCACCGAGTCCGTGTTCGCTCAGCAGTTCCAGCACGCTCTCGATCGCGGCAGGCTGCTCCTCGTGGCGGGCCATGTCGTCGAGTTCCTCGTAGGTGTGGTTACCCAAAAGGAGAGCGGGCTTGGCCCGCCACCTCGACCCTACGCCGGGCGGCGTCGGCTTTTACAGAAAGGACGTTGCACTACCCCTTCCTTCTCCCAGGTCTTTCCCCCGTAGTGGAAAGGCTCATCCCAGAAGCACCGGCCTGGAAGACCCCGGCGCGGCCGATTCGATGCGGTGATCGGCCCGCGTCGACACAAGCTCGATCGAGACCGGCTTGGCCGGGCCCCGGATGTTGTGTAGACTGGTGTGTAAGGAGTCACACATGGCAACGAACCTATCCCTCGACCCGGAGTTGATTGAACGCGCGGTGGAAGTCAGCGGTGAACGCACCAAGAAGGCTGCGGTCACCCGCGCGCTGGAGGAGTTCATTGCCCGGCGCGGCCAGAAGCGGCTGGTCGAACTGATGGGCAAGCTCGAATGGGACAAGTCGTTCGACTACAAGGCCGAACGGTCCCGCAAGTGACCCTGCTCGTCGACACCAGTGTCTGGTCGCTGGCCTTGCGCCGCGACCGCGATGGCGACGTGCCTCAGATACAGGCGTTGCGCGCCGCCTTGGAGGGCGATGAGATCGTCGTCACCACGGGGCTGGTGCTGCAGGAACTGCTGCAGGGTTTCGCCGGACCGCGCGCGCGCAAGGACATCATCGAAAGGTTTGCCGCGCTGCCGCTGCTCAGCCCCGACCGGCAAAACCATATTGATGCCGCCGAACTGCGCAATCGCTGCCGCCGCGCGGGCGTGCAGCTGGGCACCATCGACGCGCTGCTGGCACAGCTTTGCATCCGCCATGGGCTGACACTGCTGACGACCGACGAAGACTTCGTCCACGTTGCGCGGCACTGCCCGCTGCGGGTGTGGAAGTAGGTGGCCCCAGGACCGGTATTACCGGATCCCGTGAGGGGTTGGCCTTCTCATCCCTATCTACGCGGGAATCGGGAGCGGAGCGTTGACCAACCTCTTGCCAGTTCCTCGTCGATCATCTTCTTGAAGCTCTCGAACGGCTGCGCGCCGGAGAGATACCGTCCGTTGATGAAGAAGGCGGGCGTGCCCGACACACCGAGCTTGTCGGCTTCCTCCGAATCGGAGTCGATGCGCTTCTTCACGTCCGGCGACGCGACGTCCTTGTCGTACTTCGCGAGGTCGAGACCGAGTTCCTTCGCGTAGTCACGCAGCTTGTCTGGCTTGATCTCGCGCTGGTTCGCAAAGATCTTGTCGTACATCTCCCAGAACTTGCCCTGGCGATGCGCGGACTCCGCGGCGGCGGACGCGCCCGGTGCGTCGGGATGGATGCGCAGCGGAAGATGCTTGAAGGCCAGCTTCACCTTGTCCGGGTACGCCTTCAAGATCTGCTCGAGGGTCGGATTCACGCGGGCGCAGAACGGGCACTGGAAATCGCTGAACGCGACGAGAGCATAGTCAGTCCAAGCGGGCTTCTGGGTCCGATAACGGGATCTATGTCAATTCCCGGCTGAGCGGAAGAGCCAACGGGCGCCGCACCGAGGCCGAGACCGCCATCGCACTCCTTGACGGGTTGCTCCTACTC
>CAYGWM010000229.1:0-2570 GCA_964353555.1 uncultured Spirochaetales bacterium
CAAGTGGCTGCGCGGCGGCGCGCCGGCCGGCGAGCAGTTGGTGGGGAGCGCCGACCTCCAATCGCTCGCCGACCTGGGGAACAGCTTCGAGGTGGTGCGGACGATGCGTGCGGTACCCGTGACCAAGGAGGCCGTCTTCCAGCTCGCAGGCGTGACGCTTCTGCCAGTCGTCCCGCTCGCGCTCACGATGATGTCGCTGGAAGACCTGCTGAAGAAGCTCTTCGGGATCTTGCTCTAGAGATCCGCGCAGGATTCCGTCGCGATGCCGCGTCGATGCGGCTTCGAGCCCGCGGTCACTCCTCGACTTCGTGCATCGCTGCCGTCGGCGGCCCTTGTTCATCCGAGGGAGTGCCCTGGGATACCCATTCGACCAGCAGCGTGTACGCCACCGCGAGCACCACCGGCCCGATGAAGAGCCCGATGATGCCAAAGGCGATGAGCCCGCCGATCACTCCCGCGAAGATCAGCAACATGGGAAGATCGGCGCCGCGCTTGATCAGCATCGGGCGCAGGAAACTGTCGAAGGTGCCGGCGAAGATCGCCCAGACGAGAAAGCCGGTGCCCCACATACCTCCCTGTGCCGAGTAGACCCAGATCACCGAGGGGATCAGCACGAGCCCAGGCCCCACCTGCGCGACGCACAGCATGAAAGTCACGGCGGTGAGGATCTCCGCAAACGGCACGCTGACGATCGCCAGTCCGAGGCCCGTCGCAGCGGTCTGAAGAACGGCGGTGACGACGACACCGAGCGCGACGCTTCGAATCGCCTGTCCCGCGAGATGCACCGCGTCTTCCCCGCGCGGCCCCGCGAGGCGCCGCGCGAACTGGTTTGCGCCCCGGGCTGCCGTCTCGCCGTTCGCATACAGAAGCGCAGCGATGATCACCGTGAGCAGGAACTGCACGACCAGCATCCCGATGCTGCCCACCTGACCCGCGAGCCAGACGGCGATCGCGCGGGCATGGGGCGCGACTCGCGCAGCCGCTTCCTCCGGACCCGCGGCCACGAGCTGCTGCCACCGTGCCGCGAGCTTCGCACCGACGATCGGCAACGTCTCCAGCCAGGCCGGGGGCTGCGGAACGCTCAGCGTCGTCAACGATTGCGACCGGTCCGCGATCCAGTTGGCGCTCGACACGAGGGTGTCGATGGCGAGGTAGAGCGGTACCACCAGAATCAGCAGCAGCGCGAGCGTCATCGACGCAGTCGCGAGGGAGCGCCTGCCGCCCAGCCACGCCTGCGCTCGCAGCAAGAGCGGCCAGGTTGCGACCGCGATCATCGTGGCCCAGGTCGACGCGAGCAGGAACGGCTTTACGATCCAGAAGGCGCTGGCGATCAGCACACCGAGCGCGAGGAGCTGGAGCGTGGTACGGGCAATGTCGGGCGATCGGCTGGCTTGCATCCCGCGCTCTGTACACCGGGTCCCAGCGATCGCGCCACTTCGCACGTGACCCTGCGGAGTGGCAGCGGCGGAATCAGGAGCTGTTCGGCACCTTGCCATCGATGGCCATGAGATTCGTCCGCCTCCGCCACCTCGCTGACCGGTTGTCGAGCTTCGGCGTGGCTTCGGTCTGGCTGTTTCCGGTCGTCGCCATGGTGCTCGCGGTGGTGCTGACCGTGGTCCTGCGCAAGATCGACCAGGCAACCGGATGGGCGTGGTTCGGGTTCGGGCCGAACGGCTCGCGCGCGCTCCTCGGCATGATCGCGGCCTCGATGCTGTCGTTCCTGGTGTTCTTGTTCTCCGCGCTGCTGATCGCGGTGCAGATCGCGAGCGCCCAGCTCACGCCGCGCGTGATCGCCACGACCTTCCTGCAGGACCGCCCCGTCAAGTTCACGATCGGGCTGATCGTGCTCACCTTCACGTTGTCGATCGGGGTCCTCGGCCGCAGCGAGGACACGGTGCTGCAGCTGTCGACGTTGGTGTGTTGCCTCTTGACCCTCGTGGCCATCGGCATGTTCCTCTACATGATCGATTATTCGCTCAAGGCGCTGCGGCCCGTGAGCGTGATCGCCCGGGTGGCGACCAGCGGTGGCGACGTGATCCGCGACGTCTATCCGCACGCGCTGGACGCGGAGCGGGATGTGCGGCGGTCGGTGTGGACGGCGAGGCCGGCAGCTCCGGACCGAACGCTCTACCACGCAGACTCCTCGGCTGTGCTGCTGGCCGCCGATTTCCGCTGGCTCTCGGAGAGCGCCCAGGCGGTGCAGGGGCTGATCGAGCTGGTTCCGCGCGTCGGTACGTTCATCGCGGTCGACGAGCCGCTGTTCCACCTCTACGGCGGCGCGGCCGGCCTCGATCCGGGATTGCTGCGCAGCGCGCTCGCGTTCGGCCGGGAGCGGACCCTCGAACAGGATCCGATGTTCGCGTTCCGCATCCTCGTCGACATTGCTTCGAAGGCGCTGTCGCCGGCGATCAACGATCCCACCACGGCGGTGCTCGCGATCGATCAGATCCATCGGCTGCTGCGTGGCGTCGGGAAGCGTCACCTCGACACCGAGGCGATGCTCGACGAGAGCGGCAGGTTCGGCGTCGCCTTCCGGACTCCCGACTGGGAGGACTACGTGACGCTCTCGG
>CAYGWM010000230.1:0-2528 GCA_964353555.1 uncultured Spirochaetales bacterium
GTCGTCGAGGTCCATGGTTCCGTTCGCTGCGGATCGATCGGCCCATCGCGCGGAGTTCGCGCGTTGCGCGGCGCAGCATCAGGATCTGGCGGTCCGCCCGCTCGAGCCGTCGCCGCAAGTCTTCCGGGGAGATTCGCACGCGACGAGAGTACCGGACGCGCGCCCGTTGGCTTCCCCCGCTCAGCCCAGAATCGTCATGGAACCTGAGCAGAGCATGCTCAGCCCAAGCGGGATTCTTGACCGCGAATGAGTGTCATGACGAATCCCGACGCAGCGCGAGAGCGATCCGCAACGCCAACGGCGGGCCCAAGGGCCAGAGCTGCGCGGCCACCTCGATCGCGGCGCGTCACTTCATCTCGACCCAATCGGAGATCTCGCCGTCGTCGCTGACGGTGCAGGCGACCTTCCTGTGGCCGCTCTTCGCCTTCATGATGAGTTCCCAGAAGCCGGGCTTCAGCGCGCTCACCTGGGCGATCTCCGCATCCACGCCGATCCTGTAGAGGCACGCGCCCTTGGCGGCTTCCGACGGGGCCGCCGCCGCCGGCGCACCGGCTTTGCCCTCGCCGGTGACCTCCAACGAGATGCTGTACTTGCACGTCTCGTCGCGACGCGCGGTCGCGCGCATCTGGTAGACCTGGATCTTGTAGGTGCCGGCCTTGGTCGGGCTCGCACCGAACTCGTTGCCGGAAGTCGATCCGATGTGGACCGCCTCGCTCGTGTTGCCCGGCTCGAAGACGTTCATGTAGCAGGAGCCGCTCGACGTCGAGAAGAGCACCTGCATCACCTGCCCGGCCGCGACCTGCAGCATGTAGTTCACGCCGGCGTCGCCCGTGATGCTCGACGTGAACTCCTTCGCGTGCTTGCCCTTGTCGAAGTGGACGTCGACCGTGGTGTCCTTGGCGAAGGCGGCCGGAGCAGCGGTCAGCGCGAGAACGATGGCGAGGATCGGGATTCGGAACACGCGTCTCTCCTACTGTGGGTTCGCAATCGACGGAGGCTCACTCGCCGTCCGGCGTGGTCGCCATGACGTCGAAGAGCACGCGCGCCGCCGAATAGCGGCACAGGAAGGTCTTGGTGCCTTCGGCTCCCTTGTCGACGGAGCCGGGCAACGCGAATCCGCCGCCCTCGCCGGGGCCGATCGGGCTCGCGACGTTCATCGCGGTCTCCGGCATGCCGTACTGGATCGCCGCCCGGGCGCGGCACTCGGCGCGCATCGCGTCGTCCGTCGGCGCCGTCGTCTCGGGGGCGGAGCCGCATCCACCGAGAAGAAGCGCCATGGCAGCGCCGAGCCAACCCTGAGCGACCGTCTTCCGCACGTTCGATCGACCTCGCAACTCGCGCGTTCTTAGCTCATGCGCGGGCCGGCTTCATCGTTCGTGCGAGCAGCTGTTCGAGCCGCTCAGCTCGGCAGCAGCAGCTCGGCGTTGCCGACGAAGAACGCCTCGACGGCGTCGGCGCCGAGCGGCTCGATGTCGGTGGCCATGCGTCCGATCGGATCGGTGCCTCCCTCGGCGTGCGGGAAGTCGGTCGAGAACGCGTAGACCTCCGGCATCCCGTAGCGCTCGATCTGGCGTGCCGTTCGCTCCCAGAAGAACGGGGTCACGCGGATCTGGTCGACGAACACTTCGGTGGGTCGCCGCTGCAGCGCCCCGCGCAGACGACGGGAGAGCGCCATGCGGTCTTCCAGCAGATCGACGAAAGGTCCGACCCACATCGCTCCCAGTTCGATCACGCCAACGCGGAGTCCGGGATGCCGGTCGAACACGCCGCCGTAGAGCATGCTCGCGAGGTAGTTCTGCGGTGACAGCTGCATCGTTGCCAGCATGTGGGGGCCGACGGGTTCGCCGGTCGAGAAGCTGCCGGGTCGCAGCAGGTCGGCCTCCGGCCACGCCACGCTTCCGAAGAAGTGTTGCTGGCCGCCGATGTGCAACGTGACCGGGACGCGCGCTTCGGCGAGCAACGACCACAGCGGGTCGACTTCGGGCGCAGCGGGCGAGTAGCCGCCCGGCGCGATGCCGTCTTGGATGAAGACGGCCCGAGCCCCGCCTGCGACGACCCGTTCGGCCTCGGCGATCGCGCCCTCGATCCTTCGTCTTCCACACCGACTCCACCGTGCGCTCGGGCTCGTTGGTGTCGTCGAAGAACCGGTTCCCGAGGAACTGCTCGGCCAGCCGCGCCGTCGCTTCGCCGAAGACCTCGCCCCATTGAGACGCCGCCACCTGGAGGTGGCTGTCGAGGTCGTTGATGCGGCCGTGGACTGCGGGCAGAACGGTACTCATGGTGACCTCCTTGGGGAGAGCGCGAAGCGCGTCTGGGTCAAGCCGCTGCAGCGGCGCGGATTTCCTGGGCGGAGGCGCCGTCGGCGGCGAGTCGAAAGAGCTTGCCTGCTTTCTCCTCGCTGACGCGGTAGAGATCCCGGTAGTCGACGCCCGCCTTCACGACGGCCAGCGCGAGCTGAGCGCGCTGCGCCGATTTCGGGTAGGCGCCGAATCCCACCGCCGCCTGCCGCCCGAACCAGCTGTGGTCGA